>JAADDR010000001.1 GCA_013153865.1 Chlorobiota bacterium | reverse complement strand
TAAATGCGCGTGTTTACGTCAATTTTTGTTTCGGGGATTTCTTTGCCCGTTATGTCTTTGTAAATGTCTTTGTAGCGTTTTGATGTTTCTTCTATGACTTCCGGCGGAAGCACGTCGGGTGTTTTGCCTTTTATTTTATTTTTGAGCATCCATTGTCGCACAAATTCTTTGTCCGCCTGAACCACATCTTCGGGTGATTTATCGTAATCTTCTTTTTTCCAAAATCTTGAAGAGTCGGGCGTGTGAATTTCGTCCATTAAAATAAGTTTACCGTCGTATATGCCGAATTCGTATTTTGTATCAACGAGAATGATGCCTTTTTCAGCAAGGAAATCGGAACCGAATTTGAAAAGTTTTAATGAAATTTCTTTCATTTTTCGGTATGTCTTTTCATCTGCCAATCCGGTTTTAATTATTTCGGCTTCGGTTATTTCGCTGTCGTTTTCGTCTTTGGTGGTGGGTGTTATTATCGGTTCGGGAAATTTTTGATTTGATTTTAAACCGCCGGGGACTTCCGCACCGCTGAAAGTTCTTTGTCCGTTTCGGTAACCTCGCCATATTGAGCCGGTGAGGTATGCCCGCACAATCATTTCGATTTTTATCGGTTTGCATTCTTTTACGATGCTGATGTTATCATCGATTTGTTCGATAAAATGATTGTCGATGATGTGTTTTGTTTTGTCGAACCAAAAGTTTGTTAATGAATTAAGTACGGCGCCTTTGTAGGGTATTGCACTGTTTTTCAGGTTTTTGTTAAATGCCGAAATTCTGTCGGTTACGACTATCATACGTTTTTTGTCGTTGATGCGAATGCTGTCTCGCACTTTGCCCGCATGTATTTTTTTCAGTTGCGGACTTTCAAATTTTTCCAATGTATTCATTTCTTTGTTCTTTACCATTAAGGAGTTAAGTTTTTTAAAACGATTTATTTTTTTGAGACAGCCTGCCGGGCTGTCTCTACACAGTAAAATTAATGTTTAAAATGTCGTATTCCGGTAAATATCATACTTATACCGAGTTTGTTGCATGTTTCGATTACGCTTTTATCCCTAATCGAACCGCCGGGTTGAACGATTGTTTTAATACCGTTTGCGGCGGCAAGTTCCACATTATCCGGAAACGGAAAAAATGCGTCCGAGATTAAAATTGCATCTTTTATTTCTTCATTATAAAATGCTTCAAAATTTTCTTCTTTGCCTTTAAAATCCTGCCGGATAAATTCTTTTGCTTTGCTTAATGCCAATTCCGTAGAAATAAGACGATTTGGTTGTCCTGCTCCCATTCCCATAAGGTGATAATTGCCTGCTTTCTTTCTTACGATTGCTATTGCATTTGATTTTATGTTTTTTACTGTATTTAATCCGAACTCAATAATGTCTTTATTGTTTTCTGTATCAAGTTGTTGCTCTGTTACGAGTTCGAGTTTGTCGTATAATTTATTGTCTGTATCCTGACTTAAAAGAGTTCCGTTTATGAAACGCAGGTCTTTATATTCGGGAAGTTCTGTTAAGTCATACTCTATAACACGCAGATTTTTATGATGTTGCAAATATTCCAAAGCATCTTTATCAATTCTCGGAGCAATGACGACTTCGATGAATTTGCGTTTAGATTTGTCTTTGTCGTTAAGTCCGAAAAATTCGACGGTTTTTTTGTTTAAGCCGGTATTGAAAGCTATAATCGAACCGAATGCGGAAACAGGGTCGCCCTGCCATGCTTTTTCCAGCACGTCTCTTTGGTTGTCGCCTTGTGCCAATCCGCAGGGGTTTGAATGTTTTACTACGGCACATGCAATTTTCGGTAAATCTTTTACGGCATTAACGGCTCCCGAAATATCGAGTATATTATTAAAAGACAGCTCTTTACCGTGCAGTATTTTCATGTCGTGATAAGTATTTTCGGCTTCTTTCATTCTGAAAAAATATGCTTTTTGATGTGAATTTTCGCCGTATCTTAATTTTTTACCGTTTTTAAAATTCAGTCTGAAAGATATTTTTCCGATTTGGGCATCCATTGTTTGAGCAATCATTGCATCGTAATCGGCAGTATGATTAAATGCTTTTGCCATCATTTTTTTGCGATATTCGTAAGAAGTTGCTCCCCCACCCCTCTCTATTTCTTCCGTAAAATCTTTGTAGTCAGCAATATCCGTTATAACGGTAACATACTTAAAGTTTTTTGCCGCCGCGCGTATCATTGTCGGTCCGCCGATGTCGATGTTT
The DNA here is from genome assembly GCA_013153865.1 of Chlorobiota bacterium. Classification (GTDB taxonomy): domain Bacteria; phylum Bacteroidota; class Bacteroidia; order Bacteroidales; family JAADGE01; genus JAADGE01. Next base: position 2,202 of record JAADDR010000001.1, on the reverse strand, counting down.
TCAATAAGCGTATCGAAATCTTTTCGTTGCAACATTACTTTTTCAAACGGGTAAAGATTGCAAACCACCAAATCGACAGGTTTTATGCCGAGTTTTGCGGCTTCTTCGGCGTCTTTTTCGCGGTCGAAAAGTAATGCGCTTTCGATATTGAAGGAAATAGTTTTCATACGTCCGCCGAATGCTTCGGGATTTCCGGTAACGGAGGAAATATCGGTAACTTCAACGCCTGCATCTTCAAGGACTTTTTTTGTTCCGCCGGTTGATATTATTTCGACATCGTATTTTTTCAGGATTTTTGCCAAATCGGTTATTCCGGTTTTGTCGGATACGCTGATTAATGCTGTTTTTATAATCATTAGTTTACAGTTTTTAAAGTTGAAAGTTCATAAAGGTAAAAGGTAAAAGGTAAAAGTTAAAAGTTCATAAAGTTGAAAGTCTATAAAGTTTTTATCAGACCTGATAAAAGTTTTGATATTTCAATTGTAAGTTTGTATAAATTTTCAAAATTTTCTTTTTTAATTTTATTCAGATCCTTGGCTAAATACAACATAGATCTTACTTCTGCCGCCGAACCTTTTGCAACAAACAAAAAATATTTAAATTCGTTATTTGACTTTCTTTCAAATCCTTCGGCAATGTTATTCATAACAGAAACAGCTGCTTTTTCGATTTGGTTCTTAAAACCGAAATCTTTGTGGTCTTTAAATATTTCATATACTGAAATAACTAACTTTCTGCTTCTTTGCCAAGACAATATGTCTTCAAATTTTTCGATTTTCATAAGTTTAAAGTTTGTAAAGTATAAAGTTAAAAGTTTATAATGTTTCCGGTTATTGTCAAGTAATTAATAGTATCCTATTGTATCTGCTCTGATAATATATGTTCCAATATCGATACATGTTACTTCACTTTTAACTTTATGAACTTTTTTCTTTCAACTCATTAACAATATTATCAAATACAGCTTGTCCGGTAAATTGTCTTTCCGGTTTGTTGCCTTCTCTTTTCATTTTTGCCCATTGCGGATTGTTGTAAAAACTCAGATAAGCTTCGGGGTGCGGCATAAGTCCGAATATTTGCCCCGTTGTATCGGTCAGCCCTGCGATTGCAAGTTCGGAACCGTTTGGATTTGCAGGATATTCGTCGGTTATGTTTCCGTTCTTATCGGCATATTGCAAAGCAATAAGGTTATTTTCGATTATTTTATTTCTTGTTTTTTCGTCTTTTATAATCAGTTTGCCCTCTCCGTGCCTTACGGGAACAGGTAAGAGGTCTATGTTTTTCAAAAACGGTGTTTTGGTATCCGGATTTATTTTGCAATATACCCAACGGTCTTCGTATTTGTTTGAATTATTGGCAACAAGTGCCGTTTCGGGTTCGAAGTTCCGATTTATGTTCGGCAATAATCCGAGTTGGACAAGTATTTGAAATCCGTTGCAGATACCGAGAATGAATTTTCCGTTGTCGATGAATTTCCTAATTTCGTCTATAAACGTATTGCCGTTTTGCATTTTTTTGTATTTCACCTTATTGGACATTACTTTTCCGGAAGCAATATCGTCGCCGAAAGAGAAACCGCCGGGAAAATTAAGAATGTCGAAATCGTGCAGATTGTAAGTTCCGTTCATTAATTCGTTGAAATGAATGATTGTAACTTCCGCACCTGCATTTTTGTATGCGGCTCCCGTTTCTGTTTCGCAGTTTATTCCGAAGCCGGTGAGTATTAGTGATTTTACCATTTTGTTTAATTATAAATTATGAGTTATAAATTATGAATTCATAACTTCTTACTTTTATTTTTAGATGTGATAATAATACTTCTTAATAATTTTAGCAATTCCGTGCAATCATCCGATAATGAGTCAAATTCTGTTTCGCTTATGTATTCTGTTTCTTTTAACAGTTCCAACCAATAAAGTGTTTCGTCTGTTTCTTTTTGAGCTATACTTAATTTATGTATAAAATCCGCATTTGATTGAGCATTTTGTGCTTCTCTTATATTTGCACCGATTGAAGTTCCCGAACGAAGAATTTGTTTACTCATTACATATTCTTTTCGTTCAATCAGCAGTTTATAAAAATTAACGATCCGAACGGCAAACTTAAAGCTCTTATCTCTTACAATATTTTCATTCATAATTCATAACTTATAATTCATAATTCATAATTCATAACTTATAATTCATAATTCATAATTCGGTT
>JAADDR010000111.1 GCA_013153865.1 Chlorobiota bacterium | reverse complement strand
CTTGTAACTTTAAAACTTTCATTTTTTTGTTTTAATTCTATTACGGTTGTTTTCTGAGCAAAAACTGTCGTAATAAGAAAAACGGCAGATAGTAAAGTAAAAAATAATTTTTTCATAATTTGATATATTTATGTTAAACTTATATATATAGATTAAAAAAGAAGCAAATAGTTGCATTAAAATAATATTATTTTTTATTTTTTCAAACAATTAAGCTTTATAATTTTGCGTTTATGAATTTTAAATTAAAAATATAAACAATGGCGGTTGATATCAGAGAACTTAATGAAAAAATAAAAACGGAAAGTGCATTTACGGATACGATTATTTCTGAAATGAGCAGAGTGGTTGTAGGGCAAAAGCATATGATAAACAGTTTGTTGACAGGTCTTCTGACAGGCGGACACATATTGCTTGAGGGGGTGCCCGGTTTGGCGAAAACTTTATCGGTAACTTCTTTGGCAAAAATTATTAATGCTAAATTCAGCCGTATTCAGTTTACGCCCGATTTGCTTCCTGCCGATTTAACGGGAACCATGATTTACAGTCATAAAACAGGAGAGTTTATTACAAAGAAAGGTCCGGTATTCGCAAATTTTGTTTTAGCCGACGAAATAAACCGTTCGCCGGCAAAGGTTCAAAGTGCTTTACTCGAAGCCATGCAGGAAAAACAGGTTACGATAGGAGAAAATACATATAAATTGGAAGAACCGTTTTTGGTTTTGGCTACTCAAAATCCTATAGAGCAGGAGGGGACATATCCTTTGCCCGAAGCTCAGGTTGACAGATTTATGCTTAAAGTAATTATAGATTATCCTAAGAAAAGTGAAGAACAATTAATTATAAGACAAAATATTACAAAAGATTATCCGGAGATTAACCCTGTGCTTTCTTTAGATGATATTTTGCGTGCAAAAGAACTTGTTAAAGATATTTATCTTGACGAAAAGATTGAGAAATATATTGTTGATATTGTTTTTGCTTCGAGGTATCCTGAAGATTACGGATTAAAAGATTTTGAGAATTATATTTCTTTCGGAGCGTCGCCGAGAGCGGGTATTAATTTGGCACTTGCCGCTAAAGCATACGCATTTATACAGCACAGAGGCGCTGTTTTTCCCGAAGACGTGAGAGCCGTTTGTAAAGATGTTATGCGTCATCGCATAGGATTAACTTATGAAGCTGAAGCAGAATCCGTAACTTCCGAGGATATTATTGCAGGTATATTAAATAATGTGGAGGTTCCTTAACAACCTGTTATTCCCATTCAACAGTTGCGGGAGGTTTCGAACTTATATCGTAAACTACTCTGTTTATGCCTTTTACTTTGTTCGTTATTTTGCTTGAAACATTAGCCAGAAATTCGTGAGGTAATTGTGACCAGTCTGCCGTCATACCGTCAACACTGTTTACGGCACGTAATACAGCGGTGTTTTCGTAAGTTCGTTCATCGCCCATAACACCTACGGATTTTACGGGTAACAGTATTGTTGCCGCTTGCCATACTTTATTGTATAATTCGTGTTTTTTAAGTTCGGATATGAAAATATCGTCGGCTTCTTGAAGTATATTTATTTTTTCGGGAGTAACTTCTCCTAAAATACGTATTCCCAACCCGGGACCGGGGAAAGGATGTCTTTCCAAAAGTTCTTTTTTTATGCCCAATTCTGCTCCGACTTTTCGAACTTCGTCTTTAAAAAGCAAACGCAGAGGTTCTGTTACTTTTAATTTCATAAAATCCGGTAATCCGCCTACGTTATGATGTGATTTTATTGTTGCCGACGGACCTTTTACGGATTGAGATTCTATGACGTCCGGATAAATTGTTCCTTGGGCCAAAAATTTTACGTTTTTAATTTTACGGGCTTCTTCGTCAAAAACTTTTATGAAAGTATTGCCTATTATTTTGCGTTTTTTTTCGGGGTCAGTAACTCCTTTAAGAGCGGAATAAAACAGTTCTTTTGCATCTGTTCCTTTTACGTTAAGCCCCATACCTTCGTAAGATTTCAGAACATTCGTAAATTCGTTTTTTCGCAGTAGTCCGTTGTTTATGAATATACAGTATAAATTTTTTCCTGCGGCTTTATTAAGTAAAACAGCCGCAACGGTAGAATCTACACCGCCTGATAAGCCCAATATTACTTTTTCGTTTTTTATTTCTTTTTTCAGATTGTTTATTGCAGTTTCTATAAAAGATTCCGGTGTCCAGTTTTGTGATATTCCGCATATGCCGGAAACAAAGTTTTTGAGAATATCTTTGCCGTAAACCGAATGATATACTTCGGGGTGGAATTGTAAACCGTATGTTTCTTCGTTTTCGATTTTATATGCAGCTGTTTTTATATTGTTTGTGCTTGCCGTAATTTTATAATCTTCCGGAAGTTTTATAATGGTATCGGCATGCGACATCCAAACCTGAGAATTATTTTTTATTCCTTCGAATAATTTGCACGAATTATTTATTATGTTAAGTTCTGCTCTGCCGTATTCCCTATGCTCTGACGGAGCAACTTCACCTCCGTAATAATGAGCTAAATATTGTGCTCCGTAGCAAATTCCCAATAAGGGCAACTTCCCTTTTATGTCTGATAAATCAGGCAGCGGAGCTTCGGGGTCTCTTACGGAAAACGGACTGCCGGACAGAATTACTCCTTTTATTTCGTTTGTTATTTCCGGGCGGTTATTGTAAGGATATATTTCGCAATATACGTTAAGTTCTCGTATTTTTCTGGCAATTAGTTGAGTGTATTGTGAGCCGAAATCTAAAATTAATATTTTATTCTGCATATTTTTTATTTTCGAAAAAGATCTAAATAAACCGGAAGATGATCGCTGTATCCGTCATGAAATCTGAATCCCGTATATGTTCTGAAAGGTTTTTTACCTGTATAATTATTATCATCTTCGAGCAAAAAAGGAGCATTTAATACATGAACATTATCGGGCGAAGTATAAAGTTTGTTTAATTTATTAAGTAAGTTTCCGGATACTATAATTTGGTCTAAAACGCCCCATTCTCCGGCATGTTTATGAGAACCTTGGTGCTTAATTTCCTGCAGATACCATGCTAAGTTGTACAGTTCTTCGCTTTTCGGGTTATTGAAATCCGTAAGAGCTTTTAAGTCTTTAATAACGCTGTTGTTAGTAGGATAATCGTTTAAATCTCCGGCAATAATAATATCAGGATTATTTTCCGCCGAGAATAAAGAGTCGACTATATTGCGTAAGACCGAAGCAACAAAACGCCGTTTGCGGTCTGTTTCGTTTTGTCCGCCCCAACGCGAAGGCCAATGATTTATAAAAATGTGTAAAGTGTCTTTAAAATCGTCAATGCCTTTTACGTAAAGAATATCTCTTGTGGGTTTGTCCGAATCAAACGGGAAAGTTATTTTAAAAGTTTTATAGATTAAAGGATAAAACTTATCCGGACGATAGAGCATTGCTACGTCAATACCTCTTTTATCCGGTGATTCTTTATGTATGATTCGGTAATTAAACTTTTTAAGTCCTGTTTTTTTTGTTAAATCGTTTAATACTTTTCTGTTTTCAATCTCGCATAAACCTATTATTTCCGGAGGTTCCCATTGACCTGTTGCCATTATTACTTTTGATATGTTGTAAAGTTTTTTTCTGTATTTTGAGGGTGTCCAGTAATGTTCTCTGTCCGGCAAAAAAGATTCGTCGTTTTTCAGAGAGTCGTCAAACGTATCAAAAAGATTCTCACAGTTATAAAACATAAATCTGATATCTCCGCGCGGAAATTCGTAAGACTTTAACTCTTGTGCGCCTGAAAAGTATGTTAAACTTGCAAAACCTATAATTAATAAAAGTTTTTTCATGTTTTACGTCTGATTTGTTTTAATAACAGATTTATGCTTACGGCAATTGTAATCCAGAAGATATTTATGAGAATAAATCCGGAAAAAAACTTAAATATATCTGTATTGAAATTAAAAACAGACATTAAGCTGTCCGTGAAATTATAATCCGGCAATTTGTAATTTAGCGAAAAGTGTGTAATTACGGCCATTACCGCATAAGTGAAGACGGTAATGATAAAAATCATTAATGTTGTTTTAAGAACAGAGCGTATTTTATTTTTGTTGTTCACGATTTGCAAATTTTATAAAAAAAATATTAAAAGATGATAAATATTCGATAATTTAATTTTTTTATGCCGATAAGCGGTAAAATTACTTATTTTTGCTAATATAATTTATAAAAAACAGTTCGGGTATGAATAAATTTACTTTTATATTATTTATATTTTTTGCGGTATTCGGGAATAACGCATATGCTCAGTTCGATAAAAAAATTACCGGCGACAGTATAATTTCCGAGTTGAAAAGGTTTTATTCTTTAGAGGCGGATGTTGCAAAAAAAGAATCGCTTACCGAAAAAGACTCCGTTATTTCCGTATTCGAAAGTATCTGGAATTCAAGTTTAGACAAACAGGAAAAAAAGACTGTGGTTGAAGCGTTAAATTACCAAACAGACAGGCATTTTGACCGTAACAAAACAATATGGAATTTCATAAAATTGATTACGGAATTAAAAAAAAATAATAATAATGATTTTGAAGTTTGGTTAAATTATCTTAATAAAATGATGAATACTCCGGGCATGACTTCGGGACAAGTAAAATGGTATATAAACGGTATTTATGATTTTATTACGGAGAAATATTTGTATAAATCTAAATCTTCCGTGTGGATGTTTGCCGAAGGAAATTATGAATTTGATATTGAAAACGGAGTATTCGTAATTGATTTCCGTAAGTCGAATATCGAAGCGTTAAGCACCGACGGAGACACTCTTATAATTCATAAAACAAACGGTAAATACGAATTTTTAAAGACAAAGTGGAAAGGAAAAAACGGTTATGTAAGTTGGGAATATTTCGGATATGCTCCGTCAAAAATAAAAGCCGATTTAAATATTTACGACATAGACATGAAAAAAACCGGTTTTAAAGCCGACAGTGTAAGTTTTATAAACAAAGAAGTTTTAGATTATCCCGTTTTCGGAAGATTGGACGATAAAGCATCGAAAAGAGCAAAAGACCAAGGATTTTATCCGTTGTTCAGGTCTTATGATTTTGATTTTAAGATAAAGAGTAAGCAAAAAAACGTATTGTTTAAAAGCGGTATAGAAATGAAAGGTCCGGTATTGAAGTTTATCGGTTCCGATAAATTAAAAGCACAAGCCGAATATGTAAAAAACGGAAAAGTTTACTTTAAAGCGGAAGCAAAAGAGTTTTCTTCAGTTGACAGTATATTAAAATCCAATCAAGCAGCCGTTACTTTATTTTTACCGCCTTCCGATTCCGTTACTCATCCTGACGTAAGTATATTAATAAATAACAATACATTTTCTTTTACCAGAAATCATAAAGGAACCGGTAATCTGCCGTTTTTCGATTCTTACCAGGAAGTATATATAAAAACCGATAATATTACATGGAATATTACGGATACTTTAATTTGGTTTTATTCAAAATTAGGAAATACGGCAGAAATACGCTCTAAAGATTTTTTCACTAAAGAAGATTTTACCAAGCATATGATGTATGAACAAAAAAACCCTTTATTTCAAATTAAAAAATATACCCTGAAAATTAATTCGCGAAGTTTTTACGCTCAAGATTACGCTGCTTATGTCAGACAAAGCGTTTCCGGAACAGTTCACAGACTTATGGGATTATGGTATGAAGGTTTTCTGGATTATAATCCCGAAACAAAATATGTTACCGTAAAACAAAAATTGTATGATTACATAAAATTCTTTTTCGATAAAAAAGATTATGATGTTATTAACGTAATATCAAAAGGAGAAAAACGAAAAGGCGATGCGGTTTTATTCCCGTTGGTAAATGCGGTTTTAAATACCAAAACCAAAAATATGGTTGTTTACGGAGTTGACAGAGTTATTTTAAACGAAAGAAAAAAAGTAGGATTTGTTCCTTCGAATAAATCATTTGTAATAGGAAAAAATCGTGATATGTATTTTGCGGGACGTTTAAGAGTAGCTTTAGCCGATTTTTACGGAAAAAATTTTAAATTCAGCTACGAAAATTACGATGTTGACGTAATTAAAGGCGATTCGCTGATATACAGAGTTTGGGATAAAGATTTTGAAGAAACCGGAGAAAAAGACAGACCCGTATTTCTGAAATCGGCAATAGAAAATGTTACCGGAAAAATCAGAATAGACGTTAAAACAAATAAATCCGGAGCCAAAAAGATTGCAAAATTCCCCGAATTTATAAGCAAAGATACCTCTTATGTTTATTATGATAAACGTAACAAGCAGGGAGCAGCATATCCGAGAGAAACTTTTCACTTTACCAACTATCCTTTCAGGCACGACAGTTTGCTTTATCTCAACAAGTATAACCTTAAAATTCCCGGCAAATTAACAGCAGGCGGTATAGTCCCGGACTTTGAAGATACATTGGAAGTGCAAAAAGATTATTCTTTAGGACTTCTTTACCAGACTCCCGATGAAGGTATGGATTTATTCAGCGGAAAAATTTCTCTTTCGGCAGAAAACAGCACCATGAAATCGTTTATAAGATTAAGTAACGAAGGACTTGTGGCAAACGGGGTGGCAAAATGGAACAACACGGTTATTACGACAAAAAATTTTAATCTGTACCCGGATTCTCTTACGGCAATGGCAGACAAAATAGAAATAAGCAAATATATAAACGAAAGCACTTACGCCGAATTTCCCGAAGTGCACGGCGAAATGGTTGCTACGAGTTGGAATGCCGAAAAAGATATAATTACCTATAAAACAACTCCCGAAAATCCGGTTGAGATGTATGAAGGAAAAAGTTCTTTTGAAGGAGTATTGCAATACAGTCCCGAAAAATTAACGGGAAAAGGCAAATTTACTTTAAGCGAAGGCACTTTGTCAGCGGAAGATTTCAAATTCGCAAAAACATCATTACGCTCCGACAGTGCCGATATAGTAATAAGAGCAAAACATTCAGTTGATAAAGACGTGATTATAAATAATATGAAATCATATGTCGATATTAACTCGAGCAAAGCGGTTTTTGCGGCAAGAGATAAAAAATCGTCGGTTACTTTCGTAAACGATAAATACGTAAGTTATCCCAAACATTTATTGTGGCATACCGGAGAAGGCAAAATAAACATGGGTTATAATATGAACAGGTTTACCAATGCGAAATTTTCAAAAGAAAAAATACTTCTTGACAGTACTTATATGGTAGATGTTTGTAAATTCGACAAATCTCTGTTTATGTCGGACTACGGAAACATGAAATTTATATCGACCGATCCGGCAAAAGATTCTCTTATGTTTTTCGGAAGCGTTGCAAACTATTATACCGGTAATCACAAACTTATAGTAAAAGACGTTCAGAGGATTATTGTTGCGGATATAGTAGTAACTCCGAGCAGTGACGTAATTATAGATAAAAACGGAGAGATGGAAAAACTTCTTAAAACAACGGTTAAAGCAAGAGGATTACACAATATTGCCGAAGTTGACATTAAAATTGACGGAAGCAACAGCTATACGGCATCTTCGGGAGTTTACCAATACGAAGACATGAACAATAATCTGCAAAATATTTATTTCGATAATATTACTTACAGCGAACAGAAACAAGCAACTGTTGCACACGGGTTTGTAGAACAATACCATAAATTTACGCTTAATCCGTGGTTTAAATATTACGGCGATGTTTATTTTAATGCTTCTAAAGACCGTTTACGTTTTGAAGGATACGCAAAAATTATTCATTCGTGCGAAAATATTGCAAAACCGAAATGGTTTTATTTTAAATCGGAAATAAATCCCGACAGTATTTACCTGCCGTTGGAACCGTTTTTGCATTCCGACCTCGAGAATAACAAAGCCCGTGTATTTGCGGATATAATGTCGGCAAAAGATTCGGTATATACTTTTCCGGTATTTCTGTCTTCGGACCCTTACGGTAACTCGGAATCATTACTTTCGGCAAGAGACAGTTCTTATTACGTAACTTATTTGCAAGACGATAACAAATACGTTATAACTACACTCGATAAGTTTAACAACGAAGAACTCCCCGGAAATTACATATCTTTAAAAAGAAGCTATTGCATAGTAAATGCCGAAGGAAAAATTAATCTGAGCAAATCAATAAAAATAAACGATTACGGGTCGGCAGGCAATTTGCGTTACGACGGTAATTCCGGCGAAATAGTAATGCAAACTCTCGGATATTTGGATTTTTTCATATCAAACAAGGCACTTAATATTTTAAGAGACAGATTATCGGAAAATATGTCGCTGAGAGCGGTAAAAATACAAAGCCCGTTCTATAAAAAATCGCTTTACGAACTTGCAGGGGTCGAAAAAACCGAAAAATTACTGTCGGAAATGTCCGAAAATGCCGGAAACCCGAAAAGAATGCCCGAAGAACTTAAAAAAACAATCGTTTTTACGGATTTGAGCTTAAAATGGGATCCTGTTTCAGAATCTTATAAATCATTCGGGAAAATAGGAATACTGAGCGTCGGCGGAAAAATGATAAATAAATATGTTGACGGTCATATACAAATAAAAAAACGCCGAACCGGAGATAAAATTTTTATATATCTGGAAACAGGCGATGACGAATGGTTCTTTTTTAACTTCTCCGGAAGCATTATGCGAACCTTGTCGAGCATACACGAATATAACCAAATAATTGCCGATTTAAAAACCAAAGAAAAAAGATTTAAAACAGATAAAGGAACTTATAACTACATGCTTACCAACGAAGAAACCAAAAACCTGTTTTTATACGAATTTACCGGAGAACATCCTGCATTAGACGACTTCGACGATGCGACGGACCAAGGCGATGAAGAAGAAAATTAAAAAATACGGCGGGGCTTATTATTAAAAAGCTAAGCTCCGTCGGTTTTTTCCGTAATAACACCTTTGGTTACTTCAAAAAGTTTAAAATTACCGTCTTCCGTCCGTATTATTTTTTTTAAGCGCTCCGGGTCGGTATCGGTAATAAAAATCTGTCCGAAATTATTATTCGTAAGTTTAATTATTTCGCCGACTCTTTCGGCATCAAATTTATCGAAAATATCGTCGAGCAATAACAAAGGATTTATGCCGGTAATTTTTTTAATAAAACCGAACTGAGCAAACTTTAAAGAAATTAAAAATGTTTTTTGTTGCCCCTGCGAGCCCGATTTTCTCAAAGAAAGTCCGTTTATTTTAAATTCCAAATCGTCGCGATGAATACCTTTTGACGTATAACCGAGTATTTTATCTTTTTCGACGTTGCTTTTCAGAAGCATTAAAAAGTCGCTGTCCGCAATATGAGATTTGTAAGTAAGACTTACACTTTCTTTTTTATTCGAAATTTTTTCGTAATATTCGGTAAAAACCGGTAAAAGATTTTTTATAAATTCTTTACGTTTTTTAAAAATTTTATTTCCGTATTCGGCAAGTTGCATATCGTAAATATCCGCTATATCGCCGTCGAAATATTTGTTTAACGAATAATTTTTAAGCATGCGGTTGCGTTGCGACAATATTTTGTTGTAATTTATCAGTTCGTATAAATATTCTTTGTCGTATTGCGATATTACCGAGTCGATGTATCTTCGTCGTTCTTCGCCGCCGCCGCCGATAAGACTCGAATCGCCGGGCGAAACCGTTACTGCCGGAAACAGTCCTATATGTTCGGAGAATTTTTTGTATGCTTTATCGTTTCTTTTAACTGTTTTCTTTTTATCCTTTTCGAATCCGCAATAAATAATTTCCGTTTTTTTGGTTTTTATAAAATTACCTTTTAATACAAAAAAAGTTTGCCCGTGAAATATGTTTTGCAAATCGCTTGTATTAAACATACTTTTGGTAAACGATAAATAATGAATTGCATCTAGCAAATTTGTTTTTCCGGCACCGTTATTTCCGGTAAAACAGTTTAATTTGCCGGAAAACGATAACTCGGCGTCTTCAATATTCTTAAAGTTTATTATTTTTAATGATTTCAGATACATTTGTTTAGAACGGGCAAATTAAATTTCCGGTAAAATAAGAGTAAAAAAGTTTAAAAAAATTAAAAATACATTATTTTTATTTGAAATTTTTTATTCAAACGGTATTTTTTTTACTTTTGCGACTCAAAATTAATCAGAAAAGTAAATTATGGCTAAGAAAGATAAACCCAAATTGGAAGAAAGACTCGGAACGATAGAAGAGTCTTTATCTAAAACCGAACAGTTTCTCGAAAAATATCAAAAAGAACTTACAATTGCCGCCGGAGTGGTTTTGTTGATAGTGGCGTTGGTTTTTGTTTATAAGAAATTTTATCTTATGCCGAAGCAACAAGAAGCTTTGGAGCAAATTTTTCCGGCTCAGCAGTATTTCGAGCAGGATTCTTTTGATTTGGCTTTAAACGGCGACGGCGATTATCCCGGATTTATACAAATAATAGAAGATTACGGTTCTACCGATGTTGCAAACGGAGCATATCTTTATGCCGGAATTTCTTTCTATAAAACAGGCGATTACGATAATGCCATAGAATACTTGAAAAAATTTTCTACCGACGATAAACTTTTGTCAGCTTCGGCAAATGCGAACATAGGCGATTCGTATTCGGAAAAAGGAGATTTCGAAGAAGCCGCAAAATATTACAAAAAAGCCGCAAGTATAGAAAACAAAGTATTTTCGCCGGTTTATTTAATGAAACTCGGAAGAATATACGAAAAACTCGGAGAATGGGAAGATGCAAAAGAAGTTTATCAAAAAATTAAAGATGATTATAAAGAAAGCAGCCAAGCAAGAGGTATAGAGAAATTTATTACCCGGGCTGAATTAAATATCAAATAAAGTTTAATTATCGACAAAAAAAAAAGACCGTAAGAAAAATCTCGCGGTCTTTTTTTTGCATTCCGTTTTATTATCTTAATAACTTTAATCCGTCGGTTGCCGATTTGTCGGAGGGGCTTAACAGCAATACTTTTTTAAACAGTAATTTTGCCTGATTTTTTTTGCCGAGATAATAATCCGACCAGGCAAGCATTAACAATCCGTCGTAATCAAAAGGGTAGAGGTTTACCACTTTTTTAAAATATCCGGAAGCTGCGGCATAATCTTTTCGTCCGTAATATATCAGCCCTAAGCGGTAATTTGCAGTGGTATTTGCGGGATTTATTTCCAATATTTTTTTATACAAGTTAATTACTTCGTTCCATTTACCTTGTGCCGCTTTAGGATAAATAAGACCGAATTTTGCTTCTTCGGAATATGGTTTTAAACTTAAAGCTCTTTGATAATGCGATGCCGATTCGTCGAATAATCCGGCGTTGTATTCCAACCAACCGAGTCGCAAGTTTATTTCGTAAGAGTTGTCGGAATATACTTTTTTGAGTTCGTCGGCTGCTTTTTTGTATGCTCCGGCTTTTTCAAGAGAATAACTTGCTTTAAATGCTTGCGTAACTTTATCCGATTGCGCAAAAATCAAGTTGAAACTTAATAAAAAAATGATGATTAAATTTACTTTTGTTTTCATTGTTTAAAAGATTTTAAAAGTTAATATTTGCTGAAATACCACTTAATACCTCCGGCAATTATGTGGTTTGTATAATCTTCGGTAATTTCGTTGTCGTTTATAAGATAAGTGTTTTCTTTTTGATTGTATTGATAATTAAGAAAAATATTGAAGCGACCTTTAGAGAGTCCGAAATTCAAGTAAATTTCGGCTTTCAGTTTTGTTAAATCCAAATCGTTATTTGTTATAAAAGCGTTATATTCGGTATAATTGAGTAAATCTCCGTATGTTGCCGATATATTCAGTAAAGAATATTTTAAAAAATTTATTCCTAATGTTTGTTTTATTACCGGGCTGTATCTTTTTGTTCCGTTATCGTCTTCTATATGATATATGCCTTTTGTTTCGGAATAAAATTTTGTATTTGCAAAAGGATATATTTTAAGCGACAAGGCAGGTTGTATTTGAAATTTTCCGTTAAGGTCGGAAACGGATGATTCGACGGCTGCGTTAAATATGGAGAATGATTTGTCGAATTTTAAGAATCCGGCAACGGAATTTTCTCTGAAATAATATAAATATGTTAAAGATGTTCTTCTGCCTATTGTAATATATACCGGCGAATAATACAAAGTATTAAGATAATGAAAAGCTCCGGTAATATTAAAACCTTTACCCGCATGATATTTTAAAGACAGGTAATATTCGTTTTGATTTATGTCTTCGAGATATTCTTCCGGAAGGTCCGGATTTGTGTCTTTTATGTCGTTACTCATTTGCAGGCGGCTGTATCCGTGAAAAACAGTAAGTCTGTCGCCTATATAATGCTCTGCGCTGATGTTATACCACGATTCGTTTAATACGGTTTTTTGTTCTACCGTTTCGTCTGTTTCCGGTATATGACCGTAATCGTCGTTAACATTTTGTATCGTAGAAAAATATAATGCTTTTATAAACGGATATTCGGTTTCGATATTCAGTCGTTCTTTTGCTTTTCGGCTGAAATATGTTGCCGTAAGACGTGCATCTTCTATTCTGCCCGAAAATAAATAAGAGTAATACAGGTATTCGAGTATTGTTTCGTCTTCCGGATTTTCGGAATGTATTTTTTCGAAATATTTTACGGCTTCGGCATATTTTTTCAGTTCGTAATATGCTATTCCGGTGCGATATTGCAGATAATAAAAATCAATTCCTTTTCTTTTGGCGCGTTTTCCGGTTTTTATTAGATTTTTCCAATCTTTTTGCATATATTGTTTATATGTAAGAGCATCTATGTCCGAAACACTGAAATTATTTTGTGCTTCGGATAGAAGACTTACCGTAATCAGTATAATGCTTATTAAAAAAGTTCTCATGTCGGCTTTACTTTGCGGTTTGATTTAAAATAGTTTTTTTCAGAGGTTTTATGCTTAATATGTTATTGTCGAATTTAATTTCCGTTTCTCCGGATTTGTGAAATATAACGGTAAAATGCTCTTTTTCTTTTACTTTCCCGAAAATTGTTTTTGATATGGTTGATTCTGTTTTAACAAATTCCGGAATAAAATCGTCGTCTTTTTCGGTATATGTCATTTTAAATTCAGCTTTAAGGAATATACAGAACGGAGCCGCAAAATCCTGAAGGGTAAGTATCAATTTTCCGAAAAACAAGTCGGGTCTTATACTGCTTGTTATTTCCGTGCCTTTGTAAAACGATTTGTTTGTGTTGTAAAGAGCTTTAAAAATAATAAACAATAAAGATTTTTTATTTCCCGTAAAGTTACTGAAATATAATCCGGAGTCATTTTCGTAAAACCATGCTTTAGAGTCTTCTTTATCGGTAATAAATGTCCGGTTCCAAATGTCTTTGTTTATTTTCCATTCTTCGGTAATGTTTTTTTCGGAAGATTTTAAGTTTACCGACAGATTTTTGCCCGGAACTAAGTGTAAAGCGTTTTCGAGTATTTTTTCGCTGCTTGCCGGAGCTGTTGTTTCGCCTTCTTCGGGTTTGCCGAATGTTACGAGCTCAGTTTTTCCGTTTTTTCTTATTATGTAGTTATGAAGAGGATAGTCTAAAGTTTCTGAACCTATATAAGGAGTTGCCTGTATTTGAAAATGTAAATGCGGATACGGAGAATATCCGGAATTGCCGACATTTGCAAGCAGGTCTCCTTTTTTTACGAAATCGCCTTTTCTTACTTTAATGCTTCCTTCTTTAAGATGACTTATTTGCGAGTATAAATATTCTCCGTGTTTTATAACTATAGAGTTTCCCCAGTTTTGTTCAACGTTTACGTCTCCGATGTTATTATCCGGGATGCCGTCGGCAACTTCGGCAATAATGCCCGCTGCGGGAGCAAATACGGGTTTGTCGAAGCAATAATAATCTTCGAGATAATCGCCTTTGTTTTTGTATTGCAGTTTTTTTTCGTCCGTTATTACAAAGTCCCAAGCATGACGCCATTTGTCTTTATGCGTGTATTTGCCGTCGTGTGCCTGCGATATGCTCCAATCTCCTTTTACCGGAAGACCTATCGGAAAATAATTTTTGTTTTTAAATTCTTCGGAAGCCGTATGAAAAAGGTATAAACTTTTTTCGGGTGTTTCTTGTCTTACGAAAGTATCCGTAAGTTTAGAGTTTTTTCTTACTCTTAGTTTAAGTGCGTATATAAACAGGAGCACGGCAATATTGAACGGCAGTGAATATATTGAAATTTGCCATACCGAAAAAACATGTTCCAAACTTGCCGTAATTATAACCGTAACCGGTAAGAGCAGCAAAGTCCAAAGGTATGATCTTTCGGAAGGTATAACGAAATAAGCGCCTGCTGCAACAGAAGTAAGTATGTAGTTAAATCCTATGAATGTATATGCGAGAGCCGAAAAGTCGGCACCCGTAAGACCGTAAAAAAGGTATGCCGCATAAAATCCTATCAGCGACAGTGAGAATGCTATTCTGGAGAAATAGAGCAATCCCGAGGCAATAATTATTCCCGCAAGGATATTATTTTGAAAGAAAACGGCTCCGAGAGACAGAAAGTAAATTTTAAGGCTTTCGAAACCGTTTATGTTTTCAAATTTTTCGTATATATTGATTAGAGTTTTGCCTCCTAAAGCGTATAATTCGTTGTATGTATATATGTTTCTTTCCGAGAGTCCTAATGCCGTAAAATCTTTTGTTGCCAAAATAATCGCCCATATTCCGAGTAAAAACGGGATACTAAGGTAAGGCAGCGCATATTTTGCCAAAATGCCTTGTAATGCAACAGTTACGAAAAATGTAAGTAATGCTCCGAATATAACTATAACCGTTAATTCTATACTCGGCTGAAAAATAATGCCTGTTCCCAGTCCCGTTAGCAGTGCGTTAAAACCGTAAGCGCCTTTTTTTATCAGGGTTTTGTCGTATCCTAAAATATATGCGGTAATATTTGCCGTTAATACCGATATAAGCCCGTATATTCCCGCCCAAAAATCAAGGAAACTTACAATTATTAAAAGAAGTGCAAATATTTTGTTTTCGGAAAAAAATATTTGAGAATAACTGTTTAATACGGCATTTTTAAGTGTTTGTATTTTTTTTTCTTTTATCATTTTCAGGTCTTACAAAGTTTAAGACTTTTTATATCGCTTTCGGGGGGACATAAAAAGTCTTTTAAGGGTAAAAAAGTTTCCGTATTTTTATTATTTTATTTTTTAGGTTTGTTTAAATGTTCCGGAACTTTTTCGTGAGACGTTAAACTTTCGTTTGTTTCGTTTTCTCGTATTACGTGTGTGTTTCCTTGTGTGTCAATCAGAATTATTTTCGGGCGCAGGGTTATAAACTGCATCCATTGTGTCATGTTGTATGCTCCGGTTCGTTTTATAACGTATTTGTCGCCTTTTTGTAACAGCGGAAATTTGACGGCGGAGCGAATTACGTCTATATTCATGCACAGCGGACCGTAAATAGTGGTGTCTTCTGCATGAGAGCTTACATCTTTTGCGGGATAAATTTCGTGTTCGTACCAAAATGACGTAAACAGCATGTTTACTCCTGTGTCTATAATCATGGAGCGTCTGCCGTTTGCAAGGCGTTTATTGGCTAATACGCTTCCTGTTATGTATCCGGCATCGTCGATAAGTGCACGTCCTGTTTCCAGAAAAAGAACGGGCATTTCGTTGGGGTCAAGTTCGGAATTAATTAGTGCGTTTGAAACGGCTTCGGCGTATTTGTCGAATCCGGGGAAGGTGTCTTTGCCGGGTAAGTATGCGCCTTTGAGCGTATTTTTTGATGCGAAGCCTCCGCCCATGTCTATGTATTTTATTTTGTGATTAAATTTACGTTCCAATCTTACGGCGAGTTCGGCTAATTTGGATGCTGCAACGGCATACGGTTCGGGGGTCATCATATATGTTCCTATATGGGTGTGTAATCCCGTAAGTTCTAATTTGTCGCTCATCATAATACGATTTAAAGCGTTCCAAGCTTCGCCGTTTTCGTAGTTAAATCCGAATCTGTCCCATTGCGGGTATATTCCCGTGTCCATATTTACGCGTATTGCAACTTTAGGGCGTTTTGTCGTTGTTTCGGATATGCTTATTATGTCATACAGCTCGTCGAAATGGTCGATGTGTATATAAGAACCGTTTTCTGCGGCTTTTATTAAATCTTCTTTTGATTTGTCCGGTCCGTTAAATATTATTTGGTTTCCCGGAACTCCGTTGGCGAGTGCTTTGTCGTATTCGAATCCGGAAACTACTTCTGCCCATGAACCTTCGTCGTGAAATATTTTGCATACCGCATTCAGGTAATTTGTTTTATACGACCATGCAAATTTTACTTTCGGGTAACGCGTGGTAAAAGCTCTTTTTGCTTCTTTTAAGGTATCTCTTATTGTTTTTTCGGAGATTACGAATGTCGGCGATCCGTATTTTTCAATTATTGTATCAACCGGTACTCCGTCAATTTCTTTTATTGCCGGCATTTTCGGTCTCATTCCGAATTTATCGGTTACGCCTGCGTTTATTTTGGTTATTATCGGTCTTTCGTATTTTAATTTTTCTTTCATTTTATAAAGATTTAAAGTAGGTTTAGGAAAAACGGTTTGTTTTAAAGTTCGAGTTCGCCTGTTACGGATAGTTTTTCGAATTGTGATATATCGCCTATTATATCGTAAGAGTAGCGTATAAACATTTTTCCGGTGTCGTAATTTTTAAACGGCTCCACATGTTTTCCCACAGCCATATTTACGAGTGCTTCCGGGATGTTTTGCCCGGCGCCGGTTGCCAGATATATCCATGCCGGAATGCGCGGGTTTATTTCTATTATGTAGTATTTGTTTTCATGTGTTTTAATAATTTCGAGTTCCATTCCTCCGCGCCATTTTGTTTTTGAAATCAGCTTTTGCGTAATATCCTGCAGGTTTTTATCGCCTATGGTTATGCCTCCCCATGCTTTGCCTTTATCGGTTATATATTGTTTTCGCATCGGAACCGCACCTATGGTGTTTCCTTTGCCGTCGCCTAATGCCGATACGTTTACTTCCGTGCCTTTTATAAATTCTTGTATTATTACCGGGACTCCCCATTTTGCCGAAATTTTATTGAAATATTCTATTATTTGAGAAGTATTGTATGCTAAATATGCGTCGTAAAATTTACCTTTAACCAATACCGGAAAGTCGAATTCGTTTCTTATTGAATTTATGTCGGATAAGTTTGCAACAGGTTTGCTGAAAGGTATATCGAATCCGTATTTTTTGCCGAATTTGGGAAGTTCGGATTTATGTCTTTCTTCGAATTGTTCTATTGTGGGTAGAAATGTATTTATGCCCGAGGCTTTTAATTGTTTTTCGCCTTTCATGAAAGTAAAAAGTTCCGCATCGAAGTTGGGTATTAACACATCGAGATTTTCTTTGTCGTTGATATAAGCAATTCGTTGCATTAATTCGTCGGAGCCCGATGAGGGATACGGAATTTGATATACCTTGTCGGCAACATTTTTCATGTATATTCCGGGTTCCAGATTTTCATAAACCAGACCTATTATGCGCACGTCAAAACTTTTAGCTTCTCGCAAAGATCTTATGACGGGGACTCCGGGTCCCGGGTTATCCGTATTGTTTAGTCCGGTTACGGCTATTGTATATTTCGGCTTCATACAGCTTAAAAGTTTTATTCGTTTTCCGTAAGGTTAAAGTTTTTCAGCATAATAATAAAATCGTTGAAGTTATTTTCCAGTGTTCCTTCATCGACATCGTAATGCTCGGTAAAGTAATTTTTTATTTCTTTTTCGGTTTTTCCTTCGGCGAGCATATCGATTATTAGTTTTCCTGTTTCGTTTAATGTATAAGAGTCACCGTTGTCGGGGTCAAATACAAATCCGCTTTCGCTTACGGCAATATTTTTTCGTATTGTCATGTTATCGGTATTTATCGTTTGTTAATTATTATAAATGTAAAAACATCTTTCGTGTTTACCGTTTATTATTTTATCGTATTCGTTTTGAGAAATAAATTGAGGTTTGTAAGTTATTCCGGTAAAATTAATTTGCCTCGTAAAAGCTCTCATGTGGTTCCTCGAACCGCATGTAAGTTGTTTGAATACTCTTGTTATATCCGTATTTTCGGTTTTCGAAACGTATTTTTTTAAGTCGTGTATATCAACATCTTCGATTGTAGCTCCTACTTCAAATGCATCGTTTAAACTTATAGAACCTTTATTTACCAAATCGTTATAAAGTTTTTGCAGGTCTTTGTTTATAAATTCGCCTTTCGGTTTGTTGCTTGCCGGATTGTTGATATTGTATTTTTTAATTAAGTCTTCTATTAAACTCATGTGATAATTTTCGCTTTTGGAAATATTTCTGAATATCGGCAGTGTATATTTTTCGGACATTGCCGAATATACGTCCCTTGCAAGTTTTTCTTCTTCATACATAAATAATAAACTGCTTTTGTCCGTTTTGGTTACTTGTGCATATGCTTTTGCCGATGAAAAGTTTAATATCACGAGAACAGCCGTTAATATTTGCAATTTCTTTTTCATAATTTTCGAATTTTTCGGTTTATATTAAATCATTTTATGTTTTAGACACGCAAAAAGGTTAAAACTTTTGTGTGCATTTTCGAATTTTAAAATCGATTTAAATAATTATTGTCGAAAATTATGATACAAAATTACGGAGGAAGTTTAAATGTATTGTTATGTAATTTTACAAAATTGTTATGTTTTTTTCACAAAGCTGAAGACTACATTCGTAAATCGTGTTTTTCTTTATATTCGGTTACTGTCAGTCCGGTTTCTTTTTTAAATTGTGCCGATAAATATTGCACACTGCTGTAATCCATCATATAAACAATTTCGCTTAAAGTAAATTCATCTTCCGTAATAAGTTGTTTTATTTTTTTTATTTTTTCTTTTATTATATATTTCTCTAACGTAACAGGCTCGTGATTAGAAAATATTTTTGATAAATATCGGTAATTTAAA
>JAADDR010000006.1 GCA_013153865.1 Chlorobiota bacterium | reverse complement strand
GGAAGTTATCGTTTTTCTGACATCCTTTATTTTTGCCGCCATCGAATAAACTATCGTCGGCGGAACGGAAATTTTTACGCCTTCGGCTTTAAAATCGTTTTTCATACTGTCCTTGCCGGAAGTCATCGGAATATCATAGAAAGTTGACATATCGTAAAGTGCTTCGCACATTTGAACAAGTTTAGCCAACTTTTCTTTTCCGTCGGGATTTTTTTCGAGATGATACAAACTGTCGGGAACGCTGAAATTATCGTTAACCGTCCAGAAAATATCATCGTTTTTCTTTGTGTTCGGTAATGTTCCGCCGACTGCAATTATCTGACGCACGGCTTCATCGAATGCACCGCAAGACATTTCGTAAGCATCGATATCGCCGAATTTGGGCATAATGCCGTTTGATACCGCAATGCCTTCAAAACTGTCGTGTTCGAAACGCATTACGGCAGCATCTTGCGGACTTGCTCCTTTTTCGCCCATCAGAGGTTTTATGATGCTTTTGCCTTTTACTTCGTGGTCGTATTTTCTGATAATGTTTTCGCGAGAGCTGATGTTTATACTTGAAAGCAAATTGAGTAAAACTTCATTATAATCTTCAACATTAATATTTTCGGGTTCTTTGAGTTGCAAGGGTTTCAGTTCTGCCGGCATTTTCTTTTGCGGGACGCCGTTATGCAGAAAATCCAAGTCGATATAATGAATTATTTTATCGTTGAAACGAATATCCAAGTAACCCGAATTTGTGAAATACCCGATGTCGGTAACTTCAACTTCCATATTTTCGGCAAGTTTGAAAAAAGCATCAATATTTTTCGGTTCCACGACAACGGTCATGCGTTCCTGCGACTCGGAAACGAAAATTTCCCAAGGTTTAAGACCTGAATATTTCAGAGGCACTTTTTCGAGATTAACAACAGCTCCGTTTGTTATTTCGGCAAGTTCGCCCACGGATGACGATAATCCGCCCGCTCCGTTGTCGGTGCTGCTTTTTATTAAACCTTTTCTTGCGGCAACAATCATAAAATCAGAGAGTTTCTTTTGTGTAATCGGGCTTCCTATTTGCACGGCGGATTGCGGTGATTTTTCGTTAATTTCAGTTGATGAAAAAGTAGCTCCGTGAATGCCGTCTTTTCCTACTCTTCCGCCCGCCATTATAATCCGGTCGTTTATGTCTATTTGTTTTTCCCAAGAATTTCTGCCGAGGTAATTATCGGGCATAATACCGCCTGTTCCGCAAAAAACCAGAGGTTTGCCCGCAAAGCGGTCATCGAAAACCACGGAACCGTTTACGGTAGGAATACCGGATTTGTTGCCGCCGTCTTCGATACCGTCGATTACGCCTTCCATAATTCTGCGAGGATGCAGTTGACCTTTCAGTAATTTTTTATTATAATCCGGAGGTCCGAAACACAGCACATTTGTATTAAAAAGAAGTTCGGCACCGCCGATTCCCGTTCCCATAATATCACGATTAACGCCGAGAATACCGGTTATTGCACCGCCGTAAGGGTCAAGTGCGGAAGGTGAATTGTGCGTTTCGACTTTCCAGACAAAAAGTTTGTCTTTTGTTGCTCGAACGGTTCCGGCATTATCGTCGAAAACTTTTATAAGCCAGTGATTATCGTTTGCTTTAAGATTTTTTTTGATTTTATCCGTTGATGCTTTTATGTATGTCTTGAAAAGTGAGTTTATAAGTTTTTTTTCGCCGGTTATTTTGTTTTCGAAAGTAATTTCGGCGTTAAATTCTTTGTGCTTGCAATGTTCCGACCACGTTTGAGCAAAAACTTCCAGTTCTATGTCGGTAGGATTTTGAGTTAATCCGATTTTTTTTCTTTCGGCAATTACTTTTTTGTCTTTGAAATAGTTGCGAATTGCTTTCATTTCTTCAAGACTTAAAGCCAGGATTTTATCTTCGGAGAGTTTTATCAGTTCATTGTCGGAAATATCCAAATTGATTACTTCAACGGTATCGTCCGTTTTCATTTCTACTTTCGGAACATAGGGTTTAAAGTCGAATTTTCCGTTTTTTTTCACAAAAACACTAATATGATTTATTAGCGGGTTTCCGAGAAATGCTTTTGCAATGCTTGTTAAATCTTCTTTTGAAAGTTTGTTTTCGATATAATAAATTTCTTGCGTGAAAATGTGCTGAACGTCGGTGTCAATCTTACGGTTAAGAAAATCCGCCAAAGCGGTTTGTGCAGAAACGCCGATATCATCGGTTACGCCGGGAAGTTTTGCCACGGCAATTATGCTTTTATATTTTTTGTCGTCATACACCTTATTTATAAGAATGTCATCAGTAATTTTATTTTTAAGGCAGTTTTCGGCGTAATTCTTAAAGTTATCTTCCGGTATTTCATAATCAACAGAGTAAAATTTAGAAGTTTTGATTTTTCCGGTGTTTATGTTTAATTGTCGCCGGCATTTTTTTTCGATTGCAAGGCCTTGGGTGTCTTTGTATCCGGGTTTGAGGTATGTTTGGATTGTTTTCATTTATTTAGTTGAAAGTATAAAGTTAAAAGTTCGTAAAGTATTTAAAGTTTAAAGTATTTCATAATCATAAAAAAAGTTTGCCGTGCGGGGCAAACTTTCTAATAATTTTTGTTCAGTTTAAAAGCCGGAAATTCGACTTGTATATTGCCGCCGGCAGTAACAGTGCCGGCAATTTGACACTCATAGTTCATTTGCTCCGCTTTTTGTAAAATATTGTCGGTATATTTTTCATCGGCAACGAGCAACATACCGTTGCCCATGTTCCACCAGAGATATGCATCTTCGTTGCTCACTTTACCAAGTTCTTGTATTTTAAGTATTTCCGGCAAGGGCTGATATAAGTTGTTCAGATTTGCTCCGACATTATTATGTTTCAGTATTCTTCGTAAATTGTCAAAGATGCCGCCGCCGGTTATATGTGCCATGCCTGTTAATTCGATTCCGGATGTAATTATTTCGTTTATCAAAGGCGAATATATTAAAGAAGGTGTCAGCATTTTTTCGCCCCAAGTGTTTTTGCCGTCATAAGTTTCGTTATGCCAATTATCTCCGAAATTTTCTTTTAAAATTCTGCGAATTGATGAAAAACCGTTACTTCTGAAACCTCTGCTTTTTAATGTAAAAATAAGTTGTCCGGTTTTTATGTTGCCGCCGTTTATTTCGGTTTTAAGAATTTCGGGTAAGATGCCTATTGCCGTTGCGCTCCAGTTAAAGTGCATTTTATTTCCGAAGCCGCTTATTCGGTTACCGAGTTCGGCAATTTCGCCGCCGGTAATTGCTATTCCGGCAAAGTTGCAGGCATCTTTTAAGCCTTTCATTAAGTCATCGATAATTTCGGCATCCAAATAGTCAACATCGATAACATTTGAAAGATTAGTCGGTTCGAAACCCGTTGCGGCAAGATCATCGGCAACCATGGCAACCAAGTCGTAACCGAGTGTATCGTATATTCCGGTGCGTTCAGCCAATTCGGCTTTTGTGCCTATGCCGTCGGAACCGATACCGATACGTTCTTTACCGAATATTATGAGGTTTGAAAATCCGCCTTTTGATTCAGAGGCGACGGCTCCTCTCTTTCCTTTTCTGTTTCGGAAAGTCTCGATTGCATAATTGTAAGCAATCTTTGAAGACTTGTTTCCGAGGTTGATGTCAACCCCGCTAATTTTTTGCATAAGTTTTTAAAAGATGTATTTAAAACTTGTTGCAAAAGTAAGATTAAAGTTTAAAATGATTGCAAGTTTGAGGTATTTTAATATTAACTTTTTGTTAACAATTTTAAAATATTGATAATTAAGCAGGTATTGAGAATTTAAATACGGAACCTTTGCCTTGTTCGGATGTTACTTTAATTTTTCCGCCGAGGAGTTCTATTATATGTTTGCTTATTGAAAGTCCGAGCCCGGTTCCTCTGTAAAGTTTTCCGCTTGTATCTTCCAGTTTAATAAATCTGTCGAATATTTTGTTTATATCATTTTTGTTTATTCCTATTCCGGTATCTTTTACGTAGAATATTATTTCTTTTTTTGTTTGTTCTTCGTTTATGTAATAATTTGCTTCCACATATCCTTTTTCCGTAAACTTTAATGCGTTGTCTATGAGGTTTA
Source organism: Chlorobiota bacterium (assembly GCA_013153865.1). GTDB lineage: Bacteria > Bacteroidota > Bacteroidia > Bacteroidales > JAADGE01 > JAADGE01. Next base: position 401 of record JAADDR010000006.1, on the reverse strand, counting down.
TTAATACTTGCAGTATGCGATGTTTGTCAGTGTTTATTATTACGGAGAGGTCTGAGTTTGTAAATAATTTAAGTTTGACGTTTCCCGGATTTGTTATTTTTTCGTGATAAATAAATTCTAATTCTTTTACGATTTCTTTTACAGGAAATTTACTTTTATTTATGTTTAATTGTCCGGCTTCTATTTTTGATATGTCTATTATGTCGTCAATGAGTCTCAGCAGAGCACTGCTGCTTTGCATTATATGAGAGATTATTTTGTTTCTTTTTTCTTTATCGTAATCTTTTTTGCTCAGTAATTCGGAGAAACCTAAGATTGCATTCATGGGTGTTCTTATTTCGTGTGACATGTTTGCCAGAAAAGCTGATTTAAGTCTGTCCGATTCTTCGGCTTTTCTTTTT
>JAADDR010000018.1 GCA_013153865.1 Chlorobiota bacterium | reverse complement strand
AGTGAATATGTAGAGATTTCAAAAAGAAAATTAGAAGCAGTTGAACCTAACTATAAACTTGGTGAAAGTTGGGTAAGTTTTTACTTGAATGATATCATTACAATAAGAAATAACGACTGGGAAAAATTGAAAGAATATTTCATCATTCCGGAACCGATGAAAACAATAGATTTTAATAAAACAAAATTAAAAGACAAAAAATTAATTCCGAAAGACAAAGAAGTTATTTACAAAACAAATAATATTTGTAAAGTAGAAATGCCTGAACCAAATGGTAAGAAAGTAAAGAAAATTGAAACTAAACTGATAGAAGAAATAAAAATTAAAACTAAAAAAGTTGTAATATGAAAATATAGATAAAATTTTGTTACGAATAAAATATTCAATGAACAGACAAGAGTAAAACATCAATGCTAAGTAGTATAAAAATACTGATTAAAAAATGAAAAAAACGATATTGATTACCGGAGGAGCGGGATTTATAGGTTCGCATGTCGTAAGATTATTTGTTAATAAATATCCCGATTATAAAATTGTAAATCTTGATGCTCTTACGTATGCCGGAAATCTCGAAAATCTTAAAGACATAGACCGTAAACCGAATTATGTTTTCGAAAAAGGCGATATTAACGATACCGATTTTGTAAACAAACTATTCCGAAAATATAAATTTGACGGCGTAATACATCTTGCCGCCGAATCGCATGTGGACAGGTCTATTGCCGACCCCGGAGCTTTTATTAATACAAACATAATCGGAACGGTTAACTTGCTTAATGCGGCACGCCTTTTATGGAAAGACGATTTTTCGGATAAACGATTTTATCATATTTCAACCGATGAGGTTTACGGTTCGCTCGGAAATACCGGATTTTTTACCGAAAATACGGCATACGACCCCCGAAGTCCGTATTCCGCATCAAAAGCAAGTTCAGACCATTTGGTAAGAGCTTATTTTCATACCTATAAATTACCTTCGGTAATAAGCAATTGCTCAAATAATTACGGTCCGAACCAATTTCCCGAAAAACTAATTCCTTTGGCAATTAACAACATAATAAACAATAAACCTATTCCGATTTACGGAAAAGGCGAAAACGTAAGAGATTGGCTTTACGTAATAGACCATGCCGCAGCGATAGATTTGGTTTTTCATGAAGGAAAATCGGGCGAAACATATAACATAGGCGGAAATAACGAATGGCGTAATATAGATTTAATAAAAAAGTTATGCGAAACAGCGGATGCCAAACTTTCGCGAAAACCCGGAACCTCGGCAAAACTCATAACTTTTGTAAAAGACCGTGCCGGACACGATATGCGTTATGCGATAGACTCCTCAAAAATACAAAACGAACTCGGTTGGAAACCTTCGCTTGATTTTGAAGAAGGTCTCGAAAAAACTCTCGACTGGTATTTGCAAAATAAAGATTGGATGAAGAGAATTACTGACGGAAGCTATCAAAAATATTACGAAGAACAATATCAAAAAAGATAAACTGTAAAGAAATAAAAAAATTAATCCGGATTAAACCATCCGGATTTTTTTTTGTCAAAAAGACGAAACAATTAAATTTTAATTATCTTATAAAAAATCAAACGACATGAAAAACAAAAAATTAATGATTATTGCAATGTTGCTTTTATCCTCAACATTCGGAATTAAGGCGCAAAACATGCCCGTAAACAAACCTTCCGGTAAGGGAGTTTTAAATATTCCGAACTTAACGGAATCTCAAAAAGCACAAATTAAAGAAATGAGAACGGAAAATTTAAAAGAAATTAAACCGCTCAGAAACGAATTACGCGAAAAAGAAGCACATTTACAAACCTTACAAACCTCCGACAACCCGAATATTAACGAGATATACGCTCTTATCGACGAAACCGGAGCGCTAAAAACTCAAATTGCAAAAAAACGCGCCGGATTTCGTCAGGACGTTAGAAAAATTTTAACCGAAGAACAACGTGTTTATTATGATATGCAATTATCAAAATCCCGGGAAAAAAACCTTAAAAGAAAACCCGTAAGATAAACCCGACCTGTGTTAATAATAATTTGATTTTGCCGGATATTTGAGAATCCGGCTTTTTTATTTTTTTAATCCTTCGGTGCAATTTCTGCAGATGTCGATTTCGCTGCGGTTTTTCAATAATTTTTTTCTGAAAGAAACGGATTTTTCGTTATTGTTTATTTCTTTAAAAGTCACGGTTCTCATATTTCCGAAAACATAATCGGCATTCTTGTCGAAACAACAAGGCAATACATCTCCGTTGTTGGTTATTACGCATGTCTCCCATAACCTTTTGCAACGATTTTTCAGTTTACTTTTTATTTCGTAATCACCTGATTTGTTTTTTTTATACCGTGCATATTTTTTTATGCCGGGTATTAAATCTTCTCTGTTTTTAAAATCATAAATCTGAGCACTTTTAAGCTCTAATTTGTCGGCTCCCGATTTTTTACGAAGTTGTTTTATCGCATTTATTTCATGCTCGTTAAATTTAAAAACCAAAAACTGAATAACAATAAAAGGTCTTTCGGATTTCATTTTTTTACGCATCTTTACAAGATTCTCTATACCTTTAACAACCGTATCGAACGACCCTCCCTTACGATATTTTTCATACGTTTCTTGATTTGTTCCGTCAAGAGAAATAATAATCTTATCCAAACCGGATAAAATTATCTTTTCGGCAAACTCTTCGGACAAAAAATGACCGTTCGTAGAACACACGGTATAAATATTTTTATTTAACGATGCATATTCCGTTAACCTGAAAATATCTTTATTCAAAAAAGGTTCTCCCTGAAAATACAACATTAAAGAAGTTAAATACGGAGCAAACTCGTCTATAACTTTTTTAAATAATTCAAAATCAATATTTCCGTCGTAACGATTCAGTTTTCCGGTTCCTGCCGGACATTCCGGACAATGCAAATTACATTTTGCGACGGGCTCAGTCGAAATACCCGGCGGATAACCGCTACGCAAAGGTATTTTAAACAAAACCGACAAAAAATAACTTACATAAACACTTATTGCATTAACAACTTTTTTAAAAGTAAGTTTCTTTACGAAAAAAAATATTTCATTCAAAATTTTGCGTCTTTAAGTATTTGATTTTATAATATCAGGCAACAAAAATAACATTCCGTTTTAATTTTACGTCAATTCATTTTACCGGCTTACGAAACCTCCGTTAAAAATCAGTTCTTTCGATGTCTGTTTTTTAAAAAAATATTATACTTTTGCAGTTGATTAAAAATTCGGATAAAAAACAACATTTTATGTTTCATAATTTTAAAACAGCAGCCGTAATATTTTTAAGTTTTATTTCGATTTTATATTCTCAAACCGTATATTCACAACACGAAGAAAATAAAGTTGAAGAAGCCGAAGAAAAATTTAATCCGGGAGAAATGATTATGGAACATGTCGGCGATGCTTACTCTTGGCATATAATGACCATAGGAGAACACCACGTTGAAATTCCGTTGCCGGTAATTCTTTACAGTAAAAAATCGGGCTTTCATGTATTTATGTCTTCCGAATTTCATCACGGTCACGACTCTTACGAAGGCTTTAAAATTGCCGAAGGCAAAAATAATCCTTTAAAAGGAAAAATAGTAGAAATAATTGACGGAAAAGAAGTTCGTCCTTTCGATTTTTCAATTACAAAAAATACACTGTCGCTGTTTATAAGTTCCGCAATTCTTATTTGGCTGTTTATATCTGTAGCCGGAGCATATAAAAAACAACCGAACAAAGCCCCCAAAGGCATACAATCGGCAATGGAACCTTTAATAGTTTTTATTCGCGACGATGTTGCAAAAGCATCAATAGGAGAAAAAAAATACATGAAATACCTGCCTTATTTGCTGACGGTATTTTTCTTTATATTTCTGAATAATTTAATGGGATTGGTTCCGATATTTCCGGGAGGAGCAAATCTAACCGGAAACATTGCCGTTACAATGGTTTTGGCATTGTTTACTTTTGTAATAACGACATTTAGCGGCAACAAAGAATATTGGGTGCATATTTTTAATACCCCCGGAGTTCCGTGGTGGTTAAAAATTCCCGTACCCTTAATGCCTTTGGTTGAATTTTCCGGAATATTCATAAAACCCTTTGTTCTTATGGTTCGGCTTTTTGCAAACATACTTGCCGGGCATATAGTAGCATTGGGATTTTTCAGTTTAATATTTATTTTCGGAGCGGCATACGGAGTTGCTGCCGGATACGGAGGAGCAGTATTCTCGGTAGCATTTACGGTATTTCTGGGTTTATTGGAATTACTTGTCGCTTTTATTCAAGCATATGTTTTTACGCTTCTTTCGGCGCTTTATTTCGGTATGGCTACGGAAGAACATCATTAATAAAGTTTATTTTTTAACTCTAATATAATTTTTATGGATTTATTATTAGTATTATTACAAGCAGTTGCGGATTATGCGGCAATGGGAGCAGGCATAGGAGCGGGAGTTGCCGTTATCGGAGCAGGCATCGGTATAGGTCAAATAGGCGGAAGAGCAATGGACGCCATTGCACGCCAACCCGAAGCCGTAGGCGATATTCGTTCTAATATGATTGTTGCCGCCGCACTTGTGGAAGGTGTTGCATTTTTTGCAATTGTAATTTGTTTGTTGATTATTTTATAATCCGAAACAAAAAACCTTAAAGAGTAAGATAAGCGGTTGGCTTATCTTCACTCTTTTTTCCGAAAAAAACAAAGAATTATAATCTTAAAAAATTATGATTCGTAATTTATAACAATTTATAACTTTTTTAAAAAATGGGCTTAGTAACACCTGATTTCGGCTTGGTATTTTGGATGACAGTTTCTTTTCTGATTATTCTGTTTATCCTTAAAAAATATGCATGGAAACCTATTTTAAACGCATTAAAACAACGTGAAGACTCCATAGAAGAAGCATTAAAATCGGCAGAACGCGCAAAAGACGAAATGGCACGATTAAAATCCGATAACGAAAAAATAATGCGGGAAGCAAGAGAAGAAAGAGAAAAACTTTTACGAGACGCGCGAGAAGTTAAAGAAAAAATTTTAGCCGACGCAAAAAAAGAAGCAAAAGCAGAAGCCGAAAAACTTATAAGTTCGGCAAAAGCACAAATAGAAAGCGAAAAACTTTCGGCTCTTACCGAAATTAAAGAACAAGTTGTTTCTTTATCAATAGAAATTGCCGAAAAAATAATAAAAGATTCTTTGGATTCGGATAAAAAACAAAAAGAATATGCCGAAAAACTCTTAAAAGACGTTGATTTAAACTGACAACTGTATGAATACAAATCGAGTAACGGTAAGATACGCCAAAGCTTTATACGCATTTGCCGAAGAACACAATAAAACGGAAGTCGTAAATAACGATATGCGGTTAATATCGCAACTTGTTAACATACCCGAATTTCGTAACATGTTGGAAAACCCTGTAATATTTCCTTCAAAAAAAATCGAAACATTTAATAAAATCGTAAAAAATAAAGTTGACGATATTACCAAAACATTTTTTAAACTGCTCGCAGAAAACAAAAGAGAAGTTTATTTGGGTGCCGCAGCAAGAAATTACGGTGCAATATTTCGCAAAAAAAACAATATAAAAGCAGCTGAATTTATTACGGCTTTCAATCCCGATAAAAACTTATACGAAAAAGTTTCGAAAATTCTTGAAGAACAATATAATTCCAAAATAGATTTAACCGTAAAAACAGATAAAAGCATTATAGGAGGATTTGTATTAACCGTTGACGGCATGCAATACGATGCAAGTGTTGCGGAAAAACTTAAAAACGTTAAAAAAGATATGCTTAACGCATAAAACATAACAACAGAATAAAATTAAGAATAACACACAAAAACTAAAATAACATGGCAGGCATAAACCCCGCAGAAGTTTCTGAAATATTAAAAAAACAATTAGAAGGCGTAAACACCGAAACAGAATTTAAAGAAGTAGGAACAGTTATTGAAGTCGGAGACGGAATAGCTCGTATTTACGGACTTCAAGGAGTTAAATACAACGAAATGATAGTGTTTCAAAACGGTGTAGAAGGTATTGCCTTAAACCTCGAAGAAGATAATGTAGGCGCCGTATTACTCGGACCTTCAGCCGGAATTAAAGAAGGAGACACCGTTAAAAGACTGAAAAAAATAGCATCAATAGACGTAAGCGAAGGAATGCTCGGACGAGTTATAGATACTCTCGGTAACCCGATAGACGGAAAAGGAGCAATAACCGGCGAAAAATTTAATATGCCGCTCGAAAGAAAAGCTCCGGGTGTTATTTTCAGGCAGCCGGTTAACGAACCTTTGCAAACAGGTATAAAAGCCATAGACTCAATGATACCGATAGGACGAGGGCAGAGAGAACTTATTATCGGCGACAGACAAACCGGAAAAACCGCAATAGCCGTAGATGCAATAATAAATCAAAAAGAATTTTACGATAAAGGAGAACCCGTTTATTGTATATATGTAGCAATAGGACAAAAAGGTTCTACCGTTGCCAATATAGCAAAAACCCTTGAAGAACACGGCGCCATGGCATATACCGTTATTGTGTCGGCAACGGCATCGGACCCTGCCGCACTGCAATTTTACGCACCTTATGCCGGAGCCGCAATAGGCGAATACTTTAGAGACACCGGAAGATCCGCTCTTATAGTTTACGACGACCTTTCTAAACAAGCGGTATCATATCGCGAAGTTTCTCTTTTGCTCAGACGCCCGCCCGGTCGCGAAGCATATCCCGGCGATGTTTTCTATTTGCACTCAAGATTACTGGAACGCGCGGCAAAAATTATCAACGACGATAATATTGCAAAACAAATGAACGATGTTCCGGAATCTCTTAAAGGAAAAATAAAAGGAGGTGGTTCGCTTACCGCACTTCCTATTATCGAAACTCAAGAAGGAGACGTATCGGCATATATCCCGACAAACGTAATATCCATAACCGACGGACAAATTTTCCTCGACAGCGATTTGTTCAATTCCGGTATTCGTCCGGCAATTAACGTGGGTATATCCGTATCGAGAGTAGGAGGTAATGCACAAATAAAGTCTATGAAAAAAGTTGCCGGAACACTCAAACTCGATCAAGCTCAATATCGCGAATTAGAGGCATTCTCTAAATTCGGCTCCGATTTGGATGCCGCAACTTTATCGGTTTTGGAAAAAGGAAGAAGAAATGTAGAGATATTAAAACAAGGACAATTTGACCCGTATAAAGTTGAAGAACAAATTGCAATTATTTTTGCCGGAACCAAAGGGTTGCTTAAAGATGTTCCGGAAAACAAAGTTAAAGATTTTGAAAACGAATATTTGGATTTTTTAAGAACAAAACATGCCGATACGCTTGAAGCTTTGGCACAAGGAAAATATACCGATGCCGAAACTTCGGTTTTGGAAGAAGCGGCAAAAAATATTTCTTCGTCTTACAAACAAGACTGAAAAATGAACATAAAAGATTTTGAAGAAGCGGTTAAAAAATCAAAAACCTTAACCGAACGCCCGCCAAACGAAATATTGCTTAAATTGTACGCATTGTATAAACAGGCAACCGAAGGTGACATAAAAGGCGAAAGACCCGGAGGTTTTGACTTTAAAGGTGCCGCAAAATATGACGCTTGGGAAAGAGAAAAAGGAAAAAGTAAAGAAGAAGCGGCAGAAGAATATATAAAACTTGTTAACTCTTTAAAAAAATAAAAAAGCTATGAAAAAAGTCGTATTAATTTTCGTATTGTTTATTTCGGTTAATGCTTTTTCGCAAGATATTATAACGAAAAAAAATGCCGAAAAAATAGAAGCTAAAGTTGTAGAAGTAGGTTTGGATGCCGTTAAATACAAAAAATTTTCAAATCAGAGCGGTCCTACTTATGTTATAAGCAAGTCCGACATTCATGACATTTTATACGAAAACGGAACAAGAGACGTATTCTCGTCCGAAGAATATTCTGCATCGGCAGCTCCGGAATATAAAGAGAATAAAGATTTGCTTAAAACAATTGCGGCAAAAGGTAAAACCGTATATATAGATGCTCCGGACAAAAGTTCTGTTTCGCATGCAGTTAAAAAATTAAAAAATCTGGGATATTGGAAAATAACGGATTATAAAGGCGATGCCGATTTTGTTTTGTCTTTCGATATTGAATATAACTGGAATGCCACTAACGGTTATGCCATGTTTATTAATCCGAAAACAAACGAAATTTTTTATAAAACGGAAAAAACATTTGCCGACCTTTCCGATGACATGAATTTAAAAAGAGGCATTATTTATAAAATAATTAATGAGGAAATAGTTCCTTTAATGATTAAATAATTTATTTGCAAATGGCAAATTTAAAAGAAATACGCACAAGAATAAGTTCCGTAAAATCGACCCGGCAAATTACCAATGCCATGAAAATGGTTTCGGCGGCAAAATTGCGTAAAGCACAAAACGCCGTTACCCGGTTACGCCCTTATGCCAATAAACTTAACGAAATATTGAGTCGTTTGGGAAACGTAAACGGAGGCGATATCGAAAATATATATGCCGAAGAAAGACCGGAAGAACACATATTAATTTTTGCCGTAAGTTCGAACAGAGGCTTGTGCGGACCTTTTAATGCTAATATAGTTAAAAAAATTACCGCTTTGCTCGAAGGACCTTATGCGGAACAATATCACAAAGGAAATGTTTTAATATACACGGCAGGATCTAAAGCCGGTCAGATTTTGAAAGCTAAAGGATATAAAATTGCCGAGCAATTTGACGACATATACGATAATTTAACTTTCGAGAAAGTTGCCGAAATTGCCGACGGACTAATGGACGCTTTCAGGAATAAAACTTTTGACAGGATAGATATTGTTTATAATAAATTTAAAAATGCGGCGGTTCAAATTCTTACACGAGAGCAGTTTTTGCCGGTTAAGCACGAAGATAACCGCAGTCCGGTTAATAATGATTATATTTTCGAACCTTCGGAACAATATATTTTTGATACTCTTATTCCGGATTCTTTAAGAACTCAATTGTTTGCCGCAATTACGGATTCGTATGCCGCCGAACAGGGCGCGCGAATGACGGCTATGCATCAGGCAACCGATAACGCTACGGAAATGATTCGTTCGTTGACCTTAAGTTATAACAAAGCCCGCCAAGCCGCCATAACAAAAGAAATTTTGGAAATTACGGCAGGAGCCGAAGCCCTGAAAGGTTAAAATTTAATAAAAATATTTTAAATACCGGTAATTTTGTTTTACCGGTATTTTTTTATCAAAATTTGAACTTTACTTCATCGATTGAATATTTTTTTTCGCAGTAAGCACAACGTATTTCGGTAGGGTTTTTTCCGGCAAGGTAAAATCGTGTTTCCGTTTTTTCGTTGTTGGTTATGCAATTTGCGTTAGGGCAAATTATGTGTTCTTTTATTTCTTCCGGAAGTTCTATGCCTGTTTTCCTTACTACTTTATAATCTTCGATTATAATCAGCGTTGCGGCGGGCGATATAAGTGCTATGCTTCCGGCTTCGTCTTCGGACAATTTGCGGTTTTCGATTTTCAGAATATCTTTTTTGCCGGTTTTTTTGCTGCTGAGATTTATTCCTATCATAATTTCTTTTTCGTTTTTTCCTATGTTAAGAATTTCGGCAACCTGCAATGCTTTTCCGGCTGTTATATGGTCTATTACGGTTCCGTTTTTTATGGGATCTACTTTTAATTGTTTTTTCATTTTTATCTTCAGTTAAAAGTTTGAAAAGTTGAAAGTTTATAAAGTTTTAAATATTTTTCAAATTTAAAAGCTCCGAAATAATTGCTTGTCGCATAAATACGCCGTTGCGTGCTTGTTGAAAATAGTATGCGTATCGGGTATTATCGACTTCGGTGGTTATTTCGTTTACTCGCGGAAGCGGGTGCAAGACTTTAAAATTTTTCTTAACGCCTTCGAGCAGTTTTTTGGTTATGATATAACTGTCTTTTACTTTTTCGTAATCTTCCAAAACGGCAAAGCGTTCTTTTTGTATGCGCGTAACATACATAATGTCAAGTTCGTGTATTACTTCTTTTATGTCTTCCAATTCGGTAAATTCTATATTTTTTTCTTTCAAGTCGTCTTTAATATATGCGGGCATTTGAAGGTGTCGCGGCGAAGCGAAATAAAATTTCGGATTAAAATCGGAAAGTGCTTGTGCCAAAGAATGAACGGTTCGTCCGAGTCGTAAATCGCCTACCATGCCTATTGTAAGATTTTCGAGTGTGCCTTGTGTTTTTTGTATCGAATACAAATCGAGCATTGCTTGTGTAGGGTGCTGGTTTGTTCCGTCGCCGGCATTAATAACCGGAACGGCAACCGTTTCGGCGGTAAAGCGTGCCGCTCCTTCGAGGACGTGCCGTATTACGATAATATCGGCATACATGCTTATTGTCATCAGAGTATCCGCTAATGTTTCGCCTTTTTTTACCGATGTTGAACTTGTTCCGGACATGGAAAATGTATTTCCGCCGAGTTTTTTTACGGCTGTTTCGAAAGAAAAATGTGTTCGCGTAGAGGGTTCGAAAAACAGCAGAGCCGCTAATTTTCCGCTCATATCGACTTTTATTTCTTTTTGTTCGATTTTGTTTGCCAGCGTTATCAGTTTCAGGATGTCTTCTTTACCGATGTCGCGCATTGAAATAAGGTTTTTCATTTTTCGGAATTATAAATTATGAGTTATGAATTATAAATTGCAACATTTTTTACTTTCAACTTTATAAACTTTCAACTTTATAAACTTTTAACTTTATGAACTTTCAACTTTTTTCTCGTATATTTTCCAAGCTCTTTTGCGATATTCTTTTGCCGTTGCTTCGGGATTTTCTGCTTCGATAATTCCTCTTCCTACGATGATACAATCCGCACCGCCTTGCATTGCTTCTTCTACGGTTGTATATTGCTGCCCCGTTGCATCGGTTCCCGTTTGCAGTTTTACTCCGGGCATCAGCATTAATTGTCCGTTCGGTATTTTGTTTTTTAATTTTTGTAATTCTTCTTTGCTGTTTCCGTGACAAATATATCCGCTTACGATGCCGGCATATTTTTCGCCGATTTCGAATACTTTGCGGGTATATGTTTCGTTCATCAGATTTCCTTTTGACGACATTTTTGCCAAAAGAAAAGAACTTCGGTTTTCGACATCATTAAATAAGCCCCGTAAAATACCTTCTCCGGCAACGGCATGAACGGTAACGAAATGTGCCCAATCCTTAATTTTATAAATGCCTCCGGAATATTGTTTTCGCACGGTATTTCCGATATCTGCGAATTTGCGGTCTTCAAAAATCAGAAAATCGTATTTTTTTGCATATTTTTTTAATTTCGATATAAATTCGGCATTAAAATCATTCAAAATATCGATGTGAGTTTTCAGCATTACTATGTGTTTTGCCGTTTTATCCAGAATATCAAAAAAATCTTTTCGGTTATCGACGTCAAGCGACAGGACGAGGTTTGATTTTTTGGTTTTGATTTTTTCTTTAAGAAGTTTCGTCAGCCGGTTTTCGATATTGCTTTCTTTCTTCTCTTTTTTGTTTATATTGTTTACAAAGTTTTTGATTTCGGATATTTGTCCGGAAGAAATTTTGCCGTTTGCTTTCAGAATTTTTAAAATTTCGTTTAAACCGATTAAACTGCGAATATTGTAACCTTGTTTTTCGAGTTTTTTTGCAATATTGTTGCTTCTGTCTATAATTACCGAAAAATCCGTAACTTTCAGACCTTCGTTTTTGAATTTTTCGGCGGTTTCGATTAAACTTTCGCCGGTTGTAATTAAATCGTCGATTATCAATACTTTTTTTCCTTTTTCAAATTTCCCGATTACGGGATTTTTAGTGCCGTATGCTTTTTCTTCTTTACGGATGTAAATCAGAGGTTTATTTGTTATGTCGGAAATAAGCGTTGCAACCGGAAGAGCCGTGTAAGGAACTCCCGAAACGTAATCGAAATCCGAATTTTTAATGTCTTCGGCAAGCAAACCGGCAATACCGGTAAGTAATTCCGGGTAGGAAATCATATCTCGCAAGTCGAAATAAAAAGGTGATTTAAGTCCGCTTTTGAGAGTAAATTCTCCGAATTTTACGGCTCCGATTTCGTGTAATTTCAGTATAAAAAGTTCTTTGGTCATTTTTTTCGGTTATAAGTTGAAAGTTTGTAAAGTTGAAAGTTTAGCATTTATATTTCAAATTTCCGTTTACGAAAGTCATAACAACGTCGCCTGTTCCGGTCATGCCTTCGTAAGGCGAATATTTTGCTTTGGTTTTAAAGTTTTTTGCTTCGATTTTCCAAGTTTTATTCATATCGATTACCGTTAAATCGGCAAAGTAACCTTCGATGATTTTCCCTTTTTTTTTCAGATTAAAAATTTTTGCCGTATTGCCGGATGTCAATTCAATTAACCTGTTTAACGGGAAATGTTCTTTGTTTACTTCGTTGAGCAACAGGGGTAAAGCGGTTTCCAAACCGGGAAAACCGGACGGTGCTTCGGGATAATCTTTTAATTTCTCGGATAAAAGATGAGGTGCATGGTCGGTGCCGATTGTATCGACTGTTTTGTCGATAATGCCTTGTAAGATTTTTTTATTGTCTTTTTTGCTTCGCAGAGGCGGATTTACTTTTCCGAAATTACCGGCAGGTTCTAAAATTGTTTCGTTAAGCAGCAGATGATGGGGCGTAATTTCGCAATATAACCGGCACTTATCTTTGTTTGTTTTAATAATTTCGATTTCTTCTTTTGTTGATATATGTGCCAAATACAATTTGTTTCCGATTTCTTTTGCAAGCGAGATTACACGTTCGGTTCCTTTTATCGAACATTCTCGGTTACGTATAAAATTATGATCGAAAATCGTCGGGGTCGGTATTTTTGCCGAATATTTTTCGATGCATTTTTGGAGTTCGGTATGCACGATTACCGGCAAATCGTATTTTAAAGAAATGTCGAAAATTCTTTTTATAACTTCTTTACCGGTAACATATTCGCCGGAATTTGAGCCGGCAAGAAATAACTTTAAAGCGGCAACGTCTTCCGGTTTTGTTTCGAGAAGTTCTTTAAGTTCGGGTAAATTTTCTGCCGTTGCGGCAATATTGAATTTATAATTAATTTTTGCCGGCTCGGCTTTTTTTCGTTTTAAGTTAAGATTTTTGAGGTTTACGGTCGGCGGTTTGTTGTTCGGCATATCAAAGATTGTTGTTATTCCGCCTCTTAATGCCGCCTCGGAAACGCTTGTCCAGTCTTCTTTTTCGGCTTGTTGCAAATCTCTTACGTGAACATGAGGGTCTGTTATTCCGGGTATAACGGTCAGATTTTGTAAATCGTATTCTTTTTCGGCATCCGGGAAATTTGTTCCGATATAATCAATTATGTTGTTTTTAATTAAAAGATTTTGTTTTTTGCCGTTTATTGTTGCGTTTTTAAGAAGTATTGCGGGCATTTTAGTGTTTTTGTTTTAGTTTTCTTGTTATTTTTTTTACGAGTGCCGGTCCTTCGTAAACAAATCCGGTGTAAACTTGCACCAAACTTGCGCCTGCTTCGAGTTTTTCGACGGCATCATCGGCGGTTATTATTCCTCCGACACCTATTATCGGCAATTCTCCTTTTGTTTTTTCGGAAATGTATCTGATAACTTCCGTTGAACGATTTTTTAAAGGCAAGCCGCTTAATCCGCCGTTACCGATTTTTTTAATTTCTTCTTCGGGATATGATAAATTTGCTCTTGATGTTGTCGTATTTACGGCAACGATGCCGTCTAATCCGGTTTGTTTTATAATTTCAAGCGTATCGTCTATTTGCGGAAAACTTAAATCGGGGGATATTTTCAGTAAAACGGGTTTCGGTTTCGGTTTTTGTTTGTTTAAATTTTGAATACCTTCGAGAAGTTCGAGCAAAGCATCTTTATCTTGCAGCTCATGCAAATCGCCGATATTCGGGCAACTGACATTTATCGTAAAATAATCGACATAAGGGTATAGTTCGTTAAAACAACGATAGTAATCTTCGTTTGCCTTGTCGTTGGGTGTTAAGGTATTTTTGCCGATATTTCCTCCTATCGTAATTTTCGATTTTCTTTTTTTCAGGTTTTTTACGGCATTTTCCGCACCTTTATTATTAAATCCCATCCGGTTTATGATTGCTTTGTCTTTTTTAAGTCTGAAAAGACGCGGTTTAGGATTTCCCGCCTGAGCAAGCGGTGTTACGGTTCCGATTTCGACAAACGAAAAGCCGAAATTTTCAATCATATCGAAAACTTCCGCATTTTTATCGAATCCGGCGGCTAAACCGACCGGGTTTTTAAATTCCAAGCCGAAAAGATGTATTTTATGCTTGTTTTCGGGCATAAAAAAAACCCTTAAGAGGGTTTTGGCGAAGGGAATATTATTTAATGATTTTAAAAATCGAACGAGAAAATTATGGACTGTTTCGGGTTGAAACAAAAATAAAATCGGACGAAGAAAATATTTATACATTTTCGATTTTGAGTGCAAAGATATTAAAAAAGATTCAAGTTTTTTTATACGAAAATAAAGTTTTTAACATATTTTAAACCGAATATCACGGGGCTATAACCTTCAACGAATCCGGAATAAGTTTTATGTTTATGTTTTCGGATAATTCGAGAGGTTCGCCGTCGATATGTGCGAATATTTTTTTGTCGTTAACTATTGTAAGTTTATTTGCCCGGAAAATCCGGGTATATTTTGATTTGTGAATACTTCCGGTAAACAGTCTTAATGCCAAAAACGGTGTAAGAATAAACGGAAAATGTTTTACTGCAACAATTTCCGCTTTGCCGTCGCTTATATCGGAGAAAGGCGAAATTTTTGCATTTAAGCCGTATTGCGAACCGTTTGCAAAAGCAATGATAAAAAACCTTCCGCTTATTTCTTTTTCGTTAACGATAATTTTGTAATGTTTTCCTTTTATTTTGTTTAAAGAAGACAAAATAACTTTTGCATACCCTGAAAATCCGCGTTTTTTTATGTTTGCGAAAGCATATCCCATATCGGCATCAAACCCGACACCGGCAATATTTACAAAAGGTTTTCTGTTTAATTCCGCCGTATCGATTGTTTTTATGTTGCAGTTGTTTATTGTTTCAATTGCTTTTTCGGGTTTCAGCGGTAATTTCAAGTGTCTTGCAAAGCCGTTTCCGGATCCTGCCGGAATAATACCCAAAGCTGTGCCGGTATTTATAAGCGATTGTGCCGCTTCGTTTACGGAGCCGTCGCCGCCGGCAATAATTACGGCATCGTATTTTCCTGCCGCATCTTCCGATATTTTTATTGCATGACCGGCATACTCGGTATATTTTATGTCTGTTTCGAATTTGTTTTTATCGATTTTCGAGGATATTATTTTTTCGAGTTTTTTTTGCTTTCCCGTTCCGGAAACCGGATTTATGACGAATAATATTTTTTTATCGGACATTTGGTATAATTTTGTAAATCGCAAAAGTAACGAAAGTTTGTAATAATATCAATATAAATAAATTGTCTTTAAAGAGCTGAAAATCCGTAAAGAAATGAAACAACGTTTAAAATTTCTTCTTATTTATTTTCTTTTTTTTACGGTATATTTTACTGTTGCCCGGTTGTTTTTTGTTTTGTATAACTTTGAATTTTCCGTTGATTCGGATATATTTTTTTCTTTTTTATACGGATTAAGACAAGATGCTTCCGTTACCGGATATTTTACGGTTATACCCGGATTGCTGCTTGCAGCGAGTGTTTTTTTAAGTCCCGTAATTATTCGTTATTTCATTGATGCTTATACCGGAATACTGCTGTTTGTAACCGGATTTATTATTGTTGCCGATGCCGAGTTATACAGAAATTGGGGATTTCGTACGGATGCCGCACCTCTTTTATATCTGAAACAACCCTCTTATGCGGCTGCTTCCGCGGATACTTTAACAATTGTAATATTGGTTTTGATAAGTTTGCTGCTTTTTGCCTTTATGTTCTTTTCGTATATAAAAATTTTACGTCCGGTTTACAAAAAAATAAAACCTGCCGGATATAAAACTTTTGCCGTCGTTTTATTATTTACCGGTTTGATGATATTACCGATACGCGGGTCGCTCGGGATAGCTCCGATGAATACCGGAACGGTTTATTTTTCCGAAAAAAATGTTTTTGCCAATCATGCGGCTCTTAATGTAATTTGGAACGTCGGTTATTCGCTTACAAAACTCGATAAGTTTAAGAAAATTACTTTTTTTGATGATGCCGAAGCAAAGAATATTTTTAAAAAATTATACCCCGAAACAAAACAAACTTCGCGTATGCTTAAAACCGGCAAACCGAATGTGCTTATAATAATATTAGAAAGTTTTACGGCAAAAGTCTGCGGAGCTTTCGGCGGAATAAAAGGAATTACGCCTAATTTGGATAAACTTGCCGAAAACGGAATTATTTTCGAGAATTTTTATGCATCGGGCGACAGAACCGTTAAAGGAATTGTCGCGATATTGAGTGCTTATCCGTCCTTGCCGACAACAGCCGTAATGAAGTATTCTTCAAAAGTCGAAAAACTGCCGGTGCTTACGGGCAAGTTTAAAGAAGCAGGATATAATACCGAGTGGGTTTGCGGTTTTGACGTTAATTTTGCCAATATAAATTCCTATATCATTCATAATAATTTCGATAAAGTTATAACTGTTGACAGTTTTCCCGGTTCATACGGAAATTCAAAATGGGGAATACACGATCATATTGTTTTTGAGAAATTGGCGGAAGAATGCCGAAAATCAAAAAAACCTTATTTTAAGGTGTTTATGACATTAAGCAGCCACGAACCATTTGACGTTCCCGCCGAAACGGTAATAAAAGGAGATGATGAAGACAGCAGGTTTTTAAATTCGGTTGCTTACACCGATAATGCAATCGGAAATTTTGTTAAAGCCATGAAAACTTCGGGAGAGTGGGAAAATACTTTAATTATTTTTGTTGCCGACCACGGGTCGCGACTTCCGAACAATACTTTGTATTATACTCCCGAGCGATTTAAAATACCGATGGTCTGGACGGGAGGTGCCGTTAAAAAAAATACCGTAATAAGCAAATATGCCGGACAAACGGATATTCCCGCAACTTTGTCGTCGCAGTTAGGTATTCCTCATAAAGAATTTATGTTCGGAAAAGATATATTGTCTCCGGAATCCGAAAGTTTTGCTTTTTATGATTTTAATAACGGTTTCGGATTTATTACCGATACCTCCGTTTGTGTTTTTGACAACAACCGCAGAGATTATATTTTAAACAAAGGCAATTGCGGTAATAATTTCGGAAAAGCATACATGCAAATACTTACAAACGATTTTGTTTTTAAGTAAAATCGTTACTTTCAATATCTTCTTATACAAATATGGTCTTATTTGTTTTTTAAAAAACATTTTGCAACCATATTTTATATTTATATCCGTAATTAATACACGGCGAATAATAATACTACTGCGTATTTTTTTCATGAAAATACGAAATTTACGCATAAACGATATTGCCTCCGTGTATTATTTTTGTTAAACTGTAAAAACCTGAAAAATGAAACTACTTAAAATCATAAGTTTTCTGTTACTTGTTACCGTTTTTTTCGGTTTAAACTTAAACAGCCAAAATATTTGGACAGGAAGTTCCGATAATTATTGGAATACTTCTGCAAACTGGTCATTAAACAGAGTACCGCTTTCATCGGATGATGTTATAATTCCTGATTGCACTTCTTTGCCTAATATTCCCGAACGCTCGGGGACCGATATGGTTTGCAATAATTTAACAATAAAACCGGGAGGGCAACTTACCGTTTACAGAAAAATTTTGCACGTTTACGGTAATCTGATAATAGAATCTCCGGATAATTCAAATGCTTCAGGATCATTGATAGAAGCCGGTGAAGAAGGAGATAAAATAATTGTTGACGGAACAGTTAGTTTTCAACGATTTTATTCGGTTAACAACAGATATCAATACGTAAGTTCTCCGATAAAAAATGTTTCGAGCAGTTTGTTTACAAATGCAAGTACTTCAGGGTATTTTAATCCTAATTTTTATTCTTACAACGAAACTTACGATTGTAACCCCGATCCGGTATCATCAAGCGCAATCGAAAAATATGAACAATGGATGAATACCGATTTGGTTAATGCATGGGAAGAATATCACAACGGAGAAGGTAATTCCGGAATAAATTTGATAACAGGACAAGGATATGTTTTTTATAATGATGCGGATGTAACAATAAATTATTCCGGAAATACCGAAAATGTTTTAAACAACGGAAATATTTCAGTAAATGTTACAAATACGGCAAATGACGGTAACAGCGGATATTACGACGGTTGGAACTTAATAGGAAATCCTTATCCCTCAGCTTATGATTTTGCAACGGTAAGAGAACCCGGAGATGTTGACAGCACAATATATCTTTGGAACGGAACAAATTACATTTATTATAATTATAACGGAAATACGGAGGATTATTCGGTATCATCTTATGTAGTGAACGAAAGCGGAACATATAACGCAATTCCTGCCGGACAAGCATTTTTCGTTAAAGCAAAACCGGGTGGCGGAACATTCGATTTCTCTCAAAGAAAAAGAATACACTCAAACCAAGCAATGACAAAAAAAACAACCAAAAACATAATAAATTTCGTTAAATTCAGAATTACCGACGATGATTTTTCCGACGAAACCGTAATCAGATTTATCGAAAATGCAACGGAAGATTACGACGGTGCTTACGACGCTTACAAATTACCCGTATCGAATGAAAATATACCGCAAATATTTACCGAAACTTTGAATACTTTTGAACCGTTGGCAATAAATTCTTTGCCTGCCGGATACGAAAATAATGTTTTTAATATTCCGTTAACCGTAAAAGTTAAACAAAACGGTAATTTTCAAATATCCGTAATTGACGATTATTTATTCGAATGCAATGCTTTTTTGACAGATAATTATACCGGTGAAACTTTTGATTTAAAAAAAACAAAAACCATTAATGTTAATCTTAATCAAGGGTTAAACGATAACCGGTTTACTGTTAAGATGCAATATCTTGCTTCGAATATTGATATTACGAAAAATAATATAAATATTTACCCCAA
>JAADDR010000177.1 GCA_013153865.1 Chlorobiota bacterium | reverse complement strand
TTTTCTTATAACGAAACAAATAATACAATAATCGGAAAGGGCAAAAAACAACCTTCTTCCGAAAGTATAATGCATTATTTTATTTATGATAACAATCCGGAAATAAATGCCGTTTTTCACGGACATTCCGCCGAAATATTGCAGTATGCAGAAAAATTAAGGATTCCGATAACCGAAAAAGAAGAACCTTACGGAACGATAAAAGCCGCGAAAGAGGTTCTTAAATCGTTAAAAAAACATAATTTTATCGTAATGAGAAATCACGGCTTTGTTTCTTGCGGAAAAACTGCGGAAGAAGCCGGCAAAAACGTTCTGGAAGTTTTAAACATGTGTAAAACATTTAAACAATGAAAAAAGTATATTTCAGTATTGTTTTCTTTTCGATTTTGTTTTTTTCCTGCAAACAAAATAATCAAGAAAACGAAATACCGGACTCAAGGTCGAGAATTATTGAAGCATCGGTTATAAACAAAAAAATTAAAAAAGGAGAAGGCATTGCATATCGTAATGCAACAATAATCGGCGATATTGATTTTACGGGTTCGAACGATGCGAGTTTGATTACCGGAAATCTGATAAAACATTACGTAAACTCTGCAATTGTATTTTCTAATTGCACGTTTAAAGGAAAGATTTCCGCATTTGAAAAACATGATAAATACAATAAAATAACCGAATTTAAAAAAGGTGCATCGTTTTTTGATTGTACTTTTCAGGATACCGTAGATTTTACGTCATCTGAATTTAAAGATATTGCCGTGTTTTCTTCGTCAATATTCCAGAAAGAAGTATTATTCAGAGCCGCATATTTCGGAGATAAAGGTTTAAGATTTAATAAAACTCGATTTATTAAAAATGCAAAATTCAATATGTTGAAAACAGCGGGTATATGTAACTTTTCGGATGCCGTTTTTGACGGGAATGTTGTTTTTCAACTTTCGGAATTTGAAGATCCGGTTTATTTCAATGCAGCAAGATTCAATGAAAATTCCGATTTTACCAAAGTCAAATTTAACGATGACGTATTTTTTAATTATGCCGAATTTTATAAAACGATAAGATTTTCAAGTTCCGGTTTCAGAGCGCGAACTGAATTTATAAAAACGGAATTTAATTTAATATCGGAATTTAAAAATTCGCTTTTTTACGGCGAAGTAAAATTTAAAGATGCAAAAATAAGCGGTATAATAACTTTTGAAAACAGTATATTCTTTATTTCGGATCCCGGTAATTTTGAGTGTAACTTATTAAAAGAAACAGATTTCTTAACCGATAACGTAACTGTTTTGTTAAAAAATACCAAAATAAACCGTAAGTAAAAGAAAAAAATTGTAACTTTAAGCGCTTAATTCACATTTAAAATCAAAAACCTTAATAATTATGAAAAAATTAATTAAATCTTTATTTATTGCAAGTTTTATTATCGGTATTTTTACCGCTTTTCCGAGTTGTGACGAAGAAACAACGGCAGCAATACTCGAAGGACTCGGATGGTACGGTCTCGGCGGCGAATTAGGAGACGATACCACTCAAATAGAAAATGATATATACCTCGGAGATCCTGACGATTTGCCTTCTTCCGTTGATTTATCTCCTTATTTTCCGCCGATTGGCGATCAAGGTGCTTACGGAACATGCGTTGCTTGGGCAACCGGATATAATCATAAATCATTTTTGGAAGCATGGGATGATAATCACAGAACATCTTTCAGCGAGAGCCAAAAATTCAGTCCTAAATATTTGTTTTGGACTATTCCGAGTTCCGATAAAGGCGATGATTGTAACGGTACGGGCTTTGAACCGGCTTATGACGTTATGATTGCAAACGGGATAGCCGATTTGGCTACAACACCTTATACGGATCTCGGCGATTGTTCTTCTTATCCGGCAAGTTATGAGCATGATGTTGCGGCAAACCATAAAATAGAAAGTTATCGCCAAGTTAATGTAGATGTTGAAACGTTAAAACAATACTTGGCACAGGGCAGAGCTTTATCATTCGGTGCAAAACTCGGAGAAAACTTTATGGCTTGGAATTCCGGCGACGTAATAGACTGGGATACGGATACATATCAAGGTCAGCATGCATATCATGCAATGACCCTTTGCGGATATGATGACAGTAAAGGCAACAACGGTGCATTCAGAGTTGTAAATACTTGGGGAACAAGTTGGGGCGACGGAGGTTATATATGGGTAGATTATAATTTCTTTGTAAATGATTTTGCTTTTTGTGCCTTTGCGGCTACCAATAAATTCTCTAATCCGGACAGCGACGGAGATAATGAAGTTGACGAGGGTGAGCAAAATCAAGGAATAGACTTAATGGCTTGGGAATTATATGATTTACAAGATGATAATTATCCGGATGATTCTCGCGCCAGAGTTGCAAAATACAATGCTTTTAATTCCGGAACCGAAAATATTGATGCTTCAAACGATTGGAATATTATTTACATATATTACAACGCCAATAATGCAAATGATTACGGGATTTTGTTATATGATTATTATACTGACGATTACGGGAGTTACGGAGAAGACGGAGATTTAAACGATTATAATGCCGGCGACAGTGAAATAGGAAATAACTGGTGGAATTACATAAACATTCCTGCAGGACAAAGTGTTGCACAAGCTCTTTACGGAGGAGAAGATGCCCGTTTCAGTTGGGCTTACGAAATGCCGGAAATTTCCGGAGAATATTACCTTGTTATTATTGTTGACGGTTACGATGTTATTCAAGAATTTGACGAATCAAATAATTATTTTTACCTGACTGATGCAAACGGAGGTCCTATAACTTTTTATAACGGAGTAATGCAAGAATCACCCGCAAAAAGTTTTGAAAAGAATCTAAATCCGCAAATAGGAGACGATTCTCCCAAACAAAGTGTAATAACCGAAGAAAATCTTAATGCATACAGCACAAAAGAAATCAGAAAACTTATAGATTACAGATTAAAATCGGGAGATATTCAACGAAAAGCATCAATGCTTAAATCCGCAAAAGTCGGAAAGAAAACAAACGGATAATATACCGAAAAAAAATAAATTATTGAACCGTGCCGCACTTATGTTGCACGGTTTTTTATGTTATGTTTTATGTCATAAAAAACTTAAAAAAATTATTATAAATTTGTTGAAATTATAAACGTAACAGATAAAAAGAATGATAAATCAACAATTATTAAACCCGAAAAGTATTGTAATAGTAGGCGGTTCCGACGATATACATAAACCGGGCGGAAAAGTTCTGCAAAATATCATAAAAGGAAATTACAAAGGCAAACTGTATGTTTCAAATCCTAAACAAGACGAAGTTCAAGGCATAAAATCTTATAAAAATTTAAACGATTTGCCCGAAACCGAACTGGCAATACTTGCAATACCCGCAAAATTTTGCGTTGAAGCCGTTGATATTCTTGCCGGCAAAAAAAACACGAAAGCATTTATAATATTATCGGCGGGTTTCGGCGAAACAAACGAAGAAGGTGCAAAAATTGAACACGAAATTGTTGAAATAATAAATAGGCACAAAGGCGTTTTGATAGGACCCAACGGAATAGGAGTTCTTACGCCGAATTATCACGGAGTTTTCACTTCTCCGGTTCCGGAATTGCACCCCGACGGAGTTGATTTTATTTCAGGCAGCGGAGCAACAGCCGTTTTTATTATGGAGCTCGGTATTCCCGCCGGACTGCGTTTCGCAAATGTTTTTTCCGTAGGAAATTCGGCACAAACAGGCGTCGAAGAGATATTGGAATATATGGACTTAAATTATGAAGAAGGTAAAAGTCCGAAAGTTAAATTACTGTATCTCGAACAAATAAACAAACCTCAAAAACTTCTTAAACACGCAAGTTCTTTAATTCGCAAAGGATGTAAAATTGCGGCAATAAAAGCCGGAAGTTCCGATGCCGGAAGCCGTGCCGCATCTTCGCATACCGGAGCTTTGGCAAGCAGCGATGTTGCCGTTGACGCATTATTCAAAAAAGCAGGTATTGTTCGTTGTTACGGAAGACAGGAACTTATAACCGTCGCATCGGTTTTTATGCACCCCGAACTTAAAGGCAAAAATATCGGAATAATAACACACGCCGGAGGTCCTGCCGTTATGCTTACAGACGCACTCGAAAAAGGCGGTCTTAAAATACCGGAAATAAAAGGCGAAAAAGCCGACGAACTTCTCGAAAAATTATATCCGGGATCCTCCGTTGCCAACCCTGTCGATTTTTTGGCAACAGGCACCGCCGAACAACTTTCGGACATTATAGATTATTGCGAAAATCATTTCGACAATATTGACGGTATGGCGGTTATTTTCGGCACGCCCGGACTTTCCCGCGTTTTCGATGCTTACGAAGTTATCGACGAAAAGATGAAAACCTGCAAAAAACCGATTTTTCCGGTTTTGCCGTCACTTAAAGAAGCCGGCGAAGAAATATCCGAATTTATCTCGAAAGGCAGAGTATTTTTCCCGGAAGAAGTTTTGCTCGGCAACGCTTTGGCAAAAGTATATAACACGCCGCAACCCGCCGACAAAAACATACAACTTCCGACAATCGACAAAGAAAAAATACGAAACCTTATAAAAACTTCCGGCAACGGATATTTAAGTCCGGATAAAGTTCAAATTTTACTTGATGCGGCAGGTATTAACAGAGCGAAAGAAGCAGTTGCCGAAACTTCGGAAGATGCTTTGCAAAAAGTTAAAGAAATTAAATTTCCGGTTGTGATGAAAGTTGTCGGTCCGGTTCATAAATCGGATGTCGGAGGTGTTGTTCTGAATGTAAAAAGCGAGGAGCAGTTAATTTCCGAATTTAACCGTATGATAAAAATAAAAGATACAAAGGCAATACTCATTCAACCTATGTTAAGCGGAACGGAACTTTTTGCCGGAGCAAAACACGAAGACAATTTCGGACATTTAATATTGGCGGGTGCCGGCGGTATTTTCATAGAAGTCTTTAAAGATGTTTCGGCGGTTCTTTCACCGGTAAGCAAAAGAGAAGCCGAAAAGATGATTAAATCTTTGAAATCGTATAAACTCATGGAAGGAACCAGAGGGCAAGAAGGCGTAAACCGTGAAAAATTTATTGACATTATCGTAAGACTCTCGGCATTGCTCGAAGCCGCTCCCGAAATTAAGGAATTAGACCTTAATCCTTTACTAGGCACGCCGGAAGACGTAATTGCCGTTGACGCAAGAATAAAAATCGAAAAGTAAAAAAAACAAAAAAATTGCCTCAAAAAATCTGTTTTTAAAAAATCAAGTATTTTGAGGCAATATTTTTTTTTATATTTCATTCAGACTCATAAGTTCTTTTTTCATGGCATCAAGAGTAAGGTCGGTAAATTTTTTGCGTTTAAATCCGTTCCAAATATATGCCCCGACCGCAATTATTGCAAACAAAATTATTTTTTCGAGTCTGTCGTTTGCCGGCAAATCTTTTATCTTATCAAATAAAAGTATTCCTGCGGAAGTTACAAATGCAAGGTAAACGGGAGGATGATAAAAATAAGTGTATTTTTTTATAAATTCCTGAATCTCGGATATTTTTTCGTAAAGCGATTTTATTGTATTATCCGCCAAATTTACGGAACGTGTAAGTTTATGATACCTTATTTGATAAAACAAATACAAGCCGACGGAAATTAATAATATCGAACCCGCCGAAATAACGGTGTTTGTGCTTGCGCCTTGTGCTAAAGTAAAGAACAAAAATGCCGGAACAAATAATATTAAAATAAAATCATAAAAAGAACGTAATCTTAATACTGCCGTTTCATGTTTAAAACGGGATGAAAGAATATTCTTGAACTTTTCCGCATCTAAATTTTCCGGATTAATATTATCGGAATACTCGTTCCAAAGTTTTTTAAAATCTTTTTCCATAACGTTTAAATTTTAGAGGTTTTTATAAATTTTTATTATTTGCCATATCCCGAAGTTTATCGCGAATACGGTTAAGTTTTGTTCCTACGTTTGATATCGAAAGTCCGCTTATTTCCGAAATTTCTTTATAACTTAAACCTTCGAGTTGTAAAAGCAGTAAAGATTTTTCGGCATCGCCGAGATTTTCTATAAGCATTTTAAGTTTAGACATAAGTTCGTCCGACTCCGGATTTACCGGAACTTCAAAATCCGTATTGTTAATTCTTTTGATACGTTTACGTTCTGTTTCTTTTTTGCGTAAATTATACAAAGCCGTATTAAGTGCCACTCTGTATATCCAAGTATTTATCCCGGATTTCCCTTCGAATTTGTCATAACTTTTCCATAATTGATAAATTATTTCTTGATATAAGTCGATAAAATCATCATGTATATTTGTGTACAGATGGCAGATTTTGTAAATAATTTTTTTGTTTTCGTTTAGTATGTTCAAAAAATCTTTTTCTTTACTTTCCATACTGTTTTTTATTTTGTTTCCGGCTTATTAGTTGCAATAAGAAATCATTTATCACAAAATAATATTTATTTTATTATTTTTTTAAAATAAAAAAAGCAAAACACAATGAAATGTTTTGCTTTCTTTCAATAATCTGGATACAATAATATCAGTTAATTACAATTTTCGTATTCGTCGGATATTCTTTTGTATGTTTCGAGTAATAAAATTGTATTTTTTTATTAATTTTAAAAGGTCGGAGTTATATTGTTATTTATTATATATTTGCTTCTGTTCTTCTTTTCATATCTTTGGCAAATCTCAATAACACATCGGTATTAGAAAATTTCTTGTCTATATCTAATACTTTATTAAAGTTTTCAATTGCTTTGTCGTAATTTTTGCACAATAAATAAGCATTGCCCATATTGTAATAGCAGGCACAAGTTACGTTTTTGTTAACTCTTGTTTTCTTTTTGGTAATATCCGATTCTTCTAATGCTTTTTCCCAAATTTGAATTGCCGGAACATATGCTTCCATGCATTTTCCGGTCGCATCCATATCGTTTTTGATTATTTTGGCTGCTTCTACGGCAATATTATAAGCTTCCTCGAAATCATCATATTCAAATTTTTTGGGTTTAACTTTAAAAATCACCAAACTGTTTGTTTTTTCGGGGTAACCGAATTTGTTATTATAAGTTTTGTTAAGTTTGGATGTTGCGGTTACGGCTCTTTTGTCTTTATATTGTTTTATATATCCGATACAATTTTTATATGCTTGAGACGAACTTGTAGATTCGGAAGCTCTGCCGGTTTTACTTATATCCGCAACCGTTGAAAATATTTCTTCACCGTCTAAATTTGTCATTCTGGACGACAACTTATATTTTATATTATAAGAATATGAATAATACCTTGTTACGGTTGTTTTTCCGTCTTTTGTAACTTTTTTATCTCTTATGTTCTTTTTTGTTGTATATTGAAAAGGATAATCGGTTACTTCAATAACAAATTCTGAAGTTCCGCTCTTTTTTTTATTAAAACCGACTAAATTAAAGTGAGAATATATTTCATCTGCAATATAAGGATCTTCCGATGTAATACTTAATATATAGGATTTGTAATTTTCAGGCAAAGGGTCTGTAGGCAATTGTATGTATTTATATACAACCAATCGTTCTTTTTTCAGTTTCTGTGCAAAATTTTGGTTTCCGGTAAATAAAACCGCAAAAATCAAAATAAACAGTTTTTGTAATTTCATTTTTTATTGTTTTTTGTTATTAAATTATTGTTTTTGCAAATAAAATAAAATAAAATAAAAAGCTTAGAGGATATATTTTTTTTAAAAAAATATAAAAATTTTAATTGTTTAATTTAAGAATTAAAATTATATATATACCTGAATCATTTTATTTACCGCGGTAAGCAGGTCTGACGTATTTTTAAAAAGCGTAAAATTCCGATTGTATAAAAAATATTACATTTTGAAAACTGCTTCAAATATTGTAATTTCGCATGCCGTATAACATAAAATTACAAAACATGAAATTATTAGAAGGAAAAGTTGCTTTAATAACAGGTGCCGCCAGAGGCATAGGAAAAGCGGTTGCAATAAAATTTGCCGAGCAGGGTGCCGATATTGCATTTACCGATTTGGCAAGAAACGACGACATGATAAATCTCGAAAAACAGCTTTCCGACATGGGCGTAAAAGCTAAAGGTTATGTCTCGGATGCGAGTGATTTTGCCGGTTCGCAGGCAACAACAGATGCCGTTATCGAAGATTTCGGAAGAATAGACGTACTGGTTAACAATGCCGGCATAACAAGAGATACTTTACTTATGAGAATGACCGAAGAACAATGGGATTTGGTAATAAAAGTAAACTTAAAATCGGTATTTAACATGACCAAAGCCGTGCAAAAATATATGCTTAAACAACGCTCCGGTTCCATAATAAACATGAGTTCCGTAGTGGGCGTAAGCGGAAATGCCGGGCAATCTAATTATTCGGCTTCAAAAGCAGGAATAATAGGATTTACAAAATCGGTTGCCAAAGAACTCGGTGCCAGAAATATCCGAAGCAATGCCGTAGCTCCCGGATTTATAATTACCGAAATGACGGCTCAAATTCCGGAAAAAGCACGTGAAGAATGGCTTAAAATAATTCCGATGAAACGCGGAGGAACACCGGAAGATGTTGCAAATACCTGCCTGTTTCTTGCTTCCGACCTTTCGTCTTATGTGAGCGGACAAGTTATTAATGTTTGCGGAGCCATGAATACTTAAATTCAAAAATTAATTATCGATTTTGATGATATAATTTAAACGACTTTTTTACTTTTGTGGAGAAGTCGTTTTTTTATTAAATATATGCCTGATATAACAACTCAATATTCAATATGGTTTTTGCCGCTTTGCATAGCGGGAGGTTTTTTATTTGCCTTTTTTCTGTATCGAAAAGAAACAAAATTCGACGAAGCACCGGAATTTATTAAATATTTGATGTTCGTTTTGCGGTTCATAACCGTTTCTGCCGTATTGTTTTTATTACTTTCGCCCGTATTAAACAATTACGGAAAAACAATAGAAAAACCTTTGATTATTTTTGCGGCGGATAATTCCGAATCTTTGGCTTCGGATTCGGTAAAAGTAAAAAATATCGCCAAACAGTTAACCGATTATTTTGCAAATGATGCGGATTATCATTTTAAGACTTTTATTTTCGGAGAAAATTTAAGAGCCGGCAACAAACTTGATTTTTCGGATAAAGAAACAGATATTGCAGATGCAATTACAGGTATTAAAGAACGCTTTTACAATCAAAACATCGGAGCCGTAATATTACTTTCCGACGGTATTTTTAATAAAGGCAGAAATCCGGTTTACGAAGTCCGCAATATCAATTTTCCCTTATATACCGTTGCCGTCGGAGATACGAACATTAGAAAAGATCTTATTTTAAATGACGTAAAATTTAATCCGTCAGCTTTTTTAAATACTGAATTTCCGGTCAGAATAAGCGTAAAAGCCGAAAAACTTAAAGGCGAAAAAACGCGGCTCACGGTCTCCGACAACAAAAAAATTGTTTACGATAAAAACATATACATTAATTCGGATAATTTTTTTAATACGTTCGATATTAAATTAAAAGCAACTGAAACGGGATTTAAAAAATTAAAAATAAAACTTTCCGAAATTAAAAACGAACTGACCGTAAAAAACAATTACAAAGAAATAATAATAGAAATAAACGACAGAAAGCAAAAAATATTAATTCTTTCCGACAGTCCGCATCCCGATATAGCTGCAATAAGAGAAGCTCTGAAATTAAATCGAAATATTGATACGGAATATTTTCGGGTAAATAACTTCTCAAAAGACATTAATAATTATAATTTGATTATTCTTAACGGATTACCGTCGGTATATAATCCGGCGACATCTCTTATGAAAAAGATTTCACGCGGAAACATTCCGGTTATTTACATGCTCGGAATCGGGAGTTCTTTGCAACAATTCGATAATCTGAATACCGGGCTTACAACGGGTGCTTACTCTAATGCTCCGGATGAAGTTACCGGAGAATTTAATAAAAATTTCAAGTTGTTTAATGTCAATCCGGAAATTGAAACAATTACTCTTAATGCTCCTCCCCTGCTCTCGCCTTTCGGGGATTATAACATATCCGGACAAAGCAGTATTTTATTTTACAGAAAAATAAAAAATATAAATACCAGGCAAGCACTTTTTGTTTTTTTTACCGGAACGGGAAAACATAAAACGGCGGTAATAACGGGCGAAGGAATTTGGCGATGGCGTATGTATGATTATAAAACAAATCATAATCATTATTTATTTAACGAGCTTATAAACGGCATTGTTCAATTTATGATGTCCAAAGACGAAAAAAGCCGATTTAAAATTACGGCGGAAAAAATAATTCCGGAAAACAGAAATATAATATTTAAAGCCGAAGTATTCGATAAAAATTATAAACTTTCCGATACAGAAAAAATAAGTCTGAGCATAAAAGATTCTGCCGGTAACATAAAAAAATATGACTTTAAAAAATACGGCAAAACGCTTAAAGCTGATGCGGGAAAATTACCGGTCGGAGATTATTCATGGAAAGCCGAAACCGTTATCGACGGAAAAAAGTACCGGAAACAAGGAATTTTTACCGTTATTCCGGTTATGACCGAATATGCGACAGGAGTGGCAAATCATAATGTACTATTTAATATGTCAAATTCTGCGAGAGCCGGGATGTATTACGGTTCAGATATTTCGCAACTTTACGAAACAATAAAAAACAATGATGATATTAAAGCAATTTCTTATATCGAAAAGAAAAGCGAAGAATTAATAAATTACAAACAGCTTTTCTTTCTCATACTCACTTTACTGACGGCAGAATGGTTTTTGCGAAAATATTACGGAGGATACTAAATTTCACAAAAAAATGAACACATTCGGACGCATATTCAGAATACATATTTTCGGCGAATCTCACGGCAACTTTGTCGGGCTTACCGTTGACGGATGCCCTCCCGGCATTCCCATTAAAATCGAAGATTTTAAAGAAGATTTACTTCGTCGCAAAAGCGGAGCAAAAGGCACAACGCCCCGGCAAGAAGACGATATTCCCGAAATAATAAACGGAGTGCATAAAAATTTTTCGACCGGAGCGCCGATTACAATCTTATTTAAAAACAAAAACACTCGTTCGTCCGATTATGATTTTAAACATCACCCTCGTCCCGGACATGCCGATTTCGTTGCCTCCGAAAAATACAAATCGTTTAACGACGACAGAGGCGGAGGTCATTTTTCCGGACGATTAACATTGGGATTGGTTGCCGCCGGAGTAATCGCAAAAAAAATTATCCCCGAAATAAAAATTACGGCAAAACTTATTGAAGCAGGCGGGCAAACAAATATCTCGGAAGTTGTTGACGAAGCCGTAAAAAACGGAAATTCCGTCGGCGGAATAATAGAATGCTCGGCAAAAAACGTTCCCGTCGGTCTCGGCGAACCGTTTTTTGACTCCGTGGAATCTCTAATCAGTCATGCCGTATTTTCAATACCCGGAATTAAAGGAATAGAGTTCGGAAGCGGATTTAATGCCGCAAAAATGAAAGGAAGCGAACATAACGACCTGATAATCGACAATAACGGAAAAACAAAAACAAATAACTCCGGCGGAATAAACGGCGGAATAACCAACGGAAACGAAATACTTTTCAGAACAGTCGTAAAACCGACTTCGAGTATCGCCATACAGCAGGAAACATTCAATTTTACTTCCGGCAAAACAGAACCTTTAAAAATAAAAGGAAGGCACGATGCCTGTTTTGCACTGCGAGTTCCGGTAATTATAGAAGCCGTAACGGCATGTGTCCTTGCCGATTTAAACATGATAAACAAAACATGGATATAATTTCCGTTTTTATAATTGCGGCGGGGTTATCGGCGGACAGTTTTGCCGTGTCTGCGGCTGACGGACTGGCAAACCCCGATATAAAACTTAAGAATGTTTTGCAAATTGCTTTAATCTTTGCAATTTTTCAAGCATTAATGTCCGTAACCGGATTTTTTGCGGCATATTCGTTTTCCGATTACCTGAAAGTTATTGACCATTGGATTGCGTTTATTTTATTATCTTTTATCGGCACAAAAATGATTTATGAAAGTTTAAAAAAAGATAACGACGATTTTTTAAATTTGAAACTTACCCCTTTAACGATTGCCGCACAATCTTTTGCGGCAAGTATAGATGCCTTAATTGCAGGTGTTTCGTTTGCTTTTATAAAAATAAATATAGGGCTGACGGCAACGATAATAGGAATTGTTACTTTCCTTTTTTCATTATCAGGATTTTATGCGGGGAAAAAAATAGGAAACAGATTTTCAGGAAAAGCCGAAATTTTCGGCGGAATAGTTTTAATTTTACTCGGAACAAAAATATTAATCGAACATATACGATATTGATAATGATTTTCAGAGAAGCAAAACAAGAAGAATATAAAGTAATTGCCGGATTTCAAAATAAAA
Organism: Chlorobiota bacterium; assembly: GCA_013153865.1. GTDB lineage: Bacteria > Bacteroidota > Bacteroidia > Bacteroidales > JAADGE01 > JAADGE01. The sequence goes on along the minus strand of JAADDR010000177.1, from coordinate 7,023 downwards.
CGGCTTTGGAAACCGAACATCTTAAATTAGATGCAGAAACTGTTCTGAAAGGCGTAAAAGCCGTTTTTTCCGATAATACTAAAGGCAAGTATTATGTTGTAGAAGATGACGGTAAAGTTGTATCGTCTTTACTTACAACATATGAATGGAGCGATTGGCGAAACAAATACGTAATTTGGATACAATCGGTTTATGTTTTGCCCGAATACAGAAGAAAAGGAGTTTTTAATTTAATGTATTCGGAGATAAAAAATATTGCCGAAAATAACCCTAAATATTCGGGCATAAGATTATATGTCGATAAAACGAACATAAATGCCCGAAAAGTTTATGAAAAAATCGGAATGTCAGGCAATCATTACGATTTATTCGAAGATATGTTTTCCTGACAATTAAATATCTCTTTCTTCTTCGTTAAATTCAATACCGTAATCTTTAAGCTCTTCCAATATAGGCTCGTAAATATTCTTTTTTATGGGTATTAAAATACCCTTGTCATTAATCTTTTTGTTCAAAATCATTTTAACGGCAATACCTACGGGCAAACCTACGGTTGCCGACATTGCTGTGTGCGTATGATCTTTACCTTCGATAACCATAGATGATTTTATTTCCTTTTTTACGCCGTTTAATTCATATTCGAATTTATGTTGCATTACAAGCATATCTCTGTCGTCTTCCTCAAAACGCCATTTATCTTCCAATAACTTTTGTAATATTTTTGCGGGAGACGCATTTTTAAGACCTATTCTTTCATTACCGAAAATACCTGTCCAACGCAATTTATACATAGTAGAAGAATCTTCGTCTATTTGAAGATATTCCGCCAGTTTTTTCTCTACACTTGCATTCGGATCATACCTTAAAAAAGTATTTATAAAATCCCTGTAAGTCATATTCTCGGAGTTTTCAAGCGTATAAGTATCATCCGTGGCTCCGAGCTGAACAAAAACATTCCATGCCTTACAAAAACCCGGACGCCTCATGGTTCCTCTCACCATAGTGGGAATATCTTCCAAACCGTATGATTTTCTGTATTTTAAAGAATCTCTGTTAGGATAAACTTCAAATTCTCCGTAACCTTCAACCTCTGTTGCGGTAACACGTTTAAAAAGCTGATGATACGGAATATACTTGTATTTTCCGTTAACGATAATCTTTGCGGCAGGTCCCTGCCCCGCAACAATTACGTTTCTCGGATTCCACGTAAATTTATAATTCCAAGGATTATTATCATGTTTCGGGGCTATTAATCCGCCTGTATAAGAACGAAAAGCCGTAATTTTCCCTCCTTTTTCTTTAATGCCGTCAATAATTTTCATGGCAGACATATGATCAATTCCCGGGTCAACCCCTATTTCATTTAATATTAAAATCCCGCTTTTTTCAACATCATCTTTTACGGCTTTCAATTCTTCAGACACATAAGAAGCCGTAACCATGTTTTTCTTATATTTTATACATGATGATGCCGTCAAATGATGCATCCTTGCCGGAAGCATGGAAATAACTATATCGGCATTTTTAATCTCTTCGTCGCGTTGAGCTTCGTTAAAAATATCGAATTTCACGGCTTCGGCATTTTTATGACCGTTTATTTTTTGCCTTACGGTATCAACGGAAACATCGCCTATCCTGATTCTCCAATCATATTTTTCAGAATTATCAAGTAAATATTTTATTAATGTCGAAGCCGAAAGCCCGGCACCTGTTAAGAATATCTTTTTCATTTTCCTTTCTTAAAAATTTCCGCTAATGTAAATCTCATTTTTTTATTGATAAAATTATTTTTTTAGTTTTTAAACATAAATTAATTTCCTGAAAATATATAAAAATTATAAATCTTAACTTTCCGTATTTTCTTCTTTTAACTTACAAGTAAATTATTAATTTTGGCTTTTCGGATTTCTCAGAATAAAAACATGGCAAAAAAAACGGCGGAAACTCCTTTAATGAAGCAATATAACCAAATTAAATCCAAACATCCGGATGCCGTATTGCTGTTTCGTGTCGGCGATTTCTACGAAACCTTTTCCGACGATGCAATAAAAACTTCAAAAATTCTCGGTATAACTCTTACCAAAAGAGCAAACGGTGCGGCTTCATATATAGAACTTGCGGGATTCCCGTATCATGCTCTGGATACATACCTTCCAAAATTAGTAAGAGCAGGACAAAGAGTAGCAATTTGCGAACAACTCGAAGATCCGAAAAAAACAAAAACAATCGTAAAACGAGGAGTTACCGAATTGGTAACACCCGGAGTAACCGTAAGCGATAACATCCTTAATCATAAAGAAAATAACTTTTTAGCCGCCGTTCATATAGAAAAACAAATTATCGGAGTATCTTTTTTGGATATATCTACGGGCGAATTTTATTTAGCACAAGGAAACAGGCAATACGTCGATAAACTGCTGTCAGGATTTAACCCGAAAGAAGTCCTTTACGAAAGAAGTAAACGTAAAGAATTTGAAGACATATTCGGCACAAAATATTATTCTTATAAACTTGAAGATTGGGCTTTTACGGAAACTACATCTTACGAAAGATTACTGAAACAATTCGGAACAAATTCTCTGAAAGGATTCGGAGTAAATAATTTTACTTACGGAATAACAGCAGCGGGAGCAATCCTGCAATATCTTGACCTTACGGAACACCGTGACATAAAACATATTACTAAAATAGTAAGAATTGAAGAAGAAAAATACGTTTGGTTAGATAAATTTACCATACGTAATTTAGAACTTTTCAATGCTTCGGGAGAAGGCGCTAAATCTCTTCTTGACGTTATAGACAATACCGTTTCTCCGCCAGGCTCGCGCTTGCTTAGAAGATGGATTGCTTTTCCTCTTAAAAACATTGATGCAGTTAACGAACGCATTACATTGGTAACTTTCTTTACCGGTAACAAAGAAATAAGAGATGAAATAAGAAAGAAAATAAAACAAACCGGAGATTTGGAAAGAATAAGTTCCAAAATTGCATCAATGAGAATTACTCCGCGCGATGTTTGGCAACTTAAAAATGCTCTTTTCGCCGCCGAGGAAATCAAAAATATATGCAATAATAACGAAATTCCCGAATTACATAAAGTTGCGGAAAATATTAACCCGTGTATTACAATTCGCAACCGTATAGAAAACGAAATTAAAGACGACCCTCCTACTGCCGTTAACAAAGGAAATGTTATAAAAGAAGGAGTATCCGAAGAACTTGACGAACTCCGAAATATTGCAAAATCAGGCAAAGGATATTTAGAAGATTTACAAAGAAAATTAGCTTACCAAACAGGAATTTCCTCTTTAAAAATAGGATTTAATAATGTTTTCGGATATTATTTTGAAGTTAGAAACAAATATAAAAATATGGTTCCTTCGGAATGGATTCGAAAACAAACTTTAGTAAGCTCCGAAAGATATATTAATCAAGAATTAAAAGAATACGAAGAAAAAATAATCGGAGCAGAAGATAAAATACTTGAAATAGAAACACGACTGTATAACAATCTGATAACTGATTTGGGAGATTATCTGTCTTTAATACAAACTACGGCACGCGGAATTGCAAAACTCGATGTATTAACGGCATTTGCTCTCAATGCGGAAGAAAACGACTACGCAAAACCTTCAATGAACGAAAGCAACAAAATTAACATAAAAGCAGGCAGGCATCCCGTAATAGAAAAACAACTGCCTTTAGACGAACCTTATATCCCGAATGATATTTTTCTTGACGACGAAGAACAGCAAATAATAATTGTAACAGGACCTAACATGGCGGGAAAATCCGCATTATTAAGACAAACAGCACTCATAGTCTTAATGGCTCAAATCGGTTCTTACGTTCCGGCGGAAAAAGCCGAAATAGGATTAGTAGATAAAATTTTTACTCGCGTAGGTGCTTCCGACAACATTTCTTCCGGCGAATCTACTTTTATGGTAGAAATGAACGAAGCAGCCGGCATACTTAATAACATGTCCGAACGAAGTCTTATTTTATTCGACGAACTCGGAAGAGGAACAAGCACTTACGACGGAATATCAATAGCGTGGTCTATCGTAGAATACATTCACGAACATCCGAAAGCAAAAGCCAAAACTCTGTTTGCAACTCATTATCACGAACTTAACGAAATGGAGAAATCTTTCCGCCGTATAAAAAATTATAATGTCTCGGTTAAAGAAGCCGGCGGGAAAATCATTTTCCTGCGTAAATTAAAAAGAGGCGGCAGCGAACACAGTTTCGGTATTCATGTGGCAAAACTTGCCGGAATGCCCGAAAGCATACTTAAACGTGCGGACGAAATTCTTAAAGAGCTTGAAAAAAATCATCGCAAAAAAGACCTTACCGAAAAAATGGACAAACTTGCCGAACACAGAGAAGGATTGCAAATGAGCATCTTCCAACTCGACGATCCGGTTCTGAAACAAATAAGAGACGAAATTATAAACTTGGACATTAATAACCTTACTCCCGTAGAAGCTCTTAACAAACTGAATGAAATTAAAAAATTCCTCAATCTTTAATTTCATTTCTTAAAATTATATTCATAAAAAAACTATTTTATAATTTCAATTTCAATAGTATCTTTGCACGCTTTAATTAATACACATTTTGTATTTGTGTATAAAAACAAAATAAATTATGATAAAAATAACTTTCCCCGACGGTAACACGAAAGAATTTCCGAAAGGAATAACAGGATACGAAATAGCAAAAAGCATAAGTCACGGATTAGCAAAAGAAGTGCTTGCAACAGGCGTTAACGGCGAAACATACGACCTTATGCGCCCGATTAACGAAGATGCCGAAATAATATTTTACAAATGGGATGACGACGAAGGCAAACACGCTTTTTGGCACTCGTCGGCACACCTTATGGCAGAAGCAATAGAAGCATTGTACCCCGGCGTTAAACTTTGGGTAGGACCTGCCGTGGAAAACGGATTTTACTACGACATAGACCTTCCGGAAGGAAAAACAATAAGCGAAAAAGATTTTCCGAAAATAGAAAATAAAATGCTCGAACTGGCAAGACAAAAAAACGATTACGTCAGAACCGAAATTGCCAAAGACGAAGCACTTAAATATTATACCGACAAAGGCGACGAATATAAAGTTGACCTGATACAAGGTTTGGAAGACGGAACAATTACTTTCTACAAACAGGGTAATTTTACCGATTTATGCCGCGGTCCGCATTTGCCGAATACCGGATACATAAAAGCGGTAAAAATCATGAGCATTGCCGGAGCTTATTGGAAAGGCGACGAAAAAAACAAACAACTCACCCGGGTTTACGGTATTACTTTTCCGAAAAAGAAACTGCTTGACGAATATCTCGCAATGCTCGAAGAAGCAAAAAAACGCGACCATCGCAAAATCGGAAAAGAACTCGAACTTTTCACGTTTTCAAGTCGCGTAGGTCAAGGATTGCCTCTGTGGCTGCCGAAGGGTGCAATGCTGCGCGAACGCTTAGAACAGTTCCTCAAAAATGTTCAAAAAAAATACGGTTACGAACCGGTTATTACACCACACATCGGACAAAAAGAACTTTATGTTACATCAGGACATTACGCAAAATACGGAAAAGACAGTTTTCAGCCGATACACACGCCCGCCGAAGGCGAAGAATTTTTGCTGAAACCGATGAACTGTCCGCATCATTGCGAAATTTACAAAAGCAAACCGCGTTCGTATAAAGACCTGCCGGTTCGTTATGCCGAATTCGGAACCGTTTATCGTTACGAACAAAGCGGCGAATTGCACGGTCTTACGCGAGTAAGAGGTTTTACGCAAGACGATGCGCATATTTTCTGTCGCCCCGACCAACTTAAAGAAGAATTTATAAAAGTTATAGATATTGTCTTATACATTTTTAAAACTTTAAATTTCGAAAACTTTACAACGCAAATATCCTTGCGCGATAAAGAAGACCGAAGCAAATACATAGGCAGCGACGAAAATTGGGAAAAAGCCGAATCGGCAATTGTCGAAGCATGCAAAGAAAAAGGGCTTAAAACCGTAATCGAATACGGCGAAGCGGCATTCTACGGTCCTAAACTCGACTTTATGGTAAAAGATGCCCTCGGCAGAAGTTGGCAACTCGGAACCATACAAGTCGATTATAACCTGCCCGAACGTTTCGAACTGGAATATACCGGAAGCGACGACAAAAAACATCGCCCGGTAATGATACACCGCGCACCGTTCGGCTCAATGGAAAGATTTGTTGCCGTTCTTATCGAGCATACCGCCGGAAAATTCCCGTTGTGGCTTACATCCGACCAAGTGGCAATTTTACCCGTAAGCGAACGCTTCAACGAATATGCACATTCCGTAAAAGAAAAACTTGCAATGTCAGACGTAAGAGCAATTGTTGACGACCGAAACGAAAAAGTCGGTAAGAAAATAAGAGACAACGAAATAAAACGAGTTCCTTATATGGTAATAGTCGGCGAAAAAGAAGCGGAATCCGGAACTTTATCGGTAAGAAAACAAGGCGAAGGCGAAATCGGAAAAATGACTGTCGAAGAATTTGCAAAATTTATCACACAAAGAGTTGCAGAAGAAATAAAATAAATTATATCTTTGCAAATTGAAATTTTCTAATTGATTTTTTTATTAACTAAATTTAAGGAACAATCGCAAAAAGAAGGTCAAATTTTAAGGGTCGAAAACAAGACGACTTAAAGTACAAGTACAAAACGGGAAGATATATCACCGCTAAAACCGTAAGACTTGTAGGTGATAATGTCGAAACCGGAATTTATTCGTTGGACGAAGCATTAAGAATGGCGGACGACATGGGGCTTACATTAATAGAAATATCGCCCAATGCAAATCCTCCGGTATGTAAAATTCTTGATTTTCAGAAGTTTATTTTTGAACAAAAGAAAAAACAAAAAGAACTTAAATCAAAACAACAAAAAGTTGTTATAAAAGAAATAAGATTCGGACCGAATATAGACGAACACGATTTTAATTTTAAACTCGAGCACGCCAAAAAATTTTTGG
>JAADDR010000161.1 GCA_013153865.1 Chlorobiota bacterium | reverse complement strand
GATTATTGCTTTTATGTTATTTTATTTCTTTCACGAATACTCGTTTTACTCCCGAATAATCGAGAGGGGAGTGTTTTTTTATGAAATCAACCGTTATTTTAGCATCGAGTAAGCCCGTATTTTTGCCTTTTTTAAGGAACCTGATTTTGTATGCATTTGCCATATAGTCGTTTATAGCGACGGAATATTTTTTGAAAGGCAGTTTATTGCCTTTTTCGTCTTTTAGGATAATTTTTTTAAGTTTATTGTCGCGGGTAATCAGTTCTATATTTATTCCGCTTACTTGCAGTGTTGATTTATTGTGTATTCCGTAAGCATATTTAACGAGTTTTTTTATTTTATACGGACGCAGTTCGTATGTAACGAATGTATTTCCGAAAGGCGAGAGTTCAAAAACTTGTTTAAGCAGTATGTTTCCTTTCGGGATTTCGTGTATTCTTATGCCTCCGTTGTTTTGGAAAGCAATATCCGTTTTTAAAGTTTCTTTTATTGCATCGGTCATCATTGAGCCGAGTTCGTCTTTTCCGGTAATGTTTTTTGCTGCTTTTCCTATAACGGTGTTAAGTTGCGGATTGTTGTCGTATTGTTTTATTAAACCGGTAATTTCTTTAACGGGATTTTCGATGTCATAAAGGTTTATAAGACTTTCTTCTTCAGAAACTATTTTGCGGTTTACGATTTTGAGTTTTAATACTCCGCAGTATTTAAGATACGAACCTGCTTGCAATATATATGTTCCGTTGTTGTGTTTTCCGTTTTGTAAGGTTGAATGTGAATGACCTCCTATAATAATGTCGAAATAAGGAAAATTTTCGGACATTTTTATATCGTCTTCGTATCCGAGGTGGCTTAAAAGTATAAAAATATCGGAAGAGTCTTTATATGTTTCGTATTTTTTTACGGTTTTGAAAGGGTCTTCTATTGTAATGTTTTTTAATTTTAACGGGCTTGTGTCCGGCAGTTTGTTTTTTCCTATTTGTAAAAGTCCCAGAACTCCTAATGTAATTCCTTCCGGAGTCGTAAATTTGTTGTATGCTTTCGGTTGTTTTAATATGCTTTCGGAATTTGTTTTTATGTTTGCGCAAATAAACGGAAAGTTTGCTTGTTTAATTCGTTCGTTTAGTTTTTGTTGTCCGTAATCAAATTCGTGATTTCCGAAACACGATATATCGTAAGGCATTTTATTCATAAGATTTATCATCGGGTATCCGGGGTCTTTGTATTGGTCTACGACCGGGTTTCCCGTAAAAATATCGCCTGCCGAAAAAAGATATACGTTTTTAAAGTTCTTTTTATATTGTTTTACGACAGCGGCTAATTTATCGAAGTTTTTAATTTTAGCATGCATATCGTTGGTATGCAATATTATAATTTCGGTTGTGTCTTTTTGTGAATATGCGGTGTTACCGGTAAAGAATATAATTATTGCCGCCGTAAGGGTGTTCAAAATTTTAGTCATGAGGATTTGTTTTGTTTAAGTAACAGACCGTATTTGCGGGCAAAGTTACGTTCTTTGTTTTTATTGTGCAAATCGGTTTGTTTTAAACTTCGGATTTAAAATATTTTGCGATAATGTTTATTGTTTTATTATTTTTTTGAATATCACAAAGTTCGGAGCTTCTATTTTCAGAAAATATATGCCTTTGTCGAGATGTTCTATGTTTATTTTATTTGCGGATTTTTTTGCCGGGTTTGCGTTTATTATTTTTCCGCCGGTGTCGAATAAATATATTTTACGGTTTTCGGGGGGGATATTTCCGTATTCTATAAATATTTCGGATGATGCGGGATTAGGGTATATTTTTATGTTTTTTTCGGCGAGAGATTTTGACGACAGTGATGCGTTTACCGTCCATTCCGCAGTGCTTCCGTCTTCGGATGTTATTTGATATACGAGTATTCCGGACGAGTAGTCGTTTGTTGTTTCTCCGCTTATTTGCTCCGTGCCGTTTATCGAGACTTCCGCATTTGTTTCGGCAATAAAAGTTGCTTTCAGGTTTGAGAGGTCTGTTCCGGCAGGCATAATTATATTAACGGTTTTGTTTTCGGCGTCTATTGTTCCGACAACCGAGTCATTTTGTGATACGACGGAGTAAAACAAGAAATTGTTTCCGGAGCATTGTCTTAATGTAAGATTTTGGGCAAGCAGAGTGTCTCTGTAATATTCTGCGGAATATTCGAAAGGGTAATCGGCAATGATTTTTCCTTGGGGCGAGATAAGTATTTTTTTCGGTGTTGCGGTTACGCCGTAATCGGTAAATACTTTGTTTCCTCCGCCTTCATTTCCGCTTACGGCGGGAAAAGTCATTGAATATGAGCCGACAAAGTTAAATACGTCTTTGTCGTATGCGTATCCGTCGATTCCGAGGAATATTACGTCGCCGTAATTGCATCCGAAATCTCTGTAAACGGTGTCTAAAGACGGTGCAAGTTCTTGGCATGATTGACATCCTACCGAAAAGAAGTCGATAAAAACGTATTTGTTGTTGTTCAGATAGTCTGAAAATAATCTGTGTTTATGTCCGTATATGTCCGTAACATTAAAATCCGGAGCATCGTCTTGTGTATATGCTTTAATTGTGATGATTGAGATAAAAATTAATAAAACGGTTTTTTTCATTTTAATTTTTTACGTTAAGACTTTTAAAAGACTTTTTCGTTGCATGAAAAATGTTAAAATCTTGTTCCTATAACAAGAATATCGTCAACTTGTTCGTAATTTTCCATCCATCGTTCTATGGTTTCGTCGAGATGTTGTCTTTGTTCTTCCATAGACATGTGTTGTATTTCGATGAGCATTTTTTTAAATCGTCCTATCATAAATTTTTTATCTCTCGGACCTCCGAACTGGTCTGCGTAGCCGTCGGAGAATGTGTACAGGGCATCACCTTTTTGTACTTTTATTACGTGGTTTGTGAATTTGTCTCCGGCACCTTCGAAGTCGTAAATGCCTATGGGCATTCTGTCTGCTTCGTATATAAGTATTTCACCGTTTCTTACGATATAAAGGGGGTTGAATGCACCCGCAAATTCTACCGTGCTTTTTTCTTTGTTAACTTTGCAAAGAGCTATATCCATACCGTCTTTTGCTTCTTGGGATTCTCCGGTTTGGTGTAAGGCGTCTATAACTTTTTCTTTAAGTTTGTCGAGCACTTCCGATGCTTTAAGTTCTGTTTTTGATGTTCTTATTATGTCGTTTAGGAATGATATTCCGAGCATGCTCATGAATGCTCCGGGTACTCCGTGTCCGGTGCAATCGGCAGCGGCATAATATGTTATGTTGTTTTTTTCTGCCGCCCAATAGAAGTCTCCGCTTACTATATCGCGCGGTTTAAACAGTATGAAGTTTTCCGGCATTGATTTGCTTATCAGAGTTTTCGGCGGAAGAATGGCGTTTTGTATTCGTTTTGCGTATAAGATGCTGTCTTCTATGTCCTTTTTTTGATGGGCAATTTCGTCTCTTTGTTGTTCGGCGAGGTCTCTTTGAGCTTTTATTTCTTCTTTTTGAGCTTCGAGTTCGGTATTTTTTTCCGTTATTTCTTTTGTTCTTTCGGCGACTATTTTTTCGAGTTTTTCGTTTTGTTTTTGGAGTAATCTCATGCGCCATTTCGATATAAGCCAGAAGATAAGGAAAATCAGTATTATTGCGGGAATAATAAACCACCATTCGAGATAAAACGGTTTTTTTATTTCGAAATCGACGCTTTGGTAATAGCTCCAGATTCCGTCTTTTCCTTTTGTGCGGTATTTAAAACTGTATTTTCCGGGCGGGAGGTAGGGGAACGATGCTATGTTTTTTTTGCCTTTTGAGGATGCAAATTCGTTGTTTAGTCCTTGCAGGTAGTATTCGTATTCTACCGAGTTTTCGTCTTTGAAAGACAGTCCCGATATTTCGAAACTTATGTTGTTTTGTGTTGATTTAAGGTATTTCGGCATTTTGAGGTATGTTTTGCCGTTTATGGTAATTGTTTCGATTCGGCATACCGGTGTATATTTTTCGGATTTTTTCTTTTTTATATCGAATGTTGCAATGCCGTGGTATGTTCCTATCCAGAGTATGTTTGAGCGGTCGAGGTATAGTCCGTCAACGGTAATTTCGTTCCCTAGTAATCCGTCGCGCGAGTCAACGGTAAATTCTATTTTGTTTGTTTTTTTGTTGTAATATTTGACTCCTTTGTCCGTTCCGACCCAAATCATGTCCGGATTTTCGGCATGTTCGACGGCGGTAACGAGGGTTCCGGAAAATATTTTGTTATTTATGAATATAAGAGTGTCGTCGGTGTATTTTGCCAATCCGTTTTGTGTTCCTACCCATATAAATTTTTCTTGTTTTCCGGATTTTTTGTTTTTTACGGAGTCGAGTTTAACGGTCCAGGTATGGTAGTTTATTTGTTTTAGCGGTTTGAATGTAACAGAGTCGAATACTACCAGTCCGGTGTTGTTTGCACCTATTATTTTATTGTTGTATTCCGTCAGTTGCGACAGAAGACTTGTGTTAGCGTTTTCTACGGTTATTAGTTCGGAGTCTATGTTTTTCAGGTAATATACAATGCCTGCACTTCCGGTAAGAAGGAATATTTCGTTGTTTGAGGATATGAAGATATCGTTAATATGAA
>JAADDR010000029.1 GCA_013153865.1 Chlorobiota bacterium | reverse complement strand
TATGAAAGGAAAAATATTAATCGGACTTCTGATTATCGGAATAATTGCGGCTGCCGGATATTACGGACTCGAATATGCAACAAAACAACAAAAAAAACAAATCAAAAAACTTGAAGACAAAATAAATTTTCTGAAAAAAGAAACTCTGCCTGTTCGCTTTAAGATATTGAAAAAAGATACGGCAAACATAACTTTCGCAATAAAATTTTACGACCAGGACTCAACAGAATTTAATGCAGACACAATTACCCTGCAAGGACAGGAATTATCTTTCGATTTTGCCGTCGTACCCGTAAAAAAAGATTACAATATCGCATTCCCGACTAAAATATTCACAAACAAAATACCCGCAAAAGAAGGATTATCTCTCTTTAAATATTACGACGACCACGGTTTCCCGCAAACAATGAGCATTAACGGCGCCGACGAAGATTACGTAAACCTTATGACCGACTTATTCGAAAAAATTAAAGAAGGTAAAACCGAAAACATAGAAGGCATATACGGAAGTATGGTGCAAGACATTGCCAAACTTAACGAATTTCAAGTTAATCACGTTTATAAAATAGTCATCCATACAAAAGGAGGCATAGAAGTTACCGAAGATATTTAATACTGTTGTTATACCGTCAAAAAAACATTAATCATGACTGAATCACAAGAACTCTTAAAACAAATCAATTGGTTTTTAAAACCCGTTTCCGATTTTATTCTGTATCTTTTTACCACAAGCACCGGATACTTAATCCTCATTTCATTTCTTATTCTGTATTTGATATTTACCGTAGGTAATTCGCTGAAAAAGCGAAAACTCGCACACGAAGCAATAAGCAGAAGTTTAAGACCTTCGTTATTCGAAAAAATATACATTATTTTCAGCGAAATTATAAAAACATTCCTCGGTATAATATCAAAACTGCCGGTTCTTCTCGGCGTTTTTCTTATACTTTTCGGAATAATAGGTTTGTCAAACGCTTTTACGACAATAGACAATTACGTCAACAACCAAAAACGCATAAAAGAACTTAAAACAGTAGTAAAAAACCTCGATAAAAGCTACATAGTGGCAAAATTAAACGTCGAAGACGTCGATTACGTCAATAACATAACAAAACTGAATATCTATTATTACGATTACGAACTCGATGACTACCTGTCCGAACCTCAACATGTTGAAATCAAGGGACACGACATATATTTTCTTAATCTGGTTATGAATTTCGATTACTCGGAAATAGAAAGCGGCAAAAAAATAAATATGGTAATGCCGTATATGATTTTCAGCGAAGAAGTTCCGAAAGACAAAGGCATTAAACTTCAAACAACCGACAGCATCGGCGTACCTTACATATTCCATCGCGACGACGACGAAATATACGGCATAAGCAAAGACGGATATTATGCCCGATTAAAAGAATTTGCCGAATTTATGACCGACCCCGAAAAAGCACGCAAAGAAGGCATTAAAAGCTTTTATGCCGCCGCTCCGCACTTTATAAACAAATTAAGAAAAGGACAAAACATAATTGTTTGGGTTGAACAAACAGGCGGACTCGTACTGAAAAAAGAACGTGTTTTTTAGAAAATAGCATAAAGGTAAAAGTTGAAAGGGAAAAGTTAAAAGTTTAAATTTATAAGATTGTATTTTTCTTTCAACTTTTAACTTTATGAACTTTCTCCTTTCAACTTTATAAACTTTCAACTTTCTCCTAACCGCTAATTCCTAATTACTAACCATATACTTGCAACTTACAGACGACATACAATTCTTAAAAGGCGTAGGTCCCAAACGAGCCGAACTTCTGAACAAAGAACTCAATATCTTTACGGTAAACGATTTATTGCGTCATTTTCCGTTCAGATATATCGACCGCACAAAATTCTATAAAGTAAACGAAATAAAAGAAGACTTTCCCAACATACAGGCACGAGGAATTATTTCCAATTTTAAAACAAAAGGTTCGGGACGAAAAACATATCTTACGGCTGACTTCTCCGACCAAACCGGAACAATAGAGTTAATTTGGTTTAAAGGCATAAATCGCATTAAACAAAGTTTAACATCCGGAAAAGAATACATAATATTCGGAAAACCCGCACGTTACGGCAGAAAAATAAACATAGCACATCCCGAAATCGACATCCCCGAAGATGCAGGAAAAAAAATCGGTTCGTCGATGCAAGCCGTTTATCCCTCTACCGAAAAACTCGCTAAAAACAATTTTACCTCAAAAGTATTTCGTAAAATAATTGCCGGAATACTGCAATCGCCCGACATAAAACTTCCGGAAACACTTCCTGCATACATCGTTAAAAAATACGCCTTATTATCGTATCGCGATGCCGTAATAAATATCCATTTTCCGAAAAACGCCGAAACACTGAAAAGAGCTTTATACAGACTAAAATTCGAAGAACTGTTTTACATACAACTCAACATCTTAAAAATAAAATACGGCAGAAAGCTGAAATTTAAAGGTTTTGTATTTTCCGAAGTAGGCGAAAACTTTAACCGTTTTTATTCCGAAAAACTTCCTTTCGAGCTTACCGGAGCACAAAAACGCGTGATAAAAGAAATACGCAAAGACTTTGCATCCGGCAAACAGGCAAACCGGCTCTTGCAAGGCGATGTCGGCAGCGGTAAAACTTTGGTTGCTCTTATGCTTATGCTTATTGCAATCGACAACGGCTATCAGGCAACGCTTATGGCACCGACCGAAATCTTGGCACAACAACATTTTAAAACCATTTCCGGTTTTCTTGAAGGAATGAATTTGGATATTCGCCTGCTGACAGGTTCAACCAAACAATCGGAACGCCGAATATTGCACGAAGATCTGAAAAACGGAAAAATAAATATCCTCATAGGAACGCATGCACTTATCGAAGATACCGTTATTTTTAAAAATCTCGGTCTTGCCGTTATCGACGAGCAACACCGTTTCGGGGTGGCACAACGCGCAAAAATGTGGAAAAAGAACATAAATCCGCCGCATATAATAGTAATGACCGCAACACCCATACCCCGAACACTTGCCATGACCGTTTACGGCGACCTCGAAATATCGGTAATAGACGAACTCCCGCCCGGAAGAAAACCGATAAAAACAATTCATGCTTACGACGGACAAAGACTGAGAGTATTCAAATTCATAAAAGAACAAATACAAGCCGGCAGACAAATATACATCGTATATCCGCTTATTTACGAATCCGAAAATTTCGACTACAAAGATTTGGAAGACGGTCTCGAAAGCATCAGCAGAGCTTTTCCGCCGCCCGAATATGCAATAAGCGTGGTTCACGGACGCATGAAACCCGAAGAAAAAGAAAAAGCGATGCAACTTTTCGTAAAAGGAATTACAAATATAATGATTGCCACAACGGTGATAGAAGTAGGCGTTGACGTGCCTAACGCAAGCGTTATGATTATCGAAAGTGCCGAACGCTTCGGCTTGTCGCAACTGCATCAGCTCAGAGGACGCGTAGGCAGGGGTGCCGACCAATCGTATTGCATTTTAATGACATCTTATAAACTCTCGAAAGAAGCAAAAATACGCATTAACACGATGGTCGAAACCAACGACGGTTTTAAAATTGCCGAAGTCGATATGAAACTGCGCGGACCCGGAGATACCGAAGGCACGCGACAAAGCGGCATTCCTTTCGAACTAAAACTTGCCGATTTAAGCAAAGATTATAAAATACTCGAAACCGCAAGGCATGCCGCCGATTCGACATTAAGCGAAGACCCCGAACTTAAACAAGATAAAAATCAAATTCTCGTAAAACAACTAAAATCGCTGATTACAAGAAACAAAAAATGGGGAATGATTAGTTAGAACAGAGTTGAAAGGAGAAAGTTGAAAGAAAAAAGGAAAAAGTTTAAAGGGAAAAGTTAAATCGTCTTTTTAAGGCGACCAAAAGAACATTGTTCACAACCGTACCGCACTCTGTTAAGAATAAATAAAAAATTGAAACACTTGCAATACAAATATCGTAATAACTTTCGGTTATAACTTTTGGTCATTATGATAATTGTTTTTATTTTTACAGAAAAGACGTATCAAATTTACCTTTTGGATTCTACATTGTAAAAGCCGTATTAAACAATGGAAAATCATTAACTAAAAAAATTTCAATAAGATGAAAACTTTTAAACTGTTAAGTTTTATACTATTATTAAGCACCGTAAGTTGCGATTTGTTTGAAGATAACGAATACGACGAATATCCGGATTGTGTAACTGATTATATAGACTATTGGTCAAAATCCGAAAATTCAAATTCGGCATTCGTGAAAGAATATGAATATAACGGACAAACGGTTTACCTTCTCGGAGCTGTTTTCACGGATGATACAGATAAAATTTACAACGAATCATGCGAAATGATTTGCGAACGAGGAGGGCTTACCGGTACGGATACTTGTTCGGATTGGGAAAATGCAATTTTCATCAAAACTATTTGGACAAAAGAATAACGGTTTTAACGTAAGCCGTCTTTTTAAGGCGACCAAAAACAACCCCGAAAAAACAAAAAACGGGAATGACCGGTCAGAAGAAAGTTGAAAGGGAAAAGCTAATTTAAAGTAAATAATCAACAACAGACAGTATTATTTGTTCATTTTTAATTGTTAATTATTTCGGAATATAAATCT
>JAADDR010000063.1 GCA_013153865.1 Chlorobiota bacterium | reverse complement strand
TAAGATACCAGAAAAAAACAGTTTCGGTTTAAAATTGAAACTGTTTTTTAATTTTCGGGGAATATAAATTCGAAATATTTGTAATTTTAACGGTATTTTTCACCGACATGTCATATTTTTGCATTATTTTCGGTATAATTTAAATATGCGCAACAACAATAAAAAACAAATATCTTACGATAAAATATCCGCAAACGAATTGTTTTATTCTGAATTTTTTGAAAGCGAACGTTTACGGGCAGCCATACTTATAGGACTTTTGGGCTTCGAAGCTTTTTTCTTAATAATAATTTATTTTTTTTACAAAGAACCGTATTTTAAATTATTCGGAACAAATATAGGAATTTACGCAATTTTAATATTTACGGTTATTATCATAATATACGAACTCATAATCTTTCTTGTTCTAAATAAAAAACGTAAAATATTTTCCGCATATACTTTCGAATATTTTAATATCTTCTCCGAAATAAGTCTTCTGAGCCTTTTACTGATTTTTATAGTAGAATACTCAAACAATACCGTAATATTACAAACTCCGGCATCTCTGACTTTTTTTATTTTCATAGTTTTATCAACATTCCACCTCAACTTCAGACTGTCTGTTTTTTCAGGCATATTAGCTGCTTCCGAATTTATATTAATATCGGTATATTATTCAAATTTCAGTAATATTACAAACAACATGAAACCGGATTTAACCGGAATGCAATATCTCGGAGAAGGATTAATTATGATTATTACAGGTATTGCTGCCGGATTTGCGGCAGACCTGATAAAAAAGAAAATACTGGTAATAAGAAAAAACATTCAGGAAAAAAATGAAATAATAAATTTATTCGGACAACAAATATCACCGCAAATTGCCGAAAATATTCTTAAAAATAAAAACGAACTCTCCGGAGTAAGAAAAAAAGTTTGTATCATGTTTTTGGATATACGAAACTTTACCCCGTTTGTAGAACAACGACAACCCGAAGAAGTTGTTACGTATTTAAACAGTCTGTTCGGTTTTATGATTGACATTATTCAAGAATACGAAGGAGTAATCAATCAATTTCTCGGAGACGGTTTTATGGCTACATTCGGAGCTCCGGTTTCACTGAAAAACAACAGCTTAAATGCAACAGAAGCATCTAAAAAAATACTCAAAAAACTCAAAAACGAATGCCGTAAAGGAAATATTCCCGAAACAGAAATAGGTATAGGATTACATTATGACGAGGCTGTTACCGGAAACATCGGATCTTCCGAGCGAAAACAATTCTCTATAACCGGGAAAGTAGTTATTATAGCATCTCGAATAGAGCAACTGAACAAAAAATACAATACAAATATGCTTATTTCCAAAAATGTTTTCGAAGAACTTGATAAAAAAAACAAAGCCGATTTCGAAAAACTCGAAGAAGCACAAATTAAGGGCAGCAAAAAACGTATTTTATTATATAAACTGAAAAGTATAAAATAAATGACCCTAGGAATAAAAAAAATAAGCATTATAACATTATCGGCAATATTCATTTCATCCGTAATATTTTTAATTATTGAAAATAAAAATACAAACATCCCCGAAAATCCAAACATTCCCTACTCACTATCCGAACCGGACAAAACTTACCGGCTTACCGAAGAATTAAAAGAAATATCCGGTCTTACCGTATCAGGAAAACAAAAACTTGCATGCATACAAGACGAAAAAGGAATAATATACCTGTTTAACCTGAACACCGGAAAAACAGAACAAAAAATACATTTTGCAGGCAAAGGCGATTTCGAAGCACTCGAAATAATAAAAAATAACATGTGGGCTGTTAAAAGCAACGGAACATTATATGAAATAAAAAACATATTTTCGAAAAACAAACGTAAAATAGTAAAACACAAAACATTTCTTACCGAAAAAAATAATATCGAAGGACTGTGTGCAGACAGTAACTCCGAAAATCTCCTGATAGCATGCAAAGGATACCCTTTCCCGAAAAACAAAAAACATAAAAAATACAAAGCCGTTTATAAATTCAACATTAAAACCGAAAAACTTGAACCATCACCGTTCTTACTGATAAATACCGATTCCGTAAAAAAATATCAAAATTATAATCATGCTGCAAAACTCGGTCTCAAATCTCTAAACCTGATAAACCTTCCGGACGGTGACATAAGTTTTCAACCCTCGGGAATAGCAATACATCCCATAAGCAAAAATATTTATATAACGGCTTCGGTAGGGAAATCACTAATAATACTGTCTCCGAAAGGTAAAATACTGTCGGTAACAAAACTCGACAAAAAAATATTCCCGCAACCCGAAGGTATTTGCTTCGACTCTGTCGGAACACTTTTTATCTCAAACGAAGGCAAAAACAAAAAAGCAACAATACTCAAATTCTCTCCGAAAAAATAAAATCATGAAATTAAAAATAAAAAACATAATAATAACAATTGCATATACCGTAATCGCAATAAGCTCTTATGCACAAAACGACAACAAAAACAAACATTCCGAGATTCTTTATTCGATATATCTTATCGGAGACCTGAGAACAGACTCCGCAGGACTCTCAAACCTTAACTTTTTTAAAAAATATTCAGATGCCGACTCGTCAAAAAAAGCCGTTATAATCTTAGGAGACATACTTTACCCTTTCGGACTGCCGGATTCATCCGAAAAAAACTTCCCCGAAGCAGAAAAAAACTTGAAAAAAATACTCGAAATTTTTAAACCTTTCAACGGAAAAATATTTATGCTCCCGGGAAATCACGACTGGGCAAAAGGCAAAAAAGACGGTTACGAATCGGTAAAAAACGAAGAAAAATACATAGAACAATACCTTAACAAAGGAAACGTTTACCGTCCGGACAATGCATGCTCCGGTCCCGAAGAAATTAACCTGTCAGAAGACATTACCCTGATAATATTCGACTCGCAACAATGGTTTCAAAAAAACACGAATCAAGAAACAGACCAAGAATGTATTTTTAAATCCGAAGCCGATTTATACCTGCGTATAGACGATATCCTTAACCGAAACAAAAATAAAAAAATAATATTCGCAACACACCACCCCCTATACAGCATAGGAAAACACGGCGGATATTTCCCCTTATCCGACTATATCTTTCCGCTTCGAAACCTAAACCCCGCATTATTCATACCCTTACCGGGAATAATATACACCGGATACAGAAAATATCTGGGGAACATTCAAGATACGGCACATCCCGAATACAAAGAATTTATTCGTCTGATGACAAACGTCTTTAAAAAATACCCCGACGTAATATACGCTGCCGGACACGAACACAACCTGCAATACGTAAATAAAAACGGATTAAGACATATAATAAGCGGAAGCGGAGGAAAAGCATCTTTCACGGCAAAAAAAAACAACAAAACAAATTTTGCATATTCAGGAAAAGGTTTCGGGAAACTTATATTTTTCAAAAACGGAGATGTTAAACTGGAATTTATAACATCCGAAAGAAAAGAAAAAATAATATTCGAAAAAACAATACTCAACAAACCGGTTTATAATCCCGAAAAAGAAAAAAAATATGCCGAAAATTTTCGCATTACGGATACTGTCGTAAAAACAAAAATAAACGATAAATATGACAAAGTAAGCAAATTCCGACGCTTTATGACAGGAAACAACTATCGAAACATTTGGGCCGCAGAAACGGAATTCCCCGTTTTCGACATAAGAACACAAAAAGGAGGCCTGTCGATTATTAAAAGAGGAGGAGGTCAACAAACATTTTCTTTAAGAATGAAAAACCCCGACAACAAGCAATATGTATTACGCTCAATAAACAAATCCGTAGAAAAAGCACTGCCTCCGGAATTTCGTAATACCGCCGCCGTAGACATCTTGCAAGACGGTGTCTCGGCATCAAACCCCTTTGCGGCAGTAGTTGTTCCGGTTCTTGCCGACGCCGCGGGAATTATGCATACAAACCCCGAAATCTTTTGGATACCCGACGACCCCGGATTCGGAATTTATCAAGACAAAACAGCCCGGCAAGTTTTTTTATTTGAAGAAAGACCTGCCGGAAACAGAAAAGACGTCGCAAGCTTCGGAAATTCCGAAAAAATAATAAGCACAACTAAAGTTATTAAAAAAATTCACAAAAACGCAGACTGCACCGTTGACCAAAAAGCAGTTATGAGAGCTCGCATATTCGACATACTGCTTAACGACTGGGACAGACACGACGACCAATGGAGATGGGCGGAATTTAAAACCGAAAATAATAAAATATACAAGCCGATACCGAGAGACAGAGACCAAGTTTTTTTCGTAAACGAAGGACTGGCTATGAAAATACTTAAACAAAAATGGATAGCCCGTAAATTTCAAGGATTTAACGACTCTCTTAAAGATGTCGAAGGATTGGCTTTCAATGCCAGACACTTCGACAGAACTTTCATAACGGAACCCGATCTGAACGACTGGAAAAAAACCGCCGAAGACATAAAACTTAAAATAACCGATTCCGTCATAAAAAGAGCAATATCGCAAATGCCGGAAAATATCTGCGATTCAATAGGAAATTTTACCGAAGAAAAATTAAAATACAGACTTAAATACCTTCCGGAATATGCCGAAAAACTATATAAATTCCTTGCAAAAGCCGTTGATGTTACCGGAACAAACAAAAACGACCTTTTTGAAGTTAAAAGAAAAAAAAACGGAAACACTGAAGTCACCGTCTATACCTTACACAAAAACAAACCCGAAAAACAAATATATAAACGGGAATTTATAAAAAACGAAACAAAAGAAATAAGACTTTACGGACTAAAAGGAAAAGACACCTTCGTTATTTCCGGTAAAAGTAAAAAAGGAATAAAAATACGAATTATAGGAGGAAAAGGTAACGATACATTTATCGACACGTCACACGTTGCCGGATTAAACAAAAAAACAATAATTTACGACCGAAAAGACAAAAAAAACAAATTCGTTACAAAAAACGAAACACGAATGCAACTCTCAAAAAATAAATCAATTAATAAATACGACAGATTTCAATTCAAATACGACAAAACCATTCCCTTACTTTATTTCGGATACAAAATTGACGACGGTGCATATATAGGAATAGGAACAAAAATAAAAAAATACAACTTTCGAGACTCGATTATCCAAAAAATAACCGGAAATATCGCATTTAAAACCGGAGCATTTTCATTTAAATACAACGGATTGTTTTCTTCAATATCGCAAAACTTCGACTTGTCGATAAACGCCGAACTTAATTTCCCGCGCAACGTAAATAATTTTTACGGTCTGGGAAACGAAACGGTTAAAACATACGACTCCGAATATTACTACAGACTAAGATACAAACACATAATGATTAATCCCGCACTGAAAAAAACAACAGGAAAAAACTTTAATTACACCTTGGGAATATTTTACAAATACTACGAACTTACCGACACAGCCGGAAGATTCATCGGCGACATTGCCGAACAACTGCCGGCTTCGGCATTCAACGAACATAACTACACGGGAATAAACACCGAATATACCGTAAATACCCTAAACAATAAAATAAGGCCCGAAAGAGGCATACTGTGGAAAACAAAAATTGCAGGATTTTACGACATAAATAAAAACAATGAAAATTTTGTAAAAATAAACTCTGACATCAGACTGTTTCTAAGCTTCAGAAAAGACCCCCGAATCGTTCTCGCTTTAAGATTCGGAGGCGCCGTAAACATCGGCGAATACGATTTCATGACGGCTAATTTTCTAGGCGGAAAAACAAACCTGAGAGGTTTCAGAGCAGACAGATTCGCCGGAGACGCATACTTATTCCAAAATACCGAAATAAGATTTAAAATTAAAAACATAAGAACATACCTGCTCAACGGCGAAGCCGGAATTATGATTTTTAACGACACGGGAAAAGTATTTTACGAAAATCAAGATTCCCCGACTTGGCACGACGGCTACGGAGCAGGCATTTGGCTCATACCGTTTAACTTTACCGCACTTACTCTCACTTATAACAAATCTGTTGAAGATAATTTTATTAACTTCGGCTTCAGTTATACATTCTGACAAACTTTTTATACCGTTAACAAAACATAAACATACTAAAATGAACACAATAAACAACGACTTAATAAACGAAGCAGCCGATTACGTTACAAAACTTTTATCCGAAAAACTGCCCGAAAATATCAAATTTCACACAATCGAACACACAAAATACGTTGCCGAAAAAGCCGAAATAATAGGCAAAAAATCCGGTTTAAACTCAAACAGTATAAACCTCGTAAAACTTTGCGCTTGGTTTCACGACACCGGATACATCATAAATCCGGAAAACCACGAAGAAACCGGCGCCGAAATAGCTGCCGACTTTTTAAAAAATAAAGGTATAGACGAAAAAACAATTTCAAAAATAAAAAAATGCATAAAAGCAACCCGAACACCGCAATCACCGGATTCTCCGGAAGCCGAAATCCTTTGCGATGCCGATCTTTTCCACCTTACCGAAGAATTTTATTTTAAAATAATAGAAAAAATGAGAGAAGAAAAAGAAAACATCTCCGGAAAAAACATAAGCAAACAAAAATTTTATCTCGAATCCGAACAATTTTTTCTCAACCATAAATATCATACGGAATTTGCAAAAAAAGAACTGCAACCGAAAAAAGAAAAAATACTGAAAAAACTGCAAACCGAAATAGAAAACATGAAAAAAAAGAAAAAAGACAAAAAAAAGAAAAATAAAAAAACAAGAAAATACTCGCGCGGTGTAGAATCAATGCTCAGAAATACCGCAAGAATGCAAATAAACCTAAGCTCCATTGCCGACAAAAAATCAAACATACTGATTTCCGTTAACACAATCATAATGTCAATATCAATGACATTTCTTATATCTAAATTCGAAGAAATGCCGAACATAATAATACCGGTAATTATAGTATTGTTATTCTGTGTCGTTACGGTAATATTCGCCATACTCTCAACACGCCCCGTCGTATCATCCGGAACTTTTACGGAAGAAGACCTGAAACAAAAAAAAGTAAACCTGTTATTCTTCGGAAACTTCTACAACATGGAACTCGAAAAATACGAAAAAGCTCTGAGAGAAGTAATGAAAAACGAAGACGACCTCTATTCGGCAATGATTCACGACCAATACGCACTCGGAAAAGTCCTCGCAAAAAAATACAAACTTTTAAGAATATCATACAACGTATTTATTACCGGAATAATAATTACCGTAGTATCTTTCATACTGTCATTCCTGAGTATATAAAAACAGGACTTATTCATATTTTAACACTAAATTAACGCTTAAAAAGATAATTAAATTAAATTTGCGGCAAAATTCAGAAAAATGACCGAAGACAAATTCAAAAAAGTTATAGCACACGCAAAAGAATACGGATTCGTATTTCAATCAAGCGAAATATACGACGGATTAAGCGCCGTTTACGACTACGGACAAAACGGAAGCGAACTCAAAGAAAACATAAAACGATACTGGAAAGACTCAATGGTAAAACTCCACGAAAATATCGTTGCAGTTGACTCCGCAATATTCATGCACCCCGAAGTCTGGAAAGCATCAGGACACGTAGGAGCTTTCAACGACCCCTTAATAGACAACAAAGACTCCAAAAAAAGATACCGGGCAGATGTCCTCATAGAAGAACACGTCGCAAAAATAGAAGCCAAAATAAATAAAGACATCGAAAAAGCAAAAAAACGATTCGGCGATGCATTCGACGAAAAACAATTCAGAGAAACAAACTCACGAATAATCGAAAGACAAAAAAAAATAAACACAATACTCGACAGATTTAAAAAAGCAACCGAAACAGGCAACCTTGCCGAAATAAAACAAATAATAATCGACGAAGGCATTACATGCCCCGTTTCCGGAAGCAAAAACTGGACGGACGTAAGACAATTCAACCTTATGTTCGACACAAAACTCGGCTCGGTAAGCGAAAATGCCGACAAAATATACCTCCGACCCGAAACCGCACAAGGAATCTTCGTAAACTACCTCAATGTCCAAAAAACAGGACGTATGAAACTCCCCTTCGGAATCGCACAAATCGGAAAAGCATTCCGTAACGAAATAGTGGCAAGACAATTCATATTCCGTATGCGGGAATTCGAACAAATGGAAATGCAATTCTTTATCCGCCCCGGCGAAGAAGACAAATGGTTCGAATACTGGAAAAATACCAGAATAAAATGGCACAAAGCACTAAACCTCGGCAACGAAAATTACCGCTTTCACGACCACGAAAACCTCGCACACTACGCAAAAGCCGCAACAGACATAGAATTTAAATTCCCGTTCGGATTCAAAGAACTCGAAGGAATACATTCAAGAACCGACTTCGACCTCACGCGACACCAAGAATTTTCCGGCAAAAAACTGCAATACTTCGACCCCGAAACAAACAAATCATACGTCCCGTACGTAATAGAAACATCAATCGGAGTTGACAGAATGTTCCTCGCAATTCTCTCAAACGCATACGACGAAGAAACAATCAAAAAAGAAAACGGAAAAACCGAAACAAGAACAGTTCTCAGAATCCCGCCCGCTCTTGCACCCGTTAAAGTCGCAATTCTGCCGTTGGTAAAAAAAGACGGACTGCCCGAAAAAGCAAGAGAAATACTTAACATGCTGAAATACGACTTCAACTGTCAATACGAAGAAAAAGACTCAATAGGGAAACGATACCGAAGACAAGACGCAACCGGAACTCCGTTCTGCATCACCGTAGATCATCAAACCTTAAAAGACAACACCGTAACAATAAGATACAGAGACACGATGGAACAAAAAAGAATAAAAACCGAAAACATACTCGAAACCGTAGATAACGAAGTTAACATCAAAAATCTGCTTAAAAAACTCGGATAAAACCGCTGCGGATTTTAACCGGAATAAATATGCAAATCGGTAACATAAAAATACCCGAATATCCGCTTCTGCTTGCACCCATGGAAGACATTACCGACAGAAGCTTTCGCAAAATATGCAAATCATTCGGCGCCGATTTGCTTTACACCGAATTTGTCGCATCCGAAGCTCTTATCAGAAACATAGACAAAACACTGAAAAAACTCGTAATAGACAACGACGAACGCCCCGCCGGAATACAAATTTACGGTCACAGAATCGACGCAATGGTAGAAGCCGCCAAAATTGCAGAAGAAGCCGGTCCCGACCTCATCGACATAAACTACGGATGCCCCGTAAAAAAAATAGCAACAAGAGGAGCCGGCGCCGGAATGCTGAGAGACATACCCAAAATGATAGAAATGACAAAAGCAATCGTAAATGCCGTAAAACTGCCGGTAACGGTAAAAACACGACTCGGATGGGATAACGACAGCATAATAATCGACAAAATCGCCGAACAACTGCAAGACACGGGCATAAAAGCCCTTACAATTCACGGAAGAACAAGAAGCCAACTGTACAAAGGAAAAGCGGACTGGACTCTTATAGGAAAAATAAAACAAAACCCTAACATCCGCATACCCGTAATAGGAAACGGCGACATAACCGACGGCATATCGGCAAAAAATGCCTTTGAAAAATACAAACCCGACGGAATAATGATAGGAAGAGCAAGCATAGGAAGACCCTGGATTTTCAAAGAAATCAAACACTACCTCAAAACAGGAGAAATATTACCCGAACCGGACATAAACCAAAAAGTCGATATAGCAAAACAACACTTCAAAAAATCAATTAAATACAAAGACGGAAACAGAGGAATATTCGAAATGAGACGACACTTCGCTCTATACTTCAAAGGTCTTAAAAATTTTAAAGAAACAAGATTAAAATTATTAACTTCGACCGATATTAACGAAATTTACGATATATTAGACCAAATAAAACTAAAATACGGAAACTCTCACTCGACAGAAAATGCTAAACAATAAATTTTTAATAATAATATCCGTAATAGCGGTATCGGCAGTAATATTTCTGTCAATAAAACTCGAAGAAAAAAGCCGTAAATTACCCCCGGTAATAAATGCAATACCGCCGGACGTTTCATTCTTTATCGAAACAGACGACATCAATTATCTGCTTAACAAAATATCAAAAAACGAAGACCTTAAAGAAACTCTCGCAGGAAACTTATTTACCGAAAAATTTTTCGAAAACATACTATTTGCCGACTCACTGATTCACGACAACAAAAAAATTAAAAAATTCTTCAGCGAAAAAAACGTAATTCTGTCGGCACACCCCCAAGGACACGGCAAATCAGCTTTCCTGTTCGCAACCGGAGCCCAAAACAACAACGAAAATAAAGAACTTATAAAAACAATATTAAAAGAAATTAACCCGCATGCAAAAATAAAAAAAACCGAATTTGCCGGAGCTGAAATACTATCCGAAACCTCAAAAAAAAACAAACATTTAGTTTTCACGTTCTACAAAGATTACATGCTTCTGAGTTTCTCCGAAATACTTATCCAAAAATCAATAAAAACAATAAACAGCGGAATAGGACTGCAAAAAAATCCGGCATTCGAAAATCTTTACGAAAAAACGGAAAACCGCGGCGATGCCGAAATATTCCTGAATTACGAACGATTTTTCTCTAATACGGGCAATAATTTCAATAATTCTTTTAAAAAAACTCTTAAACTGCTGCAAAATACAGCTTACTGGTCTGCTTTCGACATCTCTCTCAAAAGAAAACATCTCAAACTTACCGGACACACAATTCTAAAACCCGAAATGCAATTCCTTTCGGTATTTAAAAATACAAACCCCGAAAAAAGCGACGTTCTCGGAATAATGCCCGAAAAAACAGCATTCTTTTTATCATTTAACATAAAAAACGGTAACGAATTTAAATACAAATACGAAGACTTTCTGGCAAGAATTAAAAACCTTAATAACTTTCAAATTCAATTAGCCGAATTTTACAAAAAATTTAAAATAAAAGAAGACGAAACGGATTTATATGCCGTAACATCAGACGAAATAGCACTTATATGGGAAGATATCAACAAAAACGGCAAAAACCAGCGGGAATACGTCTTTATAAAATACAAAAACAAAACAAAAGCCGAAGACTTCTTCGATAACATAATTACAAAATATGCCGAAAAAGAAAAAATCGAAAAAAACAACCTGATACAAATATTCAACACCGAAGAAGACAATTACAAAATAATTAAACTGCCCGTAAAAAACATACCGGAAATATTCTACGGCGAAGTATTCAAAAACAATAATCTCGGATACTGCACCCTGCTCGACGATTTTATGGTTTTCGGAAACAATACCGGCGACATAAAAGACCTTATTTACAATTACGAAAAAGACAAAACTTTTAAACGCAAATCACCAAACTACCGGTTCTTAAAATCACTGCCCGACGAATCAAACATCTTTTTATATGCGGATATATTCCACTCCGCAAAAAAAATAAAACAAACACTTAAAGAAAAAACAATAAAAAAATTCGACAAAAGTCTTTCCTCCCTCAAACGCATACAAGGCCCGGCAATCCAATTTATTTTCGATGCATACCCGATTTATACAACCGTCGATATAGGCCTTAACTCCGTTAACCGCGAAATATCCGAAACCGTTTGGGAAGTACGTTTAGACACACTTATCGCCACAAAACCCTATATCGTAATCAACCACAACACCGACGAAAAAGAAATAGTAATACAAGATGCGGCAAACAAATTATACCTTATAGACAAAAACGGCAAAATATTATGGACAAGACAACTCGACGGCAAAATAATAAGCGACATATACCAAATAGACTATTACGAAAACAACAAACTTCAACTTCTGTTTAACACCGAAAATAAAATATACTGCATAGACAGAAAAGGAAACTGGCTCGAAGGATACCCCGTAAAACTCAAATCAAAAGCCGTCAACGGAATAGCACTGTTCGATTACGACCAAAACAGAAACTACAGAATATTCGTCGCATGCGCAAACAAAAACGTATATCTGTTCGATAAAAACGGCGAAATAATACCGGGATGGAAATTCGACAAAACAGAAACAAACGTAACACAAAAAATCCGGCACTTTAAAAACAACGACAAAGACTACATCGTATTCAGAGACAAAAACAAACTCTACATACTTAACCGTAAAGGCATGGTAAGAGTATCTCCGGAAGTAAACATTCCGTTATCGGAAAATACCGAAATATATTTCGCTGAAGACAATGCAGCTGACAAAGCTCACTTCTGCGTAAGCAACCCCGCAGGAACGGTCTATTACATATACGAAAACGGAAAAGTTAAAAAAACAGAACTTAAAACATACACAAGAAACCATTTCTTCGTTTATGAAGATATAACGGGAGACAATATCCCCGAATATATTTTTACGGATAAAAACCAAACCGATGTATTCGACGGAAAAAACAAAAAAAGACTATACTCGTATTCTTACGACGAAAAAATAAACGGAAATATTTCCGTTTATAAATTCGGAGACAAAGACATACGAACAGGAGCAAGCGCCTCCGGAAAAATTTATTTAATTAACAACAAAGGAAAATTATGCAAAGGCTTTCCGCTGGCGGGAACAGGACTTTTCAGCATTACGGTTTTCGACCGTAATCCCCGGTTCTCGTTAATTGTCGGAAACAAAGATAATTATCTGTATAAATATTATATCAAATAATTTTTATAACTTTGCATTTAAACCTTTTTACAAAACCTGTACAAACAATGAAAAACTTGATAAAACATTTTATCCCGGCAATATTATTAACAATATCGGTTTTCAGTATAAACTCATGCCGAAGCGATTTCTCTTTAGACGAAATAGACAAACTGTCCGCCGATTCTCTTAATTTCGAAGGAAGTTTTGCCGCACCTATCGTCAACTCGGAACTTACACTCCTCAACTTCCTGCCGGATAACGACTCTACACTCTGGGCGGAAGTCGACGAAAACGGACTCGTACATCTTCGCATGTACTATAAAGATATGTTTAACCCGAAAATGGAAGACATATACAACATACCATATCCGGCATCTGCAGGCACTCCCGTTCCGGCAGACAGTTTCGCAATGCAAACCGACACATCGAAAATGAAAGTTTACGACAAATTATTAAGCGGAAAACTGTTCTTCCAAAACCCGTCAATAACTTTTCATATAGACAACTACATACCTATTGTAACTTTCTTCAGAATGGATACCCTTACCTTTCACCAAGAAGACGGAACAGCTTTAACACACACAAGCTCCGACGAATTTACAATTTCTGCTCCCGTTACATCCGGAACATTCGAACATACCGACATTGTTATCGACACATCTGTCGTTCCGGTTCTCGCCGAAGTTTTTGCTCCGGTACCCAAATACATATCATTTTACCTGTCAACAGGAAGTCACGACACACAAACACTGCCCTTCAACGTAACCGGAACAGAAGAAATGAATGTTGACGTAGATATAGACCTTCCTCTCGACGCAAGACTCGATACAATAATAATGAGCGACACAACCGGCTTCGATATATTCAACGACGAAAGAATAAAATCCGTAACTCTTAAAGTTAAATTCGGAAACGGATTTCCCGTTGACGCAATATCCCAAATATACCTTACCGACACAACCGCAACCGGTGAACCCGGAATAGTTCTGGATTCAGTTTTTACGGACACAGGACTTAACGACATAACCGACGAAGGATGGCACCTCGAAGCAGCCGAAACAGACGCACAAGGAATCGTAACAATACCTTACGAAAGCACCGTATATACCGCTATAAACCAAGAAAGAGTACAAAACCTTATACAAAGGCACGCATCAAAACTTATAGTAATGACAAAACTAAACACCTACGAATCATATACCGGACAATTTGTTAAAATACTGGGAAACTATACCATGGATGTACAAATTGCCGTAAAAGTCGATTTTAACGTAGATACAAACAATTAAAAACTTTGCCGAAAATGAACATAAAAAAATATTTGCTCTTAATCTCTTTCGCAAGCATTATAATAATATCAAACAATACACCCGTTATTTCCCAAAATAACACAACATACTGGATGCAACATTTGCCGCAGGCAACATACCAAAATCCCGCAAAACAAACAGGATGTAAAATATTTATAGACCTTCCTCTAATTCCAAATTTCGACATAAATCTCGGACATTCCGGTTTTACCGTTAATGATGCAATAAAACCGAAACCTTACACTGTCGATTCTTTTATGATAGACCTCGACGGAATAGAAAAAGCCCTTAAAGACAACAACAACATAAATTTCGAAACAAATTTTTCAATCATAAACGCAAGCATTACCCTTAAAAATGATATGAACATAAGTTTCGGAATAAACTACAAAGGCTCCGAATATTTCAAATATCCAAAAGCACTGATAGAAATAAGACGCGGTAACTACAGAGAAAACGGCACCCCTCTGAGCTTCGATTTTAATCAAAATTTTATCCTGTATCGCGAAATATACGCCGGAGTATCCAAAAAAATAAACGAAAACTTAAACGTGGGAGGACGCTTAAAATTCCTTACCGGTTACGGAAACCTCAAAAGCTCTACCCTCAAAATAGACTGGTACACAAACACAGACGACGACGGAATGTATGAATGGACATTTATTTCCGACATAGACATGAAATCGGCATCCGTAATACCCTGGGACTTTACTTACGACGACGACGGATACATAAACGATATAGACGTCGATACAAGCAGAACGGACGACCCGTCGCTTTACACATTTCCGGAAAATACGGGATTCGGCATAGACCTCGGTATAGAATACAAAATAAACGACCGCTTAAACCTCTCCGCGGCACTTACCGATTTCGGTTTCATAAAATGGAAAACAAGCCCGAAAATAATGACACAAAAAGCAGAATTTATATTCGACGGTGTCGATATATCAAAATACATAAACAGCTTAGACGACATTACAGGCGACAACTCCTCCCTTGCCGACGACATCGAAGAAGACATAATAGATACCGTCTTAACCGTTTTTAACCCCGACATAGAAGATGCAACATACACAACCGGTTTAAACTCAAAAATATACCTCGGAGCAGATTTTAAAATAACAAACAACTTCGACTTGGGATTACTCTACAAAGGCATGTTCGTCAACAACAGTCTGATTTCTTCATATACCCTGTCCGCAAACACCAATTTCTTTAAAGCATGGTCTTTCTCTCTATCCTATTCCTTAATGAACAGCTCCGCAAACAACCTCGGTTTAGGATTCGCATATAAAATAGGACCGTTCCAAATGTATATCGTTTCAGACAATATAGCGGCTCCTTTCTGGGCTGCAAACGAAAGCGATTTCTCCGACGATTGGATCAAAAATACTAAAACAATAAACTTAAGTTTCGGGATGCATTTCTTAATATGCGGAAATAATAAAGATATAGGTCTTATGGAATAAGCAAACTTTTTGCATCTCTAAACATAAAACAACAAAATGAAAACACTGATAAAACTCCCTGAATACAGAAAATATAAATACAAACCGTTATATTACGACAAAAGAAAAGAAAATCTCGAAGAAAAAATTAAAAAAGAAAAAGATAAAAAAGAAGCAATAAAAAGAGGAGAATACAAACCCGACTTTAAAGGAAAATTCAGACGAAGCTACAGTAAAGACATAACAAAAAAACAAAAAAAAGCCGCAAATATCAGACTTGCCGTTATTCTGGTATTCCTTTCGGCAACGGCATACATTATTATCCGCAAATCGGATATTATAGAAAAAATGTTTTCCGTTCTTATTTCTAAATAAAAATAAAACCTTAAATATTAATATTTTTAACCGCTGCGTTAAACAATATATTCTATTAACCTTAATAATAAACTAAATTAATAAATTATGAAACTTACAAATTTAAAATTCTCAATAATCCTTTTATTAGGATTTGTAATAACTTTTTCGGCATGTAAAGACGGCGACGCCGACACACAATCAGCAGAAGACGCCGCAAGAGGAACATACATTATGGCTGATGCTTTTGCTCTTGCCGACAGCGGAAGCGACGGTGCCAAAGCACTTAAATCATCCGACTGCAATTTTTCTTACAACGATTTCGACGACGGTTTCGAACTTACATTCGATAACTGCACTGACGACGCCGGATTAACCAGAAACGGAACAATAAGAGTAACCGCTCAACAAGGTGCTTTCGACAACGAAGGAATGGGCTCCGTTACTATCACGTTTATCGACTATTCTGTTGAAAACGAAGGCGTATCAGGAACAATTACCGCAACTTACAGAACAAACCTTACAGGATTCTATTTCGACGTTAAAGCCGAAAACCTAAGACTCGACTATGCCGACGGTTCACATGTTATATACAATACCGCCGAACTGAAATATTCCTTCAGTTTGCTAAACGCATTTAAAATGGAAATTTCAGGAAGCTCGGACGGCATAAACAGAAACGGAGAACACTTTACGACCGAAACGGAAAACATGAAAATAGAATTTTTCGCAAACGATGCATGCCCCTATCCTTACGAAGGAAACATGACAGTAAAAATCGACGGAGAAGACCCGGTTAACCTGGATTTTAAATCCGATGCATGCGGCGAAATAAAAGTATCGCAAAAAGGTGCTAAAGACGCAACAATAACAATATTCTAAAAATAAATAAAACTTTTTGTATATCAAGAGGCTGCAAATACGCAGCCTCTTTTTTTACCCAAACTTAACATTTAATTAACACAAGACAAGAACATCAATAACCGAATATTTTAAAATTTTATTTAATATTGCAGTATAAAATCTAAACAGCAATCGTTCAAATGAAATACGGAATAGCCGAATTCCTGACCTTAATCGGTTCTTTGGGAATATTCTTATACGGGATGAAACTTATGAGCGAATCCCTGCAAAAAGTGGCGGGAGACAAGATGAGAAGCATTCTTGCCGCCATGACATCAAATCGGGTTAAAGGAATTTTTACCGGATTTTTAATAACCGCAATAATACAATCTTCGTCCGCAACAACAGTTATGGTTGTAAGTTTTGTTAATGCGGGTTTACTTTCCCTCGCCGAATCAATAGGCGTTATAATGGGTGCAAATATCGGAACCACGGTTACCGCATGGCTTATCTCGATACTCGGATTTAAAGTCCATATGAGCAGCATAGCAATACCGCTTATCGGGCTCGGATTCCCGCTGCTGTTCTCAAAAAATACCAAACGTAAATCATGGGGCGAACTGATAATAGGCTTCTCTTTACTGTTTATTGGTTTAGGATATTTAAAAGAATCAGTTCCGGACATAAAAAGCAACCCCGAACTTTTACATTTCCTCGGAAACTATACAGACCTGGGATACATCTCATTATTAATTTTTCTCGCCGTAGGAACATTACTTACCGTTATAATACAATCATCAAGCGCTACAATGGCTCTGACACTCGTATTATGTTACAACGGAATTATATCTTTCGAAATGGCGGCGGCAATGGTACTCGGAGAAAATATCGGTACAACAATAACCGCAAACCTTGCCGCAACGGTTGCAAACGTATCGGCAAAACGCGCCGCAAGAGCCCACTTTATTTTCAATGTTTTCGGTGTAATATGGATACTCATACTATTTTATCCCGTAATTAAATTTATTAACCGGATTGTTATCGAATCCGGAAGCCCCTCTCCGCTTACCGACGCATCATCAATACCGGTGGCATTATCGCTATTCCATACATCTTTTAACGTTATGAATACATTCATAATGGTATGGTTCGTAGAACTAATAGAAAAAATAGTAATAAAAATGGTTCCTGACAAAGACTCAGACGAAGAATTCCGCTTAAAATACATAAACACAGGTATGGTTTCAACCTCCGAACTCGGAATATTACAAGCAAGAAAAGAAATATACGTTTACGGAGAAAGGGTTACCAAAATGTTCGGTTTTGTTAAAGAATTGAGCAATACACAAAAAGAAAAAAAATTCGAAAAACTGTTCAAAAAAATTGAAAAATACGAAGAAATTTCGGACAGAATGGAAGTGGAAATTGCAGATTATCTCGCAAAAATTTCGGAAGGAGAACTCAGCAAATCCGGTTCGCTTAAAATAAGAGGGATGTTCGAAATAATAGATAATATCGAAAGCATAGGAGATTCATGCACAAACTTGGCAAAAGCTCTCGTACTTAAACGCGAAAACAAAGTGGAATTTCCGGATGATATTTCAAAAAACATTTCCGATATGTATGCTTTAATAGACAAAGCTCTCGACGAAATGCTCAATAACCTTAATAAAGATTATGCCGAAGTCGATATCACCAAAGCATACGAAATAGAAAACGAAATAAACAGTTTCCGAAATAAACTCAGAGAAGAGCACATTAAAAACATAAAAGCAAAAAAATATAAATATAAAACAGGAATATTCTATAACGAAATATTCTCGTCATGCGAAAAACTCGGAGACTACGTAATTAACGTTTCGGAATCGATAAGAGACTCACAAATATAAAAAATCACGAAAAAACTTGTTTTAATATTTCCGGAGATTTCATTTTGCCCGGACGCCCGAGATGTAAATTATAAAAATCAATCAAAGCATTAAGCAAAGAGGCTCTGTCATTCTTATTAAGACGAAGACTTAATGTTTCGTATTTTTGCGAACAAGCCAATTTATATAAATTAAAACTCATTTTCTCGTCTAAAAAAAAAGAATGAGACGGATGCCCGGTAATAAATCTTCCGGTTTTTAAATCAAATATTTTATGCGAATCGGAATAATTATTCTCAGGCAAAATACCCAAATACCCGGATAAACGATACAAAAAAAACAAATGAAAATCGGCAACGGATATTTGCATTTCGTCCAATTCTTTTACCGAATTGAAAATAAAATCAAATAAAATATCGTCAGGCTCGTTGTCGGCGGATATTTTTAAAATAAATTCCGACAAAAACATCGACAAACTTTGCTTGTAAATATCAAAAGGAAGAGACTTAAACAAAACTTTCAAAGAAATGTTTTTTATTTTGCAAATATTGCATTTGCCGCCGTCGTAAACCTCCAAATCATAAACATACAAAGGTTGAAGAATATTCTGTTCGTGTTTCTTGTTTTTCGTTTTCGACAAATAAAACATATACGAACGCAAACCGAACTTCTCGGTAAATATTTTTAAAATCAACCGCGAATCGGAATACTTTATACGATGCAACAAAATACCTCCGGTCTTTTCAATCATTCGACATAAAACATAAAAATTAAACAACAAAAAAAAAGCAATAAATACAAATATCAAATATTTTTAAAATATTTTGTCGTAAAAAAAATAAAATCATACATTTGCAGTCATTTTTTAACTAACTAAATTTTATTTAACATGCCTGTAAAGATCAGACTAGCAAGACACGGACGCAAAAGAAGAGCGTTCTATTACATTGTTGCTGCAGACAGCAGGGCACCGCGTGACGGTAGGTACATTGAAAGAATCGGTTCGTATAACCCGAATACCGATCCTGCCACTATTGATCTAAATTTCGATAAGGCGTTGAAATGGCTTCAAAACGGAGCAATTCCTACGGACACTTGTCGCGCAATACTTTCATACAAAGGCGTTTTATACAAAAACCACCTCTTGAAAGGCGTTGCCAAAGGTGCTTTGACCGAAGAAGAAGCAGAAAACAAATTTAATGCTTGGTTGAAAGACAAAGAGCAAAAAATTCAAGCGAAAAAAGACAAACTTAAAGCCGAATCAAAAGCGGAAAAAGAAAAACGCTTGAAAATAGAAGAGGAAATCAACAAAGCAAGAGCCGAGGAAATTGCCGCTAAGCAACAACCCGAAGAAGAAGCAAAAGAAGAAAACGAAAAAGTTGCCGAAGAAAACGCAAACGAAGAAGCAAAAGCGGAAGCACCCGAAGCCGAAGAGAAAAAAGAAGAAACGGAAGAAAAAAAAGAAGACTGAAATTATGATACCGATTGACGAACTTGATTTGGTTGAAATCGGTGAAATAATTAAAACTCACGGCTACAAAGGTGAAGCAGTCGTAAAACTTTCGATACGTTTCGACAAACTGAAAAAAACGGAGCTTATTTTCCTGATTACAGACGGAAACAAAGTTCCGTTTTTCTTTTCATATCCGCCCAAAGCATACAAAAAATCCGGAATGCTCGTTAAATTCGACAATATAGATACTGACAAAGACATCGAAAAACTTACGGGTTGCAAAGTCCTTACCGAAAAAAAAAACATAAAAAAAACTTACGAAAACGAAATATTCATACCCGAAAATTTTGACGTATTCGACAACGAAAAATTCATAGGAAAATCCGGAACATACCTTAACATACCCTCAAACCCGATTCTTACCGTATATTCGCCCGACAACAAAGAAATATTAATACCGGTAAACGACAAGTTCCTTAAATCGATAAATATCGAAAAAAAAATAATTATATTTGACCTGCCCGACGGATTAACCGACATAAACAAATAAAAACTTCGCTTACCCGAACATGAAAAAAATAATTTCTTACAATGTTAACGGCATAAGAGCCGCACTTAAAAAAGGATTTGCCGAATGGCTTAAAAACGAAAATCCGGATATATTATGCATACAGGAAACCAAAGCACAACCCGAACAAATCGACTCTTTGCTTTTTGAATATCTCGGGTATCATTCCTACTGGTTTTCGGCGCAAAAAAAAGGTTACAGCGGAGTAGGAATACTTACCAAAGAAAAACCGGATAACATAGAATACGGCATGGGTATAAAAAAATACGACAACGAAGGACGTTTTTTAAGAGCCGACTTCGGCAACGTATCGGTTGTAAGCGTATATCACCCTTCGGGGTCGAGCGGCGACGAAAGACAAGCATTTAAAATGCAGTGGCTCGAAGATTTCAGAACTTACGTTAACAAACTGCAAAAAACACGACCGAATTTAATAATTTCCGGCGATTACAACATTTGCCGGCTTTGGATAGATATTCATAATCCCGAAAAACAGCAAAACACATCCGGTTTTCTTCCCGAAGAACGCCAGTGGTTTCAAAAATTCGTCGATGACGGATTTATTGACAGTTTCAGGAAATTTAATCACGAACCGCACAATTACACATGGTGGAGTTACCGCGCAAATGCCCGCAACAACAACAAAGGTTGGCGTATCGACTATCACATGATAAGCAAAGAATTTGAAGATAAAATTATTGCGGCATCAATACTTCCGGAAGTAAAACACTCCGACCACTGCCCCGTTACCGTAGATGTCGATTTTTAACAACAAATTACAACTTTTGTATTTCCCGAAAATTTTAATTATTGCAGAAAATTAACCGTAAAATATCATATCCTTACAAATCTTCGGGTTTGTCTTTTTTATCAACCTGTTTGTGATAAAAATCGGAAACTTTATTACCCAAATCGCTTAAAAAACTTTTGGTTTTTTCGGCAAACTCGGTAAATTTTTGGTCAAGAGTATCAATAATCGTATCTGTTTTATATTTCTCTTTAAACGCTTTCATTTCCGCTTCGAACTTATCGTCCGGTATTTCTTTCAACTTTTCGAGTTCACTGTCGAAACTCGCTTTTTTTTCTTCCATTGCTTTTATTTCGGCTTCAAGTTCCTTGCGTTTTTTTTCGGCGTAAAGTTTTGCTTTTTCAATTTTATTTTCCAATTCCTTGGAAATAATTTGTGCTTCTTTAAAGAAAAGTTCTTTGTCTTCCATGGTTAAATTTATTTTCGTTATAATTAAGACAAAGCTACGAAATTTAAAGTTTTAAATCAAGCTGCCGCCGAATAAATAAAAAATTTACATCATTCTAAAACAAAAAATTGTAATTTTGTAAGATAATGAAACATCTTAAACCGAAAATATTTATTCTGTTTGTTTTACTTACGGTAATTTTTTCATGCGCCGAAGACGATAAACCCGCTCCGGACTTACCCGCATACGAAAACATTCGCCCCGACCTTTCATACTTTTCCGCACCCGGAGATTCGGCAAGTAACTACGAAGCTGCCAGAAATACCGTTTTAATGTGGAAAACTTTATTTGAAGACTCTCTTAAAACATACGGTGATTTATACGAATCATTATCACAAAACGAGCTTGAATATCAGGATAATAACACTTGGCTTATTTCAAAAAAAATATTTTCCGAAGAAAAAACTTACGACATAAAATATTTCGAAATTGCGGAAAGCGATTCGGTTTTAACAAAGATGTTCGTATCTCTGTTTATTGATAACGATACTGTTTATAACGAACTGCTTTTAATCGACGGATACTTTTTCCCGGATTCATCGACGGGTTTTTGGCTTATTAACAAACCCGATACAAGCAATACGGTATTAAAATATCTTAACATCGAACAAGACGTTAAATCCGAAACCGAAAAAACATTAAAGATAACTACTTTACTTATTGACGAAAATAACGGTAATTACATCATTTACAAAGATTCTGTTGACGGGCAATACAACAAATATCTCGACATTTTCGAAAAAGCAACCGAAAATCATACGATTATTCAATATGCATCTTCGGATATTACCGGCAGAATAAAAGATTTACGATATTTCGGCGATTCGGAATGGCATTGCTGGAACGAAGAAAGAGTTGACGAAAATTGCTCCGCAAAAATTATTTCCCGCCGAAACTTCCGAGAATAATATTTTTATATAACAAAGGCGTTTTAAGTTCAAATTTACAATCGTCAAACCGGGGCGGACCGAATGTTTTTTTATTTCCCGAAACACCGTAAGGTTCAATCGGAAATCCTATTTTTGCCCTGTCCAAAATATTATTGTTGTTTTCGTCCTGAAACAAAGAAACGGCATAAACGCCGTAAGGCAAATTTTTAAATATTATTGTTACCTCATCGCCGGTTACGGCTGTCTGTTTTTTGGAATACACGTTTTTTAAATCTTTTAAAAAAGACTCTTTTCCCTCTTCGTTATACAAAGCCGCTTTTATGTTTCCTTTATGACTTTTTATGCCGGAAACTTTTATTTTTAAAGTTCCGGTCTGTGCAAAAGATACAGCAGAAAATAAAAACGCAAATAATAAGGTTAATATTTTTTTCATAATTTTAAAACGTATTAATAACCTTTCTTATTTTAACCAGTCTGTTTAATAATTCGTAAACCGCATCCAACCGCAGCATATTTGCTCCGTCCGATTTTGCTTCCGCAGGATTAGGATGAGTTTCCGTAAAGATACCGTCTGCCCCCGCAGCAATTGCCGCTTTACCTATTGTTTCTATCATCTCGGGTTGTCCGCCGGTAACACCGCTTGTTTGGTTCGGTTGCTGTAACGAATGTGTTATGTCAACTATAACAGGGTATCCGGTTTTTTGCATAATAGGAACCGAACGAAAATCAACTATTAAATCGCCGTAACCGAACATTGTTCCTCTGTCGGTAAGCATAATATTAGTATTTCCGCTTTCGCTTACTTTTTGTGCGGCAAATTTCATCGATTCGGGCGACATAAATTGTCCTTTTTTTATATTAACGAATTTACCTGTTTTTGCGGCGGCAACAAGCAAATCTGTTTGTCTCGACAAAAATGCGGGAATTTGCAAAACGTCTATGTCGAAATCTGCCGTTTTTTTTGCATCTTCCGGAGAATGTATGTCGGTAACCGTCGGTATTTTCAGGTTTTCTTTTACTTTTCGTAAAATTTTCAGTGCTTTTTCGTCGCCTATGCCCGTAAACGAATCTATTCTGGAACGATTGGCTTTTTTAAAAGATGCTTTAAAAATATACGGTATTTTAAGTTTTTCGGTAATATCAAGCAATTTTTCGGCAATTTCAAAAACATTTTTTTCGCTTTCGACTACACAGGGTCCGGCAAGTAAAAAAAAATTATTATCATTAATATGTTTTATATTCGGAATTTTTTCAATCATAATATTTAAAGTTTGTCATTAATATTTTTTTTACCGGCGTTTTTTTATTTGTTGTTTCATTTTTTCTTCCGCCGGATTGTTTTGAGCTTCGTATATGGTTATATTTTTAAGTTCTTCGGGAAGATATTGTTGTGTTACAAAATTATTTTCGTAATTATGCGGATATTTGTAATCTTTTCCGTATCCGAGTTCTTTCATTAATTTGGTCGGAGCGTTTCTGAGATGCAAAGGAACAGGCAAATTGCCGGTTTTCCTGACTGTTTCTTGTGCTTTGTTTATTGCCTTGTATGCCGAATTGCTTTTCGGAGAATTAGCCAAATAAATCGTTGCTTCCGACAATATAATGCGAGATTCGGGATAACCGACAATATTAACGGCATTAAAACAGCTGTTTGCCATAAGCAAAGCGTTCGGATTTGCAAGACCTATGTCTTCGGCGGCAAGTATTATCAAACGGCGTGCTATAAATTTAAGATCTTCTCCGCCTTCAATCATTCTTGCAAGCCAATATACAGCCGCATCGGCATCGCTGCCGCGAACGGATTTTATAAATGCCGAAATAATATCGTAATGCATATCGCCGTTTTTATCGTAAACGGCTTGTTTGCTTTGTAATACGTCCGTAACGATTTTATCGTTTATTGTTATTTTTTCGTTATCCGCAAAAGAATTTACCGCAAGTTCTATAATATTGTAAAGTTTTCTGGCATCACCTCCGGAATGCAGAAACAATGCATCGGTTTCCGCAATATCTATATTCTTTTTTTTAAGTTCGGTATCGTTTTTTATCGCATTCTCCGTTAATTTTCTTAAATCCGAAACATTTAAAGGTTTCAACACGTAAACCTGACATCTCGAAAGCAAAGGAGAAATTACTTCGAAAGACGGATTTTCCGTGGTTGCCCCTATCAGCGTAACCGCACCTTCTTCGACGGCGGCAAGCAACGAGTCTTGCTGCGATTTGCTGAAACGATGTATTTCGTCGATAAATAAAATCGGAGAAGGATTTGAAAAAAAAGCTTTGCTTTTTGCTTTTTTTATTACTTCTCTTACGTCTTTTACTCCGGAACTTACGGCACTCAGCGTATAAAACGGGCGTTCGAGAGTTGTTGCGATAATTTTTGCCAGAGTTGTTTTTCCGACACCCGGCGGTCCCCAAAGAATAAAAGACGGCAAATTGCCGGTTTCTATTATTTTTCGCAAAACTTTTCCTTTCCCGACAAGATGTTCCTGTCCGACATAACCGTCTAATGTTCTCGGTCTTAAACGCTCTGCCAAAGGTTGATTTGCGATATTTTTTTAAATTTTAAATATTTCGGCAAAAATACACTTTTTTAATCAAAAAAAGAGAAGACACAAGTGCATCTTCTCTCTCAAAAAATATTTTTGTCGGATTATTATTAATGAGATTTCATCTCATCGGTTACTTCAAGTTGGTTACCGTCTTTATCGAAAACCACCACAAAAGCATCCGGAACAGTTGTACTTAATAATTGGTCTCTGAATGCCGCGGCTTGCGAATAAACGGGAAACGATTTTACCCAATATTTATAATATCCGCCTGAATATGATTTTTCTATTTCCGACGTGTTTGAATATTTTGAGGCAAGTTCATAATTCGGCAAGGGTGTTCTTGATGCCGCAATCTGAACTTTAAAAACATAATCGGATTTAACCGGAGTATTTGCTCTTTTTGCTTCTTCCTGTAATTGTCTTATCATTTGACGAGCTCTGCTTACATATTTTCCCGAGGGGAAATTGTCTATATAATCTTGATAAGACGCTATTGTGTTTATATTTTGAGCTGTTGCCCAAGCTCTGTTATCTTTTTCGTCTTGTTCTTTTTTTCTTCCTTGATTAAGAACTATATCCAGAGCTTCCGTTTGTTTTGAATAAGCACTTTCTTTAAGAGTTCTTGCACTGCTTAAAGCACTGTTTAAACTTGAGTAAGAAAGTTTCTTAAGGTATTTTGAATCACCTGTTTTTTTATTATATTTTGACATTTTTTTGTCGGCATCTTCTATTAAAGAAACGGCTTCGTCGTTTAATGCTTTTGCCTCAGTTTTATCAGCTTCGTCGTAATAGGTTGTTCCCACAATTATTTCCGAATATACCGACGATGCATCTTGATATGCCTTTAAATAATCTTTCTCTGCCAAAATTCTGTATTTTTTGGCTTCCCATGTTTTTTTATTATATTTTTTCTTCTTTTTTTTCTTCTTTTCGTATTTTTTCTCTATCGCTTCGGCTTTGCTGATTTTAGAATCGGCTTTGTTTATATATTTTTCGGCTTTCTCTAAAACTTTAGTCTGTTCGGCATTAAACAAACTCTTTGCCGGAGCATATGTTACTTTTTGAGCATCAAGATGCCCGGAGAATAAAAACAAAGCAAATACGGCAATAAAAAATTTGACAACTTTCATAATTTTTGGTTTTAATAATCAATAAAATACAGCCGGTTAAAATACTGAAAAGTATTTAACAAACCGGCAAAAAAATGTTTTACAATACAAATTTAATAATTAAATCATTAATAATAAAGCAAGTTGATAAGTTTTATTTAACAATAACTTAAAAAAAAGCATTTTTATTTTACCCGTCCGGGATTTTTATTGATAAATTCTTTCCAGCTTTTAGCCGCTCCTTTTACCGAATAATTATTTTGATAATGATGACATACGGCAACGGCAAGTCCGTCGGTGGCGTCAAGTTTTGCGGGAATTTCTTTAAGTTTTAAAGTATTTTGCAGAAATGCCGCAACTTGTTCTTTCGAGGCATTTCCGTTTCCGGTAACGGCGAGTTTTATTTTACGCGGCGAATATTCGTAAACATCCAAATCTTTCGACAGTGCTGCGGCTATGGCAACCCCTTGTGCTCTGCCGAGTTTCAGCATTGATTGAACGTTTTTGCCGAAAAAAGGTGCTTCAACGGCAAATTCCGAAACAGGGTAAGTTTCTATCAGTTGAATTGTTCTTTCGTAAATTCGTTTTAAACGGTCGTAAGGATTTTCTATTTTTGAGAGTTCTATATATCCCAAAGTAACAAGTTGCGGTGTTTTACCGATAATTCTAATAACTCCGTATCCGGTAAATGCCGTTCCGGGATCAATGCCGAGTATGTATTTTTCTTTTGTCAATTTTTCCGTAAAAATGTTTATTTTTTTGATTTTAATTCAATTTTTGAAATAAAAATTCCCGCGATAATTAAAATTAATCCTATATAAGTAGTGTAAAAAATTTTTTCTCCTAATACAAAATGTATAAAAATTAAAGCAAGAAAAGGGGAAAAAAATATCAGGTTGCTTATTTTATCGTTTCGCTCGGTTAGTTGTAGCGCTTTAAGCCAAAAAAAGAAAGTTATTCCGGTTTCGAAAAGACCTACATACATAACGGCAA
The DNA here is from genome assembly GCA_013153865.1 of Chlorobiota bacterium. Lineage (GTDB taxonomy): Bacteria > Bacteroidota > Bacteroidia > Bacteroidales > JAADGE01 > JAADGE01. Next base: position 28,904 of record JAADDR010000063.1, on the reverse strand, counting down.
ATATTCCTTTTATTTCGGGCAATTTTAATTCTGAAAAAAGTAAAACGGCAATAAGCGTATAAAAAAATCCGAAAATAAAGTTCCAAAACAGTTTTTTTTGCTCGCTGCGTTTGTCTTTTTGATTAAAAATCCACGAAAATGCCCAAATAACGGAGCTTCCTGCGGCAAGAGCCACGCCGAGAGGTTGTTCTATCTTAAAGCCGAAAAAATTTCCTCGCGTAGAAATTATATATACGCCGGTAAATCCGACAAAAAGAGACAATATGTTTAAAAATTTAAGTTTTTCGCCGAGTAAAGGCGCCGACAGCAATACCAAAACGGCAGGCCAAAGATAATTGAGCGGTTGCGCTATTTGTGCCGGAAGCAAAGAATATGCTTTAAATAAAACAACATAGTATAAAAAAGGATTTAAAAATCCGACAAATGCCGAATATAAAAGTTCATATTTGTTTGTTTTGAATAATTCGCCGAAAGTTCCGTCGATAAATGCAATAATAATGTAAACAATAATTGCCGTAAAGGATGCAAAAAGCAATAATTGCAAAAAATCAACATATCTTAAAGCGATTTTAAACGATACGGCAACCGTTGACCACAGTAATACCGCCGATATTGCATAAATGTATGCTTTTTTTTGGTTCGGGTTCATTTATCGTATTTTCTAAATGCAACTATTGTTTGATATATGCCGTAACTGATAAAAATTTCGGGCAAAATAATCAAAACAAACCCTGCAGGGTCTTAATTTATTTTAACATACACCTGCGAACCGCAAGTTTCCAGCCGTCATAAAGTTTTTTGCGTTCCGGTTCTTTCATGTCGGGATTAAATTTTTTGTCTATTTTGCGTTTAGCGGTTAAATTCTCTTCCGACCAAAAGCCTGTTGCCAATCCGGCAAGATATGCGGCTCCTGCGGCGGTTGTTTCCACAACTTCCGGTCTTATTACGTTTTTGTTCAAAATATCCGACTGAAATTGCATCAAAAAATTATTTACCGTTGCTCCGCCGTCAACATTCAGTTCTTTTAATTCTATTCCCGAATCCGAAGACATAACATCGAGAATATCTTTTGTTTGATAAGCGAGAGACTCTAAAGTTGCTCTTACGATATGATTTTCGGTAATACCTTGCGTCAATCCGGTTATAATACCTCTGGCATCCATATCCCAATACGGGGCACCGAGACCTGCAAAAGCTGGGACAATGTAAATACCTTCGTTCGAGTCGGTTTCTTTTACCATTCTTTCGGTATCCGAAGCCGAATTTATGATTTTTATTCCGTCGCGCAACCATTTTATTGCCGCACCGGCAATAAATACGCTGCCTTCAAGTGCATAGGTAATATTTCCGTTTAAGCCCCAAGCAATTGTGGTAAGCAAACCGGATTTTGACATTACCGGTTTTTTACCCGTATTCATAAGCATAAAACAACCCGTGCCGTAAGTATTTTTTGCTTCGCCTTCGGTAAAACACTGTTGTCCGAAAAGTGCCGCCTGTTGGTCGCCGGCAATTCCGGCAATCGGTATTTCGCAACCGAACAGTTCTTTTGCCGTTGTTCCGTATATTTCGCTTGAATTTCTGACTTCCGGTAATATTATTTCGGGAATATTTAAAACTTCAAGCATTTTTTTATCCCATCGTAATGTTTTAATGTTGTAAATTAATGTTCGGGATGCATTGGAATAATCCGTAATGTGAAGTTTACCGCCCGAAAGTTTCCAAATAAGCCAGGTATCTATTGTTCCGAACAGCAAATCGCCTTGCTCCGCTTTACTTCTTGCTCCTTCAACATTTTCCAGAATCCAATTAATTTTTGTTCCCGAGAAATATGAATCAGGCAATAAACCGGTATTGTCTTTTATGTAATCTTCAAGACCTTGCTTTTTTAAATCTTCGCATAAAGCGGATGTTCGTTTATCTTGCCAAACAATAGCGTTATAAACCGGTTCTCCCGTATTTTTATCCCAAATAATTGTAGTTTCTCTTTGGTTTGTTATACCGATACCGGCAATTTCTTCGGGGTTTATTTTAAGACGCGTAATTAATGTTTTTGCGGTAAGATACTGGCTTTCCCAAATTTCGTGAGGGTTATGCTCTACCCGACCGGCTTCGGGATAAAATTGTTTAAATTCTTGTTGTTCTATACCGACAATATTTTGCTCTTTGTCGAAAATAATTGCTCTGGAACTGCTTGTTCCCTGGTCTAATGCAAGAATATACTTTTTTTTCATGATATAAATTAAAATATTTCTTACAAATGTATTAATTTTAGCTTATGAAATAAAACAAGAAAAAATTTTAATACTGCCCTTTAAATAAAATATAATGAAATTCATTAATATAATATTTTTATTTTTCGTGCTGTTTGCTTCCGCATGTAATTCTCAAAATAAAAAAATTGATACTTATTCGAATAACAATTTAAAATACCGCATTGAATTACAAGAAAAAGCAAAATATCCCGATATAAAATCAATTCCGCTTCCGGAAGGATATCACAGAATAAAACTTGATTCGGGAAGTTTCGGATTTTGGCTCGGAAACGTTAAATTAAAAACCGAAAATAATAAACTTCGCTTGTATGACGGCAGTTTAAAATACAATCAGGATTTGCATTTTGCCGTTTTAAAATTCGATGTCGGGAAAAGAGATTTACAGCAATGTGCCGATGCCGTAATGCGTTTGCGTGCCGAATATTTATATGCCCAAGAAAATTACGAAAGCATTCATTTTAACTTTTTAAGCGACGGCAAGCCGCATTATTATATATCATATGCCGGAAACGACCGTTCGTATAAAACTTTCAGAAATTATATGAATTATATTTTTTCGTATGCCAACACATCTTCTTTAAAAAAAGAACTTACACCGGTCAGCAATCCCGAAAAAAACATTAAACCGGGAGATGTATTCATACAAAGCGGCAAACCTTACGGGCATGCGGTAATTGTTGTTGACGCGGCAAAAAACGATAAAGGACAAATAATCTTTATGCTTGCACAAAGTTATATGCCGGCACAAGAAATACACATTGTTAAAAATCTTAATAATCCGGACATATCACCTTGGTATAACTTTACAGATACCGAAAATTTAAAAATACCGGAATGGCAGTTTAAATATTCCGATTTAAGAAGATTTTAATTTATCGATTATTTTTAAAACAAAAGAATTAACATCTTCGGAAACCTTAAAAAAATATATCAAACTTGCAAAAACAACGGATACGGCAAACGATCTTACGACAATATCGGCAAAAACATTATCAATTTCCGGAATTAAAAAGTTAACAAATAAAGTTAAAAGCCCGGTAAATAAAATTTTAACATGCCTGAGAGAATAAGGTTGAAGTTTATATTTTTTATAAAGAAACAAAAAACGAAAAAATACCGCAAAAGAAACAGAAATAAACGAAGCAAACGCCGCACCTTTTAATCCCCATAAATTTATAAAAAAATAATTTGTGATTATTATGCTTAACAAAGTAAAAAACATAACGTAAGCATTAATTTTATAATACCCGGAATTACCTATAATTGCGGCTGCCGTTCCGGAAGACATGTCAGCCAAACTCAAAAGCGAAATAAACAAAACAACATATTTGCCGGCTGCATATTCAGGTATTATTTCAAAAATATTATCAATATTTACCCACAATCCGATAACAACAAGAGAACCCGCGATAAATAAATTTACGGAACTTTTTTCGTAAATCTCGGAAATTGTTTTAATGTCATTTTTTTTCCATGCTTCGGCAATAATAACGGAAGATATTTTACGAAGCGAACGCGCCGGCATAATAACCAGCATTCCGAAATAAAAAGTTACCGCATATATCCCGGACGCCGCCAATCCCAGATAATAATTTGTCATGTATTTATCTATGGACTGAACGGCTATACCCGCAAATCCGGAAAGAATCCAAAATAAACTTATGCCTATGATTTCTTTTTTTAATTTTAAAAGCAGATTTTTATTAATTCCGGTTAAGTAAAACACCTTTCGCTTAATCAAAATAAACATAAGTATAACCGAAGGCAAAGCAAATATTACGATATACCAAAATACGAATGTTTTAAAATCGATATAATCGAAAATATACAGAATAATTATAAACAAATCGGCAAGGCGGACAAAAAACTCTCTTAAAAAGATTCCCGAAACGGCATCAAACAATACTTTATTGTAATTATCGAACAGATAAAACAATATCATAAAAAATGTCAGAACCGGAACATAAAAAATATTATCCGAAAGTAATTCCGATGTTTTGTAATTACTCTTAACAAGATATTTTTCGGAAATAAAAAACAGCAGCAAAGTCAGTAAAAATCCGGCAACGGAAATTAATAATCCGAGAGTTAATATACCGTTATGTTTTTTTTCGTTGTTTCTGAAATACGGAAATAATCTGGTTATAACACCCGAAAATCCCAGATTACCGAGTTGAGAAAAAATTAAAGTAAAAGCTATAAGCAAATTTACGAGACCTATTTGCTCGGGAGCAAAAAATTCGGGCATAAGCAATCCCGTATTTATAAATCCCGTTAAAGCTCCGGCATAAGTATATACCGAACCTTTTATCGACTGTTTTGCAATAACTCCCATTTTGTTTTCGGAAAATGCAAAGGTAAAAGAAATATTATTTTATTTTTGTAAAAAAACTAAAACCGGTGGCATTAAATTATATTTGGATTGCTTTTTTTATTATTGCATTTGCGGTTGGTCTTATAAAATTAATTTTTTTCGGAGATTTGAGCGTTTTTCCGGAAATGGTGCAAAGCACTTTCGAATCTGCAAAAACCGGATTTGAAATATCTCTCGGACTTACCGGAGTTTTAACTTTATGGCTCGGCATTATGAAAATAGGAGAAAAAGGCGGTGTCATAAAAATACTTTCAAAATTAATAAATCCTTTTTTTCGCAAAATATTTCCCGAACTCGGAAAAGACCATCCGGCATACGGTTCTATAATGATGAACATAGCGGCTAACATGCTCGGACTGGATAATGCGGCAACACCTGCCGGGCTCGAAGCAATGAAACAACTGCAAAAAACAAATCCGGATAAAAATACGGCTTCGGACTCACAAATTATGTTTTTGGTTTTAAACACTTCCGGTCTTACCATTATTCCGGTAAGCGTAATGGTTTACAGGGCACAGCTCGGAGCTGCGGACCCTTCCGATATTTTTATTCCTATACTGCTGGCAACATTCTTTTCTACTCTCGCAGGTTTAATTACCGTTTCGATATATCAAAAAATAAATTTGTTCGACAAAACCGTTTTAGCTTATCTCGGAAGCATAAGTGCCGTTGTTTTCGGTATAATATGGTATCTGCAACAACTTCCCAAAGATAAAATTGCGGACATATCTTCGGTTGCAAGTAATTTAATTTTATTCGGCATAATAATTTTGTTTATAATACTTGCAGCCGTTAAAAAAATTAATGTTTACGAAGCTTTTACGGAAGGCGGAAAAGAAGGTTTTGCAATTGCCGTAAAAATAATACCTTATCTGATTGCCATACTTGTAGCAATAGGTGTATTCAGGGCATCCGGAGCAATGGATTATTTGATTTCCGGATTTGCGTTTATTTTTAAATCGGCTGGAATAAATACAGATTTTACAGATGCATTGCCCGCGGCACTGATGAAACCCCTAAGCGGAAGCGGAGCAAGAGGAATGATGATTGATATAATGAAAACATACGGTGCCGATTCTTTTGCCGGAAAAACGGCATCTGTCGTTCAGGGTGCCACGGATACCACTTTTTATATAATTGCCGTGTATTTCGGCTCGGTCGGGATTAAAAACACGCGTTATGCCGTTACGGCGGGTTTAATTGCCGATTTTGTCGGAATTGTTGCCGCAATTATCATTGCTTATTTATTCTTTCATTGATTTTATACTTACGGAATATATTTGTTTCTTATCGGATAAAAACAAATAACCGGGAGATTTTACCGCATCGTAAAATTTTATTTTATCCGAAAATTTTGTAATAAAAAAAGTATCTTCGGTAAAGTCATATTCTTTAAAAGCATTTTCGTTTACGTCAAAATAACTTAAAAGATTATCGCATATCTGAAAATCAAATGATATTTTTTGTTTGGTTTTAAAAAGAAAATTACCGTTATTGTCAAAAACAAAGACATCGTTTTTTTCGGTTCGTAAAAACAAAAACCGGGTGTTTGCCGCAACAAAAACAATATTGTCGGAAATCTCGAAAAGAGTCTTCTCAAATAATAAATTAAACTCGACATCAAATTTAAATAATTTGCTTTCGTAAACATCAACAGCCCATAATCCTCCGGTTTCGTTTCTGCATATTAATGCTTTTCCGTATATGCCTAAATCCGAAAGGTTAACATTATTCGCACAAACAGTCAACTTGTTATCGAGAAAAATTATACGATTAATATTTTCGTAAAAAACAGGTATTTTTAAAGGATCTCCTGTATCTATAAAGGTTATTTTTTCGGCGTAAGGACTGTCAAAAACAGCTTTTTGCTCTCCTGACGAATCGTATTTTATTAAAGATGCTCCGCACACGGAGTAAACATTATCAAAATTATCGGCATATAATTTATCCGAAACCGAATTAACAACGGGTTTCGGTCGAACATCCCGACCAAATCCGCAAAAAACAACAAAAAATATAAATGTATATATTTTCGGCATACGAACTAATTATTCATTTGCAACAATTCGTCGATGTAAATACGGTTATTTGCAAGTCTCGGTATTTTATTTTGTCCGCCGAGTTTTCCTTTCTTTTTCAGCCAATCGTAAAACAAATTTTCTCTTGCTTCTATAACTTCCGGCATTCTTAATGTTAAATCTTTATGACGTTTTGCGGCATAATCCGAGTTTACTTTTTTAAGTTCTTCGTCAAGAATTTCGGCAAATTTTTTGATGTCTTCCGGTTTTTTCACAAATTCAATCAACCACTGATGCGCTCCGGTATTTTTATCCGAAATGTAAACAGGTGCGGCGGTAAATTCTTTTATTTCCGAATTTGTTTTTTTTGTTGCTTCGTTTAATGCTTTTTCGGCATTCTCTATAATCAATTCTTCGCCGAAAGCATTTATGAAATGTTTTATACGCCCGGTTATTTTTATTTTATGAGGGAATAAAGACGTGAATCGAACCGTATCTCCTATTATGTAGCGCCAAAGTCCGCTGTTCGTGGTTATAACGAGAGCATAATTTACATCTTTTTTGACATTTTCGACCGTATATACCGGAGGATTTTCGTCAAAAATTTCCGAAAGCGGTATAAATTCGTAAAAAATACCCGTATCCAATACAAGTAACATATCATCGCTGCTTAAATCATCCTGAAAAGCAAAAAAACCCTCTGATGCATTATAAGTCTCGAGGTAACGGGTTCCGGGGGGCATTATCTTTTTAAATATATCACGATAAGGTTTAAAACTAACGCCTCCGTGAATAAACAACTCAAAATCGGGCCATATCTCCGCTATATTATTTTTTCCCGTCTTTTCCAAAATATATTTCAATAAAACCAGAGTCCACGAAGGCACTCCGGTAATACTCGTAACATTTTCGTATATTGTTTCTTCAGCCATCTTTTGCAGTTTTTCTTCCCACTCGGGCATTAAAGCCGTTTCTTTTCTCGGTGTTCTTAAAAAATGAGACCATACAGGGAGATTTTCTATTATAACCGCTGATAAATCACCGTAATACAAATTATTGTCAAAAGTGCTTATTTGCCTGCTTCCGCCTATAACCAACGATTTGCTTTTTACGAGTTTAGTGTCTTCGTATTGACTTGAATAAACAATTATAATGTCCTTCCCGCCTCTGAAATGGTTGTCTTCAAGAGCTTCTCTGCTTACCGGAATAAATTTGCTTTTATCGGATGTTGTTCCGGAAGATACTGCAAACCATTTAACAGGACTGTGCCACAAAACATTGTTTTCTCCGTTTCTTATTCTGTCGATATAAGGTTTTAATGCGGTATAATCTCTTACCGGCACTTTATCTTGAAATTTTTTCGCGGAAAAATTATCTGAAATTTCCGAAAAATTGTGTTCTTTTCCGAAAATCGTGTTTTTTGCCGATTCCGTAAGATTTTGCAACAGCTTGTATTGAACAGATACCGGATCTTTTTTGAAATTTTCTATCTGCAAAAGCCGTTTTTGTGTAACTTTATTTACTATTTTATTTATAATTTTCACGGTTTAACGGCAAATTTTAAATTAAATATTATTTTTGTTTCAGAATTGAAATTTTGTCAAAGATATAATTTTGTAATTATTTATTAAATTCATTAATGAAAAAGATTTTTTTTTATTCCGCATTTTTTATTCTGATATTTTTTTCAAACGCATCAGGACAATTTGTAAGATACGGTATTTCCGGCGGAATAAACAAAACAGGATTATTCGGTGCCGATAAACCCGATTCGTATAATAAAAAAACGGGATATTTCGGCGGATTATATCTTGATAATCGCATAGGCGAACATCTGTCGGCACAAAGCGAAATTAACTTTTCTTTATTTAATTTCGAATTCTCGGAACCCGTACCTCTGCTTGATAACAGTTTGCTTACCGTTAACGAAAAAGATTATTATTTATCAGTTCCCGTTTTCTTAAAATTTAAACAAGGATACGAATTTATTTTCTGGCACATCGGTTTAGGAGGGCAAATCTCTCTTTTGCTGAAAACAGACAGATATTTGTCTTTAACCGTAAATAACCATGACACCGACCCCGTCTATTACTACGACTTTGAAAACAATAATTACGAATACGGATTCATTGGAAATGCCGGATTTCAATTTAAAGCTTTGGATGTTTTTGTCAGATATTACATAAGCATGAGAAATATTTACAAAAACGGACAAGCGAGAGATATGAGCTTCAATACTCTTAACTTCGGCTTATCATGGCAATTTAACTACAAAAGCGAATCTCCTTACGGAAGAAAAACAGGTTGGACGGGACTGAAATATAAAATAAAGCATTTATTTAAATAAAAAATGCAACCTTTTATCTATCTTCTATCAAAAAAGAGAATTAACTCTTAAATTATTCCGTAATGAAAAAATTTACATTTCTTTTTATTTCGTTGTTTTTTATTTATACTACAACATCTTTTTCACAAAGAACAAAAAACAATTTATTTTATCAAACAAAAATTAAAAATGAGATTAAATCGCCTGAAAATTCCTCACGAACAGTAACAGACTGGATTTATTATTGCGGAGATCCCGCTCATTCAATAGGAACAGGAAGTGCAGCGAGTTTCGGGTGTTTTATTCATATTCCGGCATCTTCTCTTACCGCCCACGACGGAAGACAAATTCAAGAAGTAATGGTTCTCATAAGCCAGCCGGAATATGTCAATTCCTGCGAACTTAGAATATACGAAGAATCCGGATCGGGAACTCCCGGAACCCCGGTTGTTTCACAATCTTTTACTCCTAATCCCGACGGCGATTGGACTACCGTTTTTTTAGCACCGCCGTATGTAATAGATGCCTCAAAAGATTTAATGATAGGATATTTCGGAGATTTTTCCGGAGGATATCCTGCAAGCAGTGATGACGGACCTGTAAACAATGACGGAAATTTTATGATATGGAACGGTTCTTGGACTCATTTAAATGACCTGTCATCAACTTTAACTTATAATTGGAACATTAAAGCAGGAATAGGTGATGCTCCGGCCTATGATGCAGCACTTACAAGCATAACGACAAATGATATTGTTTCCGAAGGACCTGTTGACATAACGGGAGTTTTAATGAACTTCGGAACAAATCAAATCAATTCTTTTGACCTTAATTGGCAGGTTGATAACGGAACGGTACAAACAGAAAATATTAATACAAATATTAATGCCGGCGAGAGTTATTCATTTACGCACGGCACTCAATGGAATGCTGTATCCGGCAATTATACTCTTTCGGTATGGTGTTCAAATATAAACGGGAACGGAAACGATGATAACACGGCAAATGATACCTTAACAAAAAATATTACGGTTATAAACGAATTGGACGTTTTTGCAGAAAAATTATTCACTCCTCTTTATTGTACTCCCGAAGAAAATATTACCGTAAAAGGTAAAATAATTAACAGAGGTGAAAACGATATAACATCTTTTGACGTAACATATAATATTGACGGAGGAGACGAAAGTTCCGTTTACAGCGTTACCGGAGTAAATATTCCTTATAACGAATCATATACATTTACTCATGATGTTCCATACAGTTTCAATGCGGAAGGGAATTATACCGTAACAGCCGTTATCTCTAACGTAAACGGAGGCGGCGAAACAAATACAAATAATAATTCCGTAAGCAAAAGCATTGAAGTCTCAAACAGCAAAACACAAAGATATGTTCTTTTAGAACAATTTACCACTGAGCAATGCCCGAATTGCCCTCCGGTTCTTACAACTCTTGAAGAGCATTTTTCCGAAAATCCTTATTTTATAATGATGTGCCACCATTCCGGATATTATACCGATTGGCTTACTATTCCCGAAAATACCGCTCATTTGGAGTTTTTCAACAGTGGAGAAAGCACTTATGCCCCTGCGGGAATGTTCGACAGAGAATATAACGGACTTGATAACGATAATTACGGAGGCGTTGATCCCGGTCCGGTTTTTTGGGACGGCGATAATTTCGGAACAAACAGAATAGACAGCCGCTATATGGTTCCCGCGGAAGTTACCGTAAATATTGACGGAACATATTCGGATAACGGAAATATTAACGTTACCGTAAGCGGTAATTTTCTGCAAGATGTTTCACACACCGTCGGCGTTTCTTTATGGATAACAGAAGACAGCATTCCGGCAAACAATCAAGCAGGGGCAGACAATTGGATTCACAGGTATGCAACAAGAGATGCCGTTTCGGAAAGACTCGGCGACGAAATAACCACATCAACAAATGCCGGTGATTACTACGAAAAAACATATTCTTATTCCTTAAACGATAATTGGAATACAGAACAATTATACTTAGTTGCTCTCGTAAGCGACATAAACAACGGAAACGTAAACGACAGAACCGTAAGAAATGCCGTTCAATTAAAACTTACGGACTTGGAATATGTAATTTCCGTTGAAGATAAAAATCTTGAAAATATTTCCGTTTATCCGAATCCTGCTTTTGATAAAATAAAGATTCTAAATGTAAAAAACGCCGATGTAAAAATATTTAATGTAACGGGAAAGATGATGCTTCACGAAAAAAATGTTTCCGGTAACCAATTTATTAACATATCAAAATTAAAAAGCGGAACATATTTTGCAGAGATAAAAACAAAAAACAACAAAATAATTAAAAAACTTATAATATCAAGACAATAAGGTATTTATTACCGGAGGTTGTTTAAGAATAAACATTTTTTAGAATTTTTAAACAACCTCTTTTTAAAAAATAAAAACTGATTATGAAACATTTATTTACCTTAATTTCGATACTTTTTTTATATACGCATGTTTTCGGGCAAATTACCCTAAAAGACAGTAACGGAAACGATTTAACAAACCAAACGGCTCACTTGCCGTCGTCTCCCGACAAAGTATATTTTAACATAACTAACGAAGGCAGTGAAGAAATAACATTTATTGTTGAAGTAATTGATTTTGCAGTACCTGATGATGCAACGGGATTATCTGTTTGCGCTTGCGATCAATGCGTCCAAATTACAGCTGTTCCGGTAACAATAGGACAAGCCGTGAGTTTAGGGGCGGGAGAAACGTACGGAACAAACGGTGAAGCAGATGTGGAATATATTTCAAACGGCAGTTCCGAACATGCTTTTGTAACAATTAAAGTATATGAAGAAGGCAACGAAGACAATAACGCCACCTTTACATTAGATACAGATGCAGCTTTCGTAAACGAACCGAATACTTTTAAATTTTCTCTGTATCCCAACCCCGCAAAAGATATTTTAAACGTAAACATCTCGGCAAACCTGATAAATCCGGAAATAAAAATTACCGATATAATAGGAAAAACCGTTGAATGCGCACCTTTAAAAACACAAAAAAATCAAATAAACATAGCAAAACTGAATGCCGGTATTTATTTTGTATCTTTTATTTCCGACGGAAAAATTATAAACACGAAAAAACTAATCGTAAAATAATGAACCGCATAATTATTGTATTATTTCTTATAATATCATTCGTATATTCATACGGACAAGATACCGAAAAAAACAATTTACCTTCGGTAAATATCAAAACCCTTAACGGAGAAACTTTTAATACTGCCGGCATCAAAAATGCCGACGGTCCGATATTCCTGAGTTTTTGGGCTACATGGTGCAAACCTTGCATAAAAGAACTTATCGCCGTTGACGAAAACTACGTCGATTGGCAAGAAGAAACCGGATTTAAAGTATATGCCGTTTCGATAGACGACAGCAAAAGCATGAACCGAGTGGCACCGTTCGTAAACGGACGAGGTTGGGAGTTTGAAATACTGCTCGACCCCAACGGTGATTTTAAAAGAGCCATGAACGTGATAAACGTTCCGCATTCTTTTATACTGGACAAAAACGGAAAAATTGTATGGCAGCACAACTCCTATTCTCCCGGCGACGAAGACGAAATATACGAAATTCTGAAAAAACTCGCATCGGAAAAAAAATAATCCGCATTCTGTAATAATCAGCCGGAAAAATACCGGCTTTTTTAATACGAAAAAAATGAACAGATTTTTCTTAACGATAATTTTATGTTTCCATGTTTTATTCCCGAACATTTCGTTCTCGCAAAACGAAAACAAAAAAGATTACGGCGAAATTCACGGAAATTTTGAAATAAACATGCAAACTTATGCCGAAGATTCCCTTACCGGTGCCGAAGCCGTTGACGACATAATAAGAACCAACGCTTATGCAAACATAACATACGTAAAAGGCAACTTCTCGGCAGGTATAAGATACGAAGCATATCTTAACACAATGCTCGGTTTCGACCAAAGATACAACGGACAAGGCATAGCAAACAGATATGTTACCTACAAAACCGACGAAATAGAAATTACCGCCGGTAATTTTTACGAACAATTCGGAAACGGTCTTATACTCAGAACATACGAAGACAAAACTCTCGGAACAGACAATGCTCTTGACGGTTTTCGCATTAAATACATGCCCGTAAAAGGAATAAGAATTACCGGACTTATAGGAAAACAAAAACTTTACTGGGAATACGGTCCGGGAATCGTAAGAGGAACAGATGCCGAAATATCCGTAAACGAAACTTTTAAAAAATTTGAAGATAAAAAAACCCGTATTATTATCGGCGGCAGTTTCGTAAGTAAATATCAAAAAAATCTTGACCCTGTTTATAATTTCCCCGAAAATGTAGGTGCCTTTGCCGGCAGAATAAATTTATCGAGAAATTCATTCATTCTGGCATCGGAATACGCATACAAAATAAATGACCCATCTTCCGATAACGGAAATATATTTAAAGACGGAAACGCATTGCTTATTAATACATCTTGGTCTAAAAAAGGAATCGGAATATTGGCAAATGTCTTACGCCTCGATAATATGAGTTTTCGTTCCGACAGAGCGGCAAGCATAAACGATCTTAACATCAACTATCTGCCCGCGGTAGCAAAAACCCACACGTATGCTTTTGCGGCGATGTATCCTTTTGCAACACAGCCGAACGGGCAAGTCGGCGGTAACGTGGAAATATTTTATAACATGAAAAGAGGAAGTTTGCTCGGAGGCAAATACGGAATGAACATAAGTTTAAACTATTCACAGGTTAATTCAATCAAAACGGAAAAAATAATCGTTGACCCGGATGCCGAAATACCCGACCTCGACGGATATACTTCCGATTTTTTCGCAATAGGCGACGAGCTCTATTTCAGAGACTTTAATATCGAAATACATAAAAAAATCAGTAAAAAACTCAAATTTTCGGCAATATACATGTACGAAGATTACAACAAACTCGTAATTCAGGGAAAATACGGAACTTTACACGCCGATATCGGAATTTTGGATTTCACGTATAAATTTAATTCTAAAAATGCTCTGCGCATTGAAAACGAAATATTAATTACCGGAAAAGAACCTTCCGGAGAAAAACAAGACTACGGCGATTGGTATATGTTCACTCTCGAATACACAAGTTCGCCGCATTGGTTTTTTGCCGTTTCCGACCAATACAACTACGGAAACCCCGACACACAACACCGAAATCATTATTACATAATATCGGGAGGATATACAAAAGGCGCAAACCGAATACAATTAGGATACGGAAAACAACGCGAAGGAGTTACGTGCGTGGGAGGTGTTTGCAGAAACGTGCCTGCTTCAAACGGATTTTCTCTAACTGTAAGTACAACTTTCTGATTTAAACAAAATTAAGAAAATGAAATACCTGAAAACAATATTACTGCTGTCCGGATTTTTATTATTTTTTGCATGCGACCAAATAAATAATCCTTTAAAAGAAAAACAAGAAGGAACCTGCGGCGACGAAACGCAACCGGTTCCCATAAGAAAAATTCTTGTCGAAGATTATACCGGACACCGTTGCCCTAACTGCCCCGCCGCTTCGGAAATTCTTGAAGAAATAAAAAACGATTATTGCGACCATGTAATACCCCTCGCCGTGCATGTCGGTTTTTTTGCATTACCGACAGAACCCGATTTTCCGGAAGATTTCAGAACCGAAACCGGAACAACATTAGACGAAGTTTACGGCATATCGGCAAAAGGATTACCCGCCGGAATGATAAACAGAACGGAATTTAACGGAAATACCGTACTCGGAAAAGATACTTGGCGCGCAGCCGTTGATGCCGTTTACGACATAAATCCGGAAGTAAACATCATAATAGAATCTTCTTACAATCAAGAAGAAAACAGTGTTTCGGTAAACATAACTGCCGAATTTCTCGGCGATATTCAAGAAGCCGTTAATCTCGGACTATATGTTACCGAAGACAGCATAGTCGCACCGCAACAAGTAGAAAACACATACAATCCGGAATACGTCCACAGATATATGCTCAAAAAAGGAATAAACGGAGCTTTCGGAGAAAAAATACTTAATTCGGCAAAAAAAGGCGATACTTTCGAAAAACAATTTACCTTTTATCCGGATACCGAATGGAATCTTAACCGGTTAACACTTATAGCATTCGTAAGCCGAAACTCAACCGACGAAATACTTCAAGCCGAATCCGAACCGCTTAATCTTTCAAATTAAAAAATTTAATGTAAATTTGTTTCGATAAATTTTTAATTATTGAAATGGATAATGTTGATATTTCGGGAATAAGTATTATAGACGTATTACTTGCCGTTGTCTTAATTTGGGCATTATTTAAAGGATACAAAAGAGGTCCTGTAGTACACTCTTTATCTTTGCTCGCAATATTGGCGGGCATTGCCGTTTTCGGTCTTGTTTCGACCGAACTTGCAAACTTTATCGGAGCAAAATGGAGAGGAGGAATAAGTAATCTCGACATATATATTTTCGCCGTATTATTTTCGGCAACCCTTTGGCTTTCGAATATTGTTGCGGATAAAGCACAAAGTTCGAGTAACGTAAATATGAAAAAACCCGTAAATATCATACTCGGAATGCTTACTTCCGCAATAAAATACCTGTATATTACAAGCATCATTTTACTTTTCGTTTCACATTCGGGACTTTTACCCGGAAAATACGAAAGAAAAAGTCGTTTTTACAAAACCGTAAAACTTACGGCTCCCGCAACAATAAAAACCGTAAATTTCTTAAAATAAAAAACATTTTGCTTTTCTTTATCTCTTAACGAGAATAATTATCTTTGCAAAAAAAATAATATATGAATTTTATCGAAGAAGTAAAATGGAGAGGCATGTTGCACAATATCATGCCCGGAACCGAAGAAATTCTTAAAGAAAAAAACGTTGCCGCTTATGTAGGAATAGACCCTACGGCTGATTCTTTACACATAGGACACCTTGTAAGCGTAATGTTACTTAAACATTTTCAAAGAGCAGGGCATCGCCCCGTTGCCGTAATAGGAGGTGCAACCGGAATGATAGGCGACCCGTCCGGAAAATCGGAAGAACGTAATTTGCTTACTTTGGATACCATAAAACACAATCAGGAAGCTATAAAAAAACAACTGGAAAAATTTCTTGATTTCTCGGAAGACAAAGAAAACAAAGCTCTCTTGCTCAATAATTACGATTGGATGAGCAAATTCTCTTTTCTTGATTTTATACGGGATGTAGGCAAACACATAACCGTAAATTACATGATAGCCAAAGATTCCGTAAAAAAAAGAATGAACGCATCAGGCGATAAAGATGCAGAAGGACTTTCTTTTACGGAGTTCAGCTACCAATTGGTTCAAGGATACGATTTTTTACATCTTTACAAAGAACATAACTGCAAACTGCAAATGGGCGGTTCCGACCAATGGGGAAACATCACGACGGGAACCGAGCTTATCAGAAGAATGTTGCAGGGAAAAGCTTATGCCCTTACAAGCCCGCTTATTACAAAATCGGACGGAAAAAAATTCGGTAAAACCGAAAAAGGAAATATTTGGCTCGATCCGGAAAAAACATCGCCTTACGAATTTTACCAGTTTTGGATAAATACCGGAGACGACGATGCCGAAAAATATCTTAAAATATTTACGATTTTAAACAAAGACGAAATAGAAAATCTCGTAAAAGAACATAAAGAAGCTCCTCACACACGTATTTTGCAAAAAAAACTTGCAGAAGAAATTACCGTTATGGTTCACGGAAAAACCGCTTACGATACCGCCGTAACGGCTTCGCAAATTTTATTCGGAAAAGGTACAAAAGAACAACTCGAAACTTTGGACGAAAAAACTTTCAATGATGTTTTCGAAGGCGTTCCGCATTTTACCGTAAAAAAAGAAATTATCGAAAAAGGAATAAACATTTTCGATTTAACAGCCGAAATTACTCCTGTTTTCAAATCGAAAGGCGAAGTAAGACGTCTGATAAAAGACAAAGGACTGAGCATAAATATGGAAAAATTTCTTAACCCCGACGAACCGATTAACAAAAAACATCTCATAAACGACAAATACATCGTTATACGACAAGGAAAAAAGAAATATTCTATTATTATAACGGAATAAAAAAACTATGACAGATAAAAATAATTTCTCAAACGACTCGCAAGACATTCTTGTTTTTCTTTACAAAAAAAGAAAACCGATAATTTTAATTACCGTTCTGGGCGCCGTTGCCTCGATTATTGTATCGCTTTTAATTACACCTATGTATAAATCAACGGTAATTCTGTATCCGGCATCTTCGGTTTCGGTATCGAAAGCATTGCTCGGCAACGCAAAAGGAAATTTAATGGCATTCGGAGAAGAAGAAGAAACCGAACAACTTTTGCAAATACTTCAATCAAACGAAATAATAAATCATATAGTCGATAAATTTAATTTAACGGAGCATTACGATATCGATACAACGGAACGTTATGCCAAAACCAAACTTTACGATACGTATGACGACAACATATCGTTCAAAAAAACAAAATTTCAATCCGTTCGCATAGATGTTTTGGACAAAGACCCCGAATATGCGGCGGATATTGCCAACGAAATATCCTTATATGCCGATACAGTATTAAATAACCTGCATAAAAAAAGAGCTTGGAAAGCTTTGCTTATAGTAGAACACGAATACAAAAAATTAAACCGTCAAATACAAGAAATATCCGATTCGCTTTCGGTTTTAAATAAAATGGGTGTCTTGGATTACACCGAGCAGGTTACGGCATATTCTTCCGGACTTGCCGAAGGTATAGCTTCCGGAAAAATATCAAAATCCGGAATTAAGTATCTTGAAAACAAACTAAAAAGTTTGGAAAAATACGGACATATATCACTGGAATTATCTAAATTTATCGAATTTGAACAAGAACGGCTCAGCGACCTTAAAGGAAAATGGGTAGAAGCCGGCGTGGAGTACGGACAAAACCTTTCTAACATATACATCGTTGAAAAAGCCGAACCGGCAGAAAAAAAATCAAAACCCGTAAGATGGCTTATTGTTGTTCTTACAACGCTTTCAAGTTTTGTTTTTGCAGTTTTGTTTGTTGCTTTCGCCGACTTCTTTAAGAACTTCAAAGAAAAAGTAGAAACCGATTAAACCGTAACTTTTGGACATTATAAAGAACAATAAGTTGCTCTTCGCGGCATCTTTTATTTATATCTTAATAAATGTTGTTCTCATTTATTTCGATATTTATTACGGTATTTTTATTCCTTTTGTTTTTCTGCTTATATGGTATCTTATAACAGATATAAAACTCGTATTTCTTGCTTCGGTTTTTTTTACGCCTCTTTCAATATTGCTCTCCGAATTTTTACCTGATGCTCCCGTTGACGTGTCAATTCCGACAGAACCCTTGTTTGTTGCATTTTTACTTATTTTTATTCTTAAACACATTACCGGACAAAAAATCGACAAAAAAATATTCCGGCATCCGGTATCGATTGCAATAACAATTAACTTGACGTGGATATTCGTAACAAGCATAACAAGCTCTATACCGGCGGTATCGTTTAAATTTTTTCTTTCGCGATTTTGGTTTGTTATACCGTTTTATTTTCTTGCCGTTTATTTTTTTAAAGACAAAAATTTTATAAAAAAATTTATTTGGGCATACATACTGTCTTTTACGATTGTAGTTTTTTATTCTCTTATAAATCATATAAGCGTAGGATTGTTCGTAAAAAAAATCGCACAGGGCGTTATGAAACCCTTTTACAACGACCATACTTCATACGGAGCTTTGCTGGCAATGTATATTCCGGTATTAACCGGGTGGCTGTTTATAAAAAAAGAAAATAAAAGTTTCGAAATAATAAACTTCTTTTTATTGATACTGTTTCTTTTTGCCGTGGTATTCTCTTACTCGCGAGCGGCATGGATAAGCGTGGCGGCGGTTTTGGCGGTTTTTATAATCATAAAATTAAAAATAAACCGGTACATACTCATATTTTCGGCCGTAACCCTCGTCGGTCTGTTTTTTATTTTCCAGTTTCAAATTCTCGATACTCTTAAAAAAAATCGTCAGGATTCATCGTCGGACCTCGAAAAACACGTAAGTTCCGTTACCAATATAGCTACCGACGCATCAAATCTGGAACGTATAAACCGTTGGAATTCCGCATTTAAAATGTTTGAAGAACGCCCCGTTTTCGGCTTCGGTCCGGGAACTTACATGTTTCAATACGCACCATATCAAATGTCTTACGACCGAACCATTATAAGCACCGATTTCGGAGACGTAGGCAATGCCCACAGCGAATACATAGGACCGCTGGCGGAGTCCGGCATTCTCGGAACTCTTACTTTTTTGGCAATTATAATTTTAACAATTATAACCGGAATTAAAGTTTATTACAGGGCAAAAGACAAAAACATGAAAATACTTGTAATAAGTTTGCTCTCCGGACTTATAACATACTATATTCACGGTTTTTTAAACAACTTCTTAAATACCGACAAAGCGTCGGTTCCGTTTTGGGGATTTACGGCAATAATAGTAGCGGCAGATTTGTTTCACGAACCCGAAAAACAAAAATACGATAATCCGAATCCGGCATAAAAGATAATCCGAATTTCGTATTAAAATTTTTAGTGTATTTTTGCAAGTTAAAATATTCAAGAATTAAATTACAGAAGTGAAAAACATACGAAATTTTTGTATCATAGCCCACATAGACCACGGAAAAAGCACTTTAGCCGACCGGCTTTTGGAATACACCGGAACAGTTGCCGATAAAGATTTGCAGGCACAGGTATTAGACGATATGGAACTCGAAAGAGAAAGAGGCATTACAATTAAAAGTCATGCCATACAGATGGATTACAAATACGAAAACGAAACCTACAAACTTAACCTTATAGACACACCCGGACATGTGGATTTTTCGTATGAAGTTTCACGCTCGATAGCCGCATGCGAAGGAGCTTTATTGGTCGTAGATGCAACACAGGGCATTCAAGCTCAAACAATTTCCAACTTATACATGGCAATAGACAATGATTTGGAAATAATACCGGTTTTAAATAAAATGGACATGGATACCGCCATGCCCGAAGAAGTAAAAGACCAAATAATGGAACTTCTCGGCGGAAAACGCGAAGACATTATAGAAGCAAGCGGAAAAACAGGTATGGGAGTTGAAGAAATATTAAAAAGAATAATAAACGACGTGCCGCCGCCCGAAGGCGATATAAACGCTCCCTTGCAAGCAATGATTTTCGATTCCGTTTACAATTCTTACAGAGGTATTATAGCTTATTTCAAAATAGTTAACGGTATAATAAAACAAGGCGACCACGTAAAATTTTTTAATACCGAAAAAGATTATTACGCCGACGAAATAGGAGTTTTAAAATTAAAACAACAACCTCAAAAAGAACTTAAAGCCGGAGACGTAGGTTACATTATATCCGGCATTAAAAATTCAAAAGAAGTAAAAGTAGGTGATACGATTACGCATTTCGACAATCCGTGCGAAACGGCAATAGAAGGATTCGAAGAAGTAAAACCGATGCTGTTTGCGGGTATTTATCCCATAGATACCGAAGACTACGAAGATTTAAGATATTCGATAGAAAAACTGCAACTTAACGACGCATCGCTGACTTTCGAGCCGGAATCTTCATTAGCTCTCGGTTTCGGATTTCGTTGCGGATTTCTGGGTCTTTTGCACATGGAAATAGTTCAGGAACGCCTCGACCGCGAATTTAACATGAACGTAATTACCACCGTTCCTAATGTTTCTTATATCGTAAAAACAAAAAAAGGAGAAACAATAGAAGTCCATAATCCGTCCGGATTACCCGAAGCCGGCGTAATAGACACAATACTGGAACCCTACATAGAAGCTCAAATAATTACAAAAACCGAATATTACGGACAAGTTATGAAATTATGCCTCGACAAAAGAGGAGAATTAAAAAAAGAACATTATTTATCTTCCGACAGAGCCGAACTTACTTTTGAAATGCCTCTTTCCGAAATTGTATTCGATTTTTACGACAAACTGAAAAGCATCTCGAAAGGATATGCCTCTTTCGACTATCAGCAATCGGAATATCGCCCGGCAAAACTCGTTAAACTCGACATACTCGTAAACGGCGAAACGGTAGATGCACTTTCTACGCTCATTCACGAAGATAACGCATACAAATTCGGCAGAAAAATGACCGATAAGCTGAAAGACCTAATACCCCGCCAACAATTTGCGGTGCCCATACAAGCCGCAATAGGTTCCAAAATAATAGCTCGTTCAACCATTAAAGCCGTAAGAAAAGACGTTACGGCAAAATGTTACGGCGGAGATATTACGCGAAAACGAAAACTGCTCGAAAAACAGAAAAAAGGTAAAAAACGTATGAAGCAAATAGGAAACGTCGAAATTCCGCAAAACGCTTTCCTCGCCGTATTAAAGTTGGATTAAACCCAATTATTCACAAATAATAGGGAGTTAAAAATTAAAAGCATAAAGCTCAAAGTATTACAGCACAATTTACATAAAATACCACAACCCTAATTCGGGCTGCAAAAAATAAGCAAAAATGCCGGCTAAACTTTTTACTTTCAACTTTTTACTTTCAGCTTCGAAAAATTCATGAATTTTTCGGGTCAATTTAATAAAATCTTACATACGGAATTACATTAAATTACCTCGAGTGTTTTTTTAGAAAAATAAATAATAATAATTATTTTTGCCTGTTAAATTCCCGAAAACAAACAAACAATGATACAAATAAAAGATTTTAAAGATTACGAAGGACAAAATATACAAACACAAGGTTGGGTTACCAATCGCAGAAGCAGCAAAGGTTTGGAGTTTTTGATTTTGCGCGACGGCAGCGGTTTTGCACAATGTATTGTAAATCTGGAGGATGTCGGCGAAGAAATTTTTGCAAAAGCAAGTAAGCTCACACAAGAAAGTTCCGTAAAACTTACCGGAAAAGTAGTAAAAGACGAACGCCAAATAGGAGGTTACGAACTTCATGTTTCGGATTTGGAACTTATCGGAACATCTGTTGATTACCCCGTAAGCAATAAAGAACACGGCATCGAGTTTTTAATGGACCATCGTCATTTATGGCTTCGTTCGCGCCGGCAATGGGCAATACTTAAAATAAGAAACCGTCTTATTTTTGCAATTAACAATTTTTTTCAAAAAGAAGGGTTCGTACAAACCGATTCGCCGATATTTACGCCTAATGCCGCCGAGGGCTCCACTACCCTTTTTGCATCGAATTTTTACGACGAACCGGCATACCTTGCTCAAACCGGACAATTATACGGCGAAGCAATGGCTATGGCAATGGGTAAAATTTATACTTTCGGTCCTACTTTCAGAGCCGAAAAATCAAAAACACGCCGTCATCTTTCCGAATTTTGGATGATTGAGCCGGAAATGGCATTTCATGATAACGACATGAATATGGACGTTATCGAAAGTTTTATAAAATACATTACGGGCGATGTTTTGGAAAACTGTAAAACGGAATTGGAAATGCTCGAAAGAGACACAACCGTATTTAAAAAAATTGCAACCGAAAAATTTCCGCGTTTAACTTACGACGAAGCCGTTGACATAATTAAAGGCAAGAAAAAAGTAAACGGAAAAACAAGTATCGAAGTTCTCGAAGCCGACTTAAACGATATTAAATTACAGATAGAGGCAAACAAAAAAGAAATATCCGAAAAAGAGAAAATAATTGCCGGAGGAGTAAAAAAGGGAAAACGTAATTTTCTTCAAAACCGTATAGATACACTTAAAAACGAAATACGAAAACTCGAAATAAAAGCCGGAAACATACCCAAATGGATTGATTCCGCCGCTAATTTCGAATACGGCAACGATTTCGGAGGTTCGGACGAAACGGTTATAACCCGCATGTTTGACGTTCCGGTTATGGTTTATAACTGGCCTCATCAAATAAAAGCATTTTACATGAAACGCGATGCCGAAAATCCGGAACTTGCAAAAGGCGTAGATGTTTTGGCTCCCGAAGGTTACGGCGAAATAGTAGGCGGCGGCGAAAGAGAAACCGATTTGAATTTGTTGCTCGAAAAAATAGAAGAGCACAAACTTCCGATGAAAGAATTTGAATGGTATTTGGATTTAAGAAGATACGGCTCCGTTCCTCATGCGGGTTTCGGCTTGGGTTTGGAACGAACCGTTGCGTGGATTTGCGGAACGCAACATATCAGAGAAACGATACCTTTCCCGAGATATTACGGAAGATTGCGCCCGTAAGTATGAATTTAATCTAATGCCTTTTATAAAAATGCCGTCGAAGAAGAAATTAAAATACTTTTTCGGCGGCAAGTTTTTTATATCAACGTTTAACTATTCCGTAAAGAATAATTTTTAAAACATTATCTATAACGGCTTCGGCTTTCGAGTCTTCGTATTTATGCAACAAAACGGACTCTATTCCGCGCATTGCCGTAACAATTCCCACGGCAGTATATTTTATGTCCGACACATCAAAAAAACCCGTTTTAACGCCGTTTTCGAGTATATTGCTGAATATTTCAAACTCTTCTTTATCGTATATTTGTTTTAATCGTTTTATAAATTTGTCCTGTTCCGAAAAGTTATGCACGGCTTCGTAAAAGTTTGAATACATTTTATCGGTTTGTAAGCGTATTAATATGTATTCTTTAAGTTGAAGTTCCGGATTATTTATTTTTTTAACGGCTTCGGAAACCCTGTATCGATATTTTTTTGCTTCCGAAAATATAACGGCATTATAAATTTTATCTTTTGATTTAAAGTAATAATAAACCGAGCTTTTTGCTTTTCCGGCGGCAGCCGCAATATCGCTTACCGCAGCTTTTTTAAATCCGTATTTTTTAAATACGTCTCTTGCTGATTCTATTATTCTGTTTCTTTCTTCTCTTTTTTTATCGGTAAGTTTCATAATTTTTGTATTTTTTGTCTTTTACGGTCGAAAAGTTTACGATATGATAAAGGTAAAAAAAATCCCCGTTTTTGCAAACGAGGATTATTAATTTGCTTTGTTTTTTATGTTTATATTTCTATTCCCACAACCAAAATATCGTCAACTTGTTTGTATTTTCGTCCGGTTTTGTCGGTATGATTCATCCAGTCTTCCAAAAATTTAACCAATGCGGCTTTTTGTTCGTCGAGAGGTTTTTTGTGATTTTCGAGCAATATTTTTTTAAAGTTAGCCGAACGAATTTTAGAGTCGTCTTCGCCTCCGAACTGATCGACGTATCCGTCGGAGAATATATACAATAAGTCTCCTTTTTCGAGGTCTATAATATTGTTTGTAAAAGATTCTTTTTCTCTTAAATATATTCCTATCGGCATTCTGTCGGCTTTTATTCGTGTTATTTCGCCGTTTCTTAAAAGCAGTAAAGGATTGTATGCTCCGGCAAACTGCAATTTCATTTCGTCTTTGTCGATAATACAAAGAGCTATGTCCATTCCGTCTTTTGCTTCGTTTTCTTTACCTGTTTGTCTTAATGATTTTTTAACGTTTTCTCTCAGTCTGTTTAAGATTACGTTTGCCTGCAATATACCTTCTTTATTTACTATTTCGTTTAAGAAAGACATTCCGAGCATACTCATGAAAGCTCCGGGTACACCGTGTCCGGTACAGTCTGCCGCAACTATAACCGTTTTTCCGTCGCGTTGCGTAGCCCAATAGAAGTCTCCGCTGACAATATCTCTCGGACGAAACAGTACAAAATGGTTACCGAGAATTTCGTCTAAATATTCGTCGGGAGGTAATACTGCTTCTTGTATTCTGCTGGCATAATGGATACTGTCCATAATGCTTTTTTGTTGTTTTTCTATTTTATCTTTTGCTTTTTCTACTTCTTCTTTTTGGGCTTGTATTTCGTCTCTTTGTGCGGTAATTTCTTCGTTTTGCATACGGATTTCCGCCGTTCTTTCTTTAACTGTTTGTTCTAATTTTTCGTTTTCTCTTTTCAGCTTTTTGGTATAAAGCTTTATAATTAGCAATATAAACAGAATTCCGAGAATAAAAAACAACAGGTATGCCCAAATTGTTCTGTACCAAGGCGACAGTATTACAAATTTATATTTTGCAACCGTACTTTCGACATTATAAATATTTCTTGCTTTAACTTCAAACGTGTATTCTCCTTCGTATAAATTCGTATAACGGATATCTGTTTTTTTCGACCATTTGGACCACTCGTCCGATTCGCCGATAAGTCTGTAGCTGTATAGTGTTTCTTTTTCTTTTTCGAAATAAGGTGCAGCCCATTCAAAAACCAAGTTATTGCTTTTAAACGGCAAAACCGGAATTTTGTCTTCGGATTGTTGTAAAGACGGGATAAAGAACCCGCCTTCATTGCTCATAAAGTTACCGCTGAACAATACCGAATCTCCGGATGTTAAAATTCGAGTTATAACGGTATGAAAAGGGACTTTATAATTTTTTTGTTTTGTGCGGTCGAACGTAAACAGCCCTCCTTCGTTGCCTATCCAAACAATATTATTGTCGGGGTACAGGCAAAAGGTTATTTTTCTCGGTAATATATTGGCAAAAATGCTGTCTTTAACGAGTTTCGGTTTTTCTTTAAATCTGATTAAACGATGATTCGGATTCGTTATATCGTTGGAATAAACGGACATCCAATATTTATCGTTAAATTCTTCAAGAAGATATATGCCGGTTGTCGTATCGCAATATTGTTTTCCGAAGTAATCAAAAGGTAAAGCTCTCAGAGAATCGTTAATAAAATATAATCCGGAACCTGTTACCGCTATTGTTTTGTCTTTAATTTTTTTAAGAAAATATTCTGACCCGAAGATGTTTAAACCTCTTGATTCGTTGATATATACCGGGTTTTCGTCATCAAAGTTTTTAAAGATATAAATGCCTTTGTTGAAAACTCCCGTTGCCAGATATTTGTCGGTTTCCAGAATGTCGCATACAGAATTGGGAAAGTTTTCTTTTTTTGTTAATTCAGACCATGATCCTGCCGTATAATTCATGTATGCCAATCCGTCGTCGCTTCCTATATATAATCTTTCCGGGTAATGTTCGGATTGAGTCAGTACGCGAACATTGTTAATATCGGCAATTTTAGATACCAGAGTGTCTTTTATTTCGAATATTCCGGAAACGGATGCCATAAGCAGTTTTGTTTTGTTGCTTCCGGGTATTTTAAATTCAAGAAATTTCCAAACGTTTTCATTTTCCGAATAGATATTATGAAATTCCGGGTATTTTGATTTAGTGTTCAGGTACAGTAAACTGTTATTTACGGTAAAATACAATTTGCTTTTATATCGTATAATATCGTTAACGATTCCGTCTATTCCGAAAGATTTATCCCACTTGGTAATGTTTCCGGATATATCGAGATTAAAGATTCCGTTATCTTGAGAAAAGTACCATAATTTAGCGTCGGGGTTTCCGGAATTATAATACATTGCCAAGATATATTGAGACGGTAATCCGAATTTTTCGTTATAATGGTTGATTATTTTTCCGTTTTTATCTATTACGAATATTCCGTCGGCTAATGTTCCTACAGCAAATTTTCCGTTTAAAAGTTTTGTTCCGGTATATATTGCGCTTTTTATTATTTCTTGGTTGTTTTCTATATTAAAGGGTGTTACGGTGTTTTTGTTTTTTGTTTTATCAAATAAGAAGAAGCCTTCTTCTCTTGTTCCTATCAGTATTCTGTTTTTATCGTAAGGAAACATTACGTATATTCTCAAGAATGCAAATTTTTCTCCTCCGGGAACGAGCTTAAGTTTTCCGTTTTCGACTGTGCAAAGTCCTTTTTCCCATTCTCTGATATAAAAAACATCGTCAACTTCAAAAGAGTTATGAAACATTGTTGACGGAGGTATTATCTTTATTTCGTTTGTTAATGAATCGCCGGAAAATTTGAGCGGCAAATCGACATAAAATAATTTTTCGAATGACATGTAATAAACTCTGTTTTCGGCAATAACGGTTTTCCAAACCGATCCGAAGTTTACCGAATCCGCTTTAAATTTATCTCTGAATAAAGAGTGAAATTCGAGTTCTCCGGATTTTCCGGCAAGAAAAACTCCGAAATCATTTTCAGCACCGTAATATACCAAGCCTTTTTTATCGGTGTTTAAAGATCGTATAATTGTGCTGTATGGGTTGTTGTATGTTTTCCAGCTTCTGCCGTCGTATGTTTTCAAACCGTAATTACAGCCGAAATACATAATTCCTCTGTTATCACGGGTAATTGCCCACAGCTGCCCGACTTCACCGTAATCTTTGTCGGTATATTTGGTTACAAACGGCAGTCCGTTTTTGTTTACTTGAGAAAAAACCGCCGAAGATAAATACAGGAATAAAATAAATAGTATATTTTTTTTCATGATGTGATATGTTTTGTCCTATTTCTGTCGAATTTTAGTTTGTTGCAAAAGTTATTTTTTTTAATGTCTGTTCGTATTTTTTTTGACCAACGATGTGTTATTTTTACTAAAATCCTACTTTTTTTAATTAAAAAAAACTTTCCGAAAGTATAAAAATAAAAAAACTTTGCACAAAAACAAAAATGCAAAGTTTTTTATTAATTTCTTTTTGAGTAATTCCGGGGGAGGTTTTGTCAGAAATCCGCTATTTTAAAGCCTACGGAAACCGGAAACATTTCGGGTGCGGTGCCTGTTCTGAAGAGAGAAATAAAATCGTAATTTACGTAAACGGCGATATCTCCGTACCCGATTCTTGCCGTTGCTCCGTATTTAAAAGGAGATAAGCGAAAATCATCGATTATTTTATTTTTATATGTTTCTCCGTCGGAAGTATATTTTTGTTTTTGTTTAGACCATGTTCTTATGCTTCCGGTAATTCCGGCTCCGAAAAAGAATCTTCGTTTTTTTGTCGGAATTTGAATTTCAATAATTAAAGGCACGGTAACATATGCGACATTCAGTTTGTTTTTTGTGTATTTTATGTCGTCGGGATTAACATATTCGGCACAAAGGTTTCCGTTTTCGTCTTCGTACAGGTTAATGTTTTCTTTAAGTGCGATGCTGTTCCATTCCATTCCGGCACCTGTTGCAAGTCCGAATAATTTATTTTTACTTAGGGGAATATTATATTCTATTATGTTTAAGGCATAGCTTATTGTTTTTTCGGGGGTAATTGCCAAAAAGCCTAAATCGTCGTCGCTCAGCAGGTTACCTTTTGAGTCGGTAAAGTTCAGGATTCCGAGTTCGAAACCTGCCCAATGTGCGTTAAATCTTTGATGTTTTATAGCGGAAGCGACTTCTTTGCGCGATTTTTTTTCGGTTTCTATTTTAAGTTCTTTATTCAGCCCTGATATTTCTTTTTTAACTTCAGCGATACTTTTGTCTATATCTTCCAATCCTTTTTCGAAAGCTTCTATTTTTTTTCGGTTTAATTCTATTAAAAATTTTTGATGTTCCGTTTCGCTTTTCAGTCTTTCTAAGTCTTGCAGGTAAAACATACGCTCCATTCTTTGTTTTAACAGGTTATTTAAGTCTTCGGAGGTATAATCAGCCGTTTTGCCGAAATCAGATTGTTTAATTATGTTTTCTTTGTTTTTTAATACTTCTTCGCGTTCTTTTATAAGTTTTTCTCTTTGTTTTATTATTTCTTCGTATGTTTTTATTTGTTTTTCCGCTTCGGCAATTTCGTAAGCAAATGATTCTTTGGCTTTTTCTAAGTTATACAGAGCGTTTTGTTTTTGTATTTTTTTATCGATAATAATCAGTTTTTTATTTCCCACTTTAAATTCGGTGGTATCGGCTTGACCGTAAATATAAGGAGAAATAAATAGTATAAATACCGGCAGAAAAAC
>JAADDR010000080.1 GCA_013153865.1 Chlorobiota bacterium | reverse complement strand
ATCAGTGTAATTCTTAACAGCTTGATAGTCAATGCCGTATTCCCGCAGTGTGTTTAAATTGCACAATTTGAACATACCCGGTTTGTCGGTTTTTCATAATTAACGGAAATTTGAAAGCGAACTTATTTATTTACTTTTAAAAAATATTATTATGAAAAAAACAATTCTTTTAATTACGGCAATTTTTGCTTTTGCTTTATTCGGAAATGCACAACAAAAAGACATTTCCGTAAGAGAAACTCCGAAAGAAGTATTGGATGTGCTTGTGCAATACATTAATATTCTAAGAACATCGAAAAATTTAGACGAATGTGCCGATAAATTTCTTGAAATTGCGGGCGGCGGTTTGGTAAATCCTGCAGGAACGGCACTCAGAAGCAGCGTAAAACCCTATTCGCTGAAAAAAGATTTTCAAAACAGAGGAACAATAAAAGTGCCGATTGAAATAGCAAGAGTGGCAAAAACAAAAACCGGACAAGCAGGTTACGGTGCTTCGGCAATTGCCGGCGATTGGTATAAAATTTACGTCAAAAAAGTTGACGGAGGCGGACGCCCCGCACCGGTTCATATCGTAGTTCCGAAAAATCACCCTACTGTTAAAACTCCGAAAGTTACACAAATAGGCAGTTTTTAATTTATTCTGAATTAATGTCCGGTTCATTTAATTCTATAACCGGGCGTTTTTTGAAATTTACAAAAAAATATTACCATGAAAAAACTTATACTTTTTATTTTAAGCATATTTTTATTTTATTCAAGCTATTCGCAAGAATATTGGAAACAGAACTTCGAATTATATAACGGTTACGAAGAATACGATTCTTTGGGGATTTCATCGGCAATTTGGGAAAATTTAGCAATAAGCGGTGCGCCCGGCGATGAAAATTCTTCGGGATATGTGCGTATAATGGAAAATGAAGACGATGTCTGGGATATTGTTCAAGATATAGTTTCGGACGACCTTGCCGAAGGCGACCGTTTCGGTGCAGCGGCGGATATGGACGGAACTTATATTATTGTAGGAGCTCCCGGCGAAGACCACGACACGGACGGAAACAACGAATTGTCAAATTCCGGTTCCGTTTATGTATTTACTTATAACTCTTCATCGGGCGATTGGGAACAATTTCAGAAAATAACCGCATCGACAAGGCACGAAAATGCACGTTTCGGTTTTTCCGTGTGCTTATCCGGGACGGATTTAATTATAGGAGCACCCGGCGATGATTATGACGATTCTGAAGCAAATCCCCTTGATGAAGCCGGAGCCGCATATTTTTATCGTTATGACGGAACTCAATGGGTTTTGAGAAACAAAGTTGTGGCATCTGACCGTGCCGCAGGCGATAATTTCGGCTATGATGTGTCTGTATCCGGATTATGGGCTGTTATCGGCGCTCCTTTTTATGATTATGATGACGGCACGGCTGTAAGTACAGACGCAGGAAAGGCTTATATTTTTAAGAAAAGTTTATCCGGCTGGTCTCAAACAAAAGGTGTTGTTGCCAATACTTACGGTGCTGAAGACCATTTCGGTTGGGCTGTTTCCGTTAAGGAGAATAATATGGTTATTTCCGCTCCGGAGTACGGCTTTAAAGAAGGATTGATAAATTATTACTACTATACAACTTTGTGGACTTACAAAGATGAAATTATTGACCCTTGGAATGTTAATCTTGATGTCTTCGGAACTGATGTAGTTGCCGATACAAATTATATCGTTGTTACTTGTCGCAATTGGGGGGGACATGTAAACAACAAAACCGGCAGCGGAGGACTGTTTATTTATGGCACATCTTCGGGAACTTTGACTTTTATTGATTCTACAAGCAATTATTACACTGACCATCTGTATGATAATGGATTTGTGGGGTATTCCGCTGATATTTACGGCGATTACATTGTTGCCGGCGCACCGTTTTTAAATACGGGCTATACATACATGGACAACGGCGGAGTTTACTTTTTTACGCATAAGCCTGTTTTTACGCAAGATCCTTCTCCTGAAAGATGGTATAATATGTGTGGAGATGCTAATGCTTATTTTTATGTATATGCCGAAAATTACGACTCTATGATTTGGCAAGTCAGTGATGATAACGGAAATACTTGGGTTGATATTGACACAAATCTTTCCAATTACTCACAATACGCATATGAGCAGACCCGAGAGTTATTTATTGACCCGCTTACCGGACTGAACAGAAATCGCTACCGTTGTAAAATAACTAACGATTTCGGAACTACTTTTTCCGATTTTGGTGCTATTTATTTTTCTCCAACAGCACCTTATCTCGGCACAAAAGACACTACCGTTTATCTCGACGCAACAGGAAATATAACTATAACGCCCGCTTTTGTTGTAGATTCAACGAGTAACGGCGAAGGACCTACTTGTCATGACAGCGATACTACTTTAAGTGTTTATGATTTTGATTGCAGTAATATAGGTGCAAATGTTATTGATGTCATCCTTACCGCATATAACGAATTAAGCTCAACCGAACAAGCAACTGTTACGGTTATTGACAGTATAAGTCCGGTTATTTCTTCTGCGAATGATACAATACTTTATATTGATAATTCATGCGAAGTTTTATTACCTGATTTTACGCTAAATGTTACGGCAACAGATAATTGCACGGCTTCTGTATCGCTTACTCAATCTCCGCCTGCGGGAACTTCACTGACGAGTGATTTGGCGGTTGTCATTACGGCGGAAGACGAAAGCGGAAATCAATCTTTCGTAACTTTTAGCGTATCGGTAAGCGATACAATACCTCCGGAAATAACTTCTTCTCACTCTGACCAATTTGTTGATGCCGATGAAAACTGCGAAGCAATTTTGCCTGATTATACCGGTAATGTTATTGTAAATGATGATTGTGATACGGATTTAACAATTACGCAAGATCCTGTTGCGGGAACAACATTTTCCGGATTAAAAACCGTAACTTTAACCGTAACCGATGATTACGGAAATACCGATGAAGTTTCTTTCGGTGTCAGAACAAAAGACGTAAGTCCGCCGGTAATAACCTCAACTCACAACGATACAGTGCTTTACGTTAACGAAAGTTGTAATTTCAGTTTGCCCGATTTTACGGCAAATCTTACGGCAACCGATAATTGCAGCGGAAACTATCCGGATAAAGGTGACGGTCTTAACGCATATCAAACTCCTACCGCGGGAACAATATATACCGTAGGGGATGAGGTTGAAGTAAAACTAAAAATTATTGATGACGAAAGTAATGCCGACTCTGTTATGTTTACTGTTTCTGTTACAGATACGATTTCGCCTGTTATTTCATCAACACACAATGATATTACCGTTTCCGGAGATGCTGACTGCGAATATACTTTGCCGGATTATACCGGCGATGTCATTGCAAGCGATAATTGTGATGCAAGTCTTGATATTTCGCAAAATCCCGCACCGGGAACCGTAATAACCGGATATGCCGATTTAACTTTGTCGGTTACCGATGACTCCGGAAATACTGCAAACGTAACTTTTTCCGTAACGCTTGAAGATACTGAAATTCCCGAACTTACGACAAAAAACACCGATTTATACCTTGATGCAAGCGGATATGCATATTTATTGCCTTCAGATGTGGTTGAAAGTGCTTCGGACAATTGTGCTTTGGCGGATACCGTTTTAAGCAAAACCGAATTCGGAACTTCCGATACAGGAGAAAATTCAGTTACCGTAACTTTATTCGATGCGACGGGAAACAGCGTAAGTGCCGATGCGATTGTTACCGTTTACGAAAATACCGGAATATCCGAAACAAATAACGCGGTGAAAATTTATCCCAACCCTGCCGGAGATTATTTGTTTATTGAAATCGGATTTAATAATTCCGAAATTACAATAAGCGATATTTCCGGAAGAATATTATTTGAAACAAAAACAAACGAAAGAAAAATAAAAATCGATTTAAACAATTATCCGAAAGGAATTTATATTATAGAAACAAAAATCGGTAAAAAATTATTTTACAAAAAAGTTGTAAAGAAATAACTCGTTTTTATTCTTTTGATATATTTTTATTCATCCGGCGGTTTTGTCGCCGGATGTTTTTTTGCACTGCCTTTAATTTTTATTCCATATCAGTATTTATTTAGAATACAAAATTACCTTATCTAAGCTATGTTTTATGCTGTAAAACAGATTAAGATATTTAAAAAGAACATTGCAAAAGATATCTTTTTTATTTAAATTTCGTAATTAAACATATTAATGCTAAGGAAATAAGAACACGATAAAAACTTTGTGATATTATTTTGATTTCTGTTACAAATCTGCAACTTTTAATAGCGGATAAAATTTTAAAAATCTTTAAACTTTAATATTATGAAAAAAAAGGTACTTTTTTTATTGATAACTTTATTTTCCGGTTTTACGACAATACAAGCACAAACATATTTCGGCGGTCAGAATGTTATTAATATTTATACCGAGGGAGCGAACTCCGTTTATGCCTCGGATATTGACGGCGACGGCGATATTGATATGCTTTCGGCTTCAAGCGGTGATAATAAAATAGCATGGTATGAGAATGACGGCAACCAAAATTTTGCTGCTCATACAATTGCAGTCGATGCCGACGGAGCAAAATCTGTATATGCTTCGGATATTGACGGCGACGGCGATATTGACGTGCTTTCGGCTTCCGAAAAT
>JAADDR010000086.1 GCA_013153865.1 Chlorobiota bacterium | reverse complement strand
TACAAAACCCGATTATTAAGAAAATCGATTAACATTCCCTGTAAAATATTTATTTTGCGGACATTTTTTTCGATTGCTTTTTTATAATTATTAAGAATTGTATTTGTTTCAAGACGAAAATCATTTTTTTAAATCTGTTTCTTTTTGTATTTCGCTTAATTTTCATTCAAATAAATTTTCGTTACTTATTAAAACTCTTATTTCGCTTTCAAAAATTTCATTTTTTTGTTTTTTGTTGCATATTTGTAATACCGCTTTATGACTTCCACTACTCCGTAGCAATTTGGTTGCCGCGAGCTTGTCTTAAAGCGGTTTTTTTAATGTAAAATCAATATTTCCCGAATAGATTTTCAATCATAAAAGAAAAACCTTAATAAATACTCGGTATCAAAACAGTAACCGACATTTATACTTATTAATGTTAAAGCAAATATGTATTTTTTGATAACTGTAATTTTTTTAAAAAATAAAGTTATCTGTTGTGAATTGCTTTTTTCCCTTCGGGAAAGAGAACGCTTCGCTAAGTTCATTTTGTATCTTTGACGTATTGAAAACAGCTTATGCTTTTAAATTTCTTTAGGAAAATATCATATCTTTGCACAAAATATTAAGCGTGACATTCGAAGATTTTAATTTAAACAAGTCTCTTTTAAATGCCCTGAAAGATGCGGGATTTACAAATCCCACACCTGTTCAGAAAGAAACTTTTTCGGTTATTTTATCAGGAAAAGACGTTGTGGTTACCGCACAAACCGGAACCGGTAAAACTCTTGCATATCTGCTGCCCGTTTTACGCAACCTGAAATATTCCGAACAAAAAAATCCTCGAATATTAATATTGGTTCCTACGCGAGAACTGGTATTGCAGGTTATAAAAGAACTGGATAAACTTACCGGATATATGAATGTGCGTTATGCCGGAATCTACGGAGGGACTAACATCAATACGCAAAAAAAGATTGTTTATGCGGGTTTAGACATAATAGTCGCAACACCGCGAAGACTTTACGATATTGCTATGACAGGTTTACTTCGCTTGAAAGACATAAAAAAACTTGTTATTGACGAAGTTGACGAAATGTTAAACTCCGGATTCAGACCGCAGTTGATAAATATTCTTGAAATTTTACCGAAAAAAAGACAAAACTTAATGTTCTCGGCTACACTTACCGAAGATGTCAATAATTTTATCAATGATTTTTTTGTTTCTCCGGTAAAAGCAGAAATCGCTCCTCACGGTACACCGCTCGAACAAATTATTCAGTATGCTTACTTCGTGCCCAACTATAACACCAAAGTAAATCTTCTGAACCTTTTGCTCGAAAAAAAAGAATTTGAAAAAACTCTTATTTTCGTATCAGGAAAAAAAGCCGCCGATCGCCTGTATGATAAACTTATACCGGAGCATAAAAAAAAGGCGGGAGTTTTACATTCAAACAAATCGCAAAATTTCAGAATAAGAACGTTAAAAGATTTTGAAGAAGGAACAATCTCATTTTTAATAGCAACCGACATTATAGCACGCGGACTTGACATCAGGGAAGTATCGCATGTTATTAATTTTGACATGCCCGAAATACCCGGAGATTACATTCACCGCACAGGAAGAACCGGCAGAGCCGGAAAAACAGGTAAAGCCGTAAGTCTGGTAACCGAAAAAGAACAGGAATACTTAAAACGGGCGGAGGATATGATGAAAATGCAAATTAAGATAAAAGATTTGCCGGAAGGTTTAAAAATATCAAACATCCTAACCGAAGAAGAAAAAGATTATTCTTACGATAAAGATTATCTTAAAAATTTGAAGTTGCCCGAAGGGCAAGGAGCTTTTCACGAGAAAAAAGAAAAAAACAAAAAAATAAATTCCGGAAGCCCGGCAAAAAAACGAAAACGAAATAAAAAACCGGCAAGACGCAGCGGAAAACGTTAAAATTTACAATTATGAGCAAAAACGATAATTTACCCGAAGACATTATATATTCCGAGGCAACAGTAGGATTTGCAGCGGCGGCAAACGAGTTTTGTAAGATACTCGAAAGTGCGGGCGGTTTTTCGCTTAAAAACTTTATCGAAAACATATATAAAATAACTTCGCTTATACATGTAAAAGCATTAAGTTTACCGGATACGGAAGATACCGTGCGCCTGCCTTCGGAAACTTTTATAACCGAAGCCGACTGGCATTATATAAATTCGGCAATAAGCCGTAAACTCGGAGAATTTGACATATACGGAGAAGTAAGAGAACCCGCAAATCCGGAAACACCGGCAGCAATAAGCATGTCGGAGTGCCTTACCGACATTTATCAGGACTTGAAAGATTTTTTAAAAATATACCAAATAGGTACCCGCGAAGCAATTTTAAGCGCTTTGGAAGATTGTAAAGAAAGTTTCCGGCAATTTTGGGGACCCCGTCTTATAAGCGTCATGAACGAATTTCATATTCTCCTGTACGGAAACGAAGATCTTAAAGAAACCGATACTCCGGAAAATAAGAATAATAAGCCGAAAGGAAATAATTGGGTTGATAATTTATTCAATAATTAATCGTAAAATCATCGGCATCTTTTGCGGCGGGAAATTTCTTCCGGAATTTTTTAAGTTCATCGAGATTTAAAGTAATTGTTTCGATATGTTTTTTACCGGAGGGTATGTTGTCTATACGGTTTCCTTTTGCGTCAAAAACTGCCGAATCGCCCGAATGATAAACATCATTTCCGTCATATCCTACTCTGTTTACGCCTATTACGTAAGACAAATTTTCTATTGCCCGGGCTTTTAATAAAGTTTTCCATGCATCTGCTCGCCGTTCGGGCCAGTTTGCAACATACAGCAACAAATCGTAATCGTTTTTATTGCGACTCCATACCGGAAATCTTAAATCATAACATATCAACGGTTTTATTTTCCAGCCTTTAAGTTCGGTAATAAGAGAAGTTTTCCCTTTTGTATAATGTTTATCTTCGCCTGCAAAAGAAAAAAGATGTCTTTTATTATATGTTTTGTAAGTACCGTCGGGCTGCATCCATACAAGAGTATTAAAATAAGTTCCGTTTTCTCCGGTAATTACGCTTCCTGTAACAACCGCACTTTTATGTTTTGCAAATTCCAGCATTTTACCCGTAATTTCGTCCCGATAAGGAGCAAACTTCTCCGGATTCATGGAAAACCCGTATGCGAACATCTCCGGCAGTATTATTAAATCGGTTTCTTTATCATCCGACAATATTATTTTCGTAAAATTATCAAGATTTGCTTTTACGTTTTCCCAAACTAAATCCGATTGAATAACAGTTACCGTAAGTTTCATGTTTTCGGAATAATTTATTAAAAAAGCTCCTATTCTATTACAAATTGTCCTTTATGAAGACCTTCCATGCCTCTGTAATGTTCTTTTATTTCTTTCATATCTTTTTCTATATCTCCCGTAAGTTTAAATTCGCCCAAGAAACCCACCGTTTTGGTTTTAAAATCGGAAAATGTAAGATATACGGGCACATTTGCTTCGGTTGCTATGCGGTAAAATCCGGTTTTCCAATTCGGATTCGGTTTGCGGGTACCTTCCGGAGTAATTGCAAGTATCATTTTATCGGCTTTTTTAAATTCGTCGGCAATTTGCTTTACTATACCTCCGGGATATTCTCTGTTAATAGGAATTGCCCCCCAACGACTGATAAGAGGTCCTACCGGAAAAAAGAAGAACTCTTTTTTTACCATTATTTTAGGTTCCATACCCGTTGCCCAGTTATACATTTTGCCCCATATCATATCCCAAATACTTGTATGAGGAGCTAATACGCATATATATTTTGGAACATCCGGAACTTCTCCTGCAAATTTCCAACCTATTATTTTATAAAATGATTTTCCTATAAATTTTTTAAATGATGCCATAATGTTAGTTAAAAGTAAAAGTTGAAAGTTTATAAGTTCAATTAAACTTCTTTATTTTTATTATTGAAAACAAAAATAAAATAATTGTAAAAGAAAGCAAAAAAGACAATACCCGCCAATGTATTCAACACAGACTCAAAAAGAAAGTTAAATCCGGTTATGAGTAAAAACGCAAGAAACAACAGGTTCTTTTTTTTAAAAGAAACAAAAATCGGATACAGAAATAAAACAGCCGATATAAGAATGCCGGCAAGTCCGTATTTTACAAATATTTCGAGAAATTGATTGTGAGCATTAAGGTTTATTTTTTTTACGTCCGCCATATCTCGTCCGGATATTTCGGAGTATTTTTCGTTAAATCTATTCTGAAATTTTTCGTATCCTGTTCCGCCGGGAAAATTTTCTTTTATAAGTTCCGCAGATGCTTTCCAGAGATATATTCTGGCGGGTGTTTTTATTTTTTTATCTTGTTTTTTTATTTCTTCCGAAGTTAATAATTTATCGACGGTTTTTTTTATTCTTTTATTCGTAAAAACAAGAACAAGCATAAAAAATATTAATACCGGTGCCGATATTTTATAAAAAATATTTTTCGATATATAAATTTTGCGTATAATTTGAACTGAAAAGAGTATAAAAACAGACAGTAATCCGGCTCTCGAACTCAATAAAAAAATCATTAAAGAGAAAAAGGCAATTAAAAAAAAGTATAAGATTTTTTTTGTTTTATTGTTGAACATTTTTTGTTTTTCGTCGAAATAAAAAAGCAGGGCAAGGGCAAAAACAATATACATACTGAAATAACCGCGATGGTGAA
>JAADDR010000124.1 GCA_013153865.1 Chlorobiota bacterium | reverse complement strand
GTATGTTTTCAGGGATCTGTTTAAAAATAACTTTGCTTTTTCTATATTGTCAAGTTTTATATTAATAACTCCCAAATCATTATAAATGTTTGCGATTAAATAGTTATATTTATTTTTTTCTGCAATATTTAAAGCTTTGTACAGTAATTCCACCGCAATTAGAAATTCGCCTTTGTAACTTTCTATAAGAGCTTCTGTTCTTATATTATTAACAATTCCTTTTGTGTAATTAATTTTTTTTGATAATTTTTTTGCTTCGTTTAAGTAACCGACGGCTTTATTGATGTCTGATATGTATGTCTTAAATGCGATTTTGTTGAGCAGATTTACTTTTACGGAGTCTTCTTTCGTTAAATTATTCAGTTTAGTTATTAAACTGTCGGTTTCGGTATTTTGAGCTGTAATTGAATGGTATGTCGGTAACAACAGTATCAGTAATAGTTTTAAATAATTCATGATTTGGTGTCAGCTAAGGTTGAGCCCTCAATATATAATTTATTTTATATTTTAAAAAAAATATTTGCGGGACAGCTTTAAGTTATGGAATTTGTATTAATTACGGATTAATTTTTATCTTTGTAAAATCAGAGTATTAAATAAAAAAACAAGACACATAAATGGCAAAAAACATCAAATTTACGGAAGATTTAATAGATTTTTTACATGAAAGTCCCACGGCATTCCAAGCCGTAAGAAACATAAAAGCCGCTTTGTTGCGAAAAGGTTTTAAACAGTTGCACAGGGGCGAAAGTTGGAATTTGGAAAAAGGCGGTCGTTATTTTACTACAAAAAATTCGACTTCGGTTATTGCTTTTATAGTGGGAACCGGAGAACTTGAAACCGAAGGTTTCAGGATAATAGCGGCACATACCGATTCGCCTTCGCTTAAATTAAAGCCTCAACCTCTTATGACGAGTGCCGGAAATTACATCAAACTGAACGTTGAGACTTACGGCGGTGCAATATTAAGCACTTGGTTGGACAGGCCTCTTTCGGTTGCCGGACGCGTGGCTTTGCGAAGCAAAAATCCTTACAGACCGGAGGTAAAATCGCTTAATATTAAAAAACCGGTTTTGATTATTCCGAATTTGGCAATACATCTTAACAGAGACATTAACGAAAATAAATCTTTCAACAAACAAAAAGATATGATGCCGATTGCCGGTTTGGTAAAAGGCAAGTTGGAAGACAATGATTATCTTCTGAATTTGATTGCTCAAAATCTGAAAGCGGATAAAAACGATATTTTGGATTTTGATTTGAATTTGTATGAAACCGAAAAAGGTTCTATTATAGGCGTTAATCAGGAATTTATATCCGCCGGCAGGATAGACGATTTGTCGATGGTGCATGCCGGTGTTGCGGCATTGTTCGACAGCGAAACGGGAAAAGCCACCAACGTTATGGTTGCTTTCGACAACGAAGAAGTGGGGAGCATGACCAAGCAAGGTGCGGCATCTCCGTTTGTTAAAGACGTTTTAAAACGCATATCTTGGGCACAAAGTAAACACCGCGACGCATTTTACAGGGCAAAAATCGCATCTTTCGGTATTTCGGCGGATAATGCTCATGCCGTTCATCCTAATTTCCCGGAAAAACACGATGCGGTATCGCAACCGGTAATAAACGGCGGTCCGGTTATAAAATACAATGCAGACCAAAAATATACTTCCGATGCTTTGTCGTCGGCAACTTTTGCGATGTTGTGCGAAAAAGCCGGTGTGCCGATGCAAAAATACGTAAACCGTTCGGACATAAAAGGCGGTTCCACTTTGGGAAGTATTTTATCGACACAGTTGGACATCAGAATGGTTGACACAGGAAATCCTATGTTGGCAATGCACTCGATAAGAGAACTTGCCGGAGCCGAAGATCATTTATACATTAAAAAAGTATTTGACGAATTTTATAAGTCGTAGCGGTATCGGGTTTTTATAATTTTATTGTAAAGTAAGGATATTTTACGGCGCCTGTTTCTGTGAAAAAATTGTCGGAGAAGTTTTTAAGCCCGAAGAAATCGAGTGTAAGAGCTTTTCCCGAATGTTGTTTTATGTAGTGATTTATGAGTCCGTACAGAGCATTGTGTTTTTTTGCTTCTTTGGTTTGAACGGCATGAATGATATTTACTTTATAGTG
Organism: Chlorobiota bacterium; assembly: GCA_013153865.1. GTDB lineage: Bacteria > Bacteroidota > Bacteroidia > Bacteroidales > JAADGE01 > JAADGE01. The sequence continues at coordinate 2,589 of JAADDR010000124.1, read as the reverse complement.
CGATGCTATAAATAATACTGCTGCCGTAAGTTTGTTGTGTTTGTTGAAAGCTCCGTAAATTTGTCCGAGATTTTTTCGTAATGATATTGCGGCAAGTCTGTTTAAAGTTTCCGAATCTTTTTTTGATAAATCTTTCGTGAGTCTTGACAGAAGTGCTATTCCGCTCGGCAATATTCCGGTATTGTAGAATATGTTTTCGGATTCGGCGGATGTTATCTTTTTTTCTGCGAATCCGTTTTTTACGGGTTTTGCGATTTTATAAGGTCTTATTAAATCGGATTTCCATGAATAGTTAATTTTTGAAACATGTTTTTTTTTCGACAGATAAGGGTTGTCGCTTGTAATTTTTACGAATATACCGGTTGAACCGGCAGCGTTTAGAAAATCGTTCTTTGTTTTTTCGTCAATTTCTTTTGCTGAATAGATGTTTGTTTTGTGTTGAAATTTAGTGTTTCCGACAAGCGTTATTCCCGCAAGTTTATGAGTTGCCAGAGGCATTACGGCTTGATAATTTCCTTTTACTATTCCTGTCCAGTTTGTGCAAACGGCATCCATATACCACGAATATCCGAAAACGTCGCCGTCGGGAGAGCGGGCTACGCATCTGTCCCAAAGAATATCGTCTATTTCAGTGTTTTTTAATATTTTTATGTCGGACATTTGTTTTGTTTTCAAAGATAAAAAGTCAAATCATTTTATTGTCGGCAAAACTGAAATATTTTTTATCCGATACTATTATATGGTCGAGCAGTGTTATTTCGACATATTTGCAGGCAATTTTAAGTTTTTCGGTGAGTTCTTTGTCGTCTTTTCCGGGTATTATATTTCCTGACGGATGGTTATGGCAAACTATTATTGCCGATGCATTTTTTATTAAAGCTGTTTTGAGTATTATTTTTATGTCTGCAACGGTTCCGGAAATTCCACCGGAACTTATTTTTTTTATTTCTTTTATTTTGTTTGCCCGATTCAGCATTATTGCCCAAAATTCTTCGTAAGGCAAGTCGCCGAGTTTTTGGCTGAATATTTCGAAAACGTCTTTGCTGTTTTTTATTTGTTTTTTTTCAAGAATATCCGAAATGCGCCTTCTTTTTCCGAGTTCGAGAGCGGCAACTATCGATATTGCTTTGGCTTCGCCTATTCCGTTGTATTTCAGCAGGTCGTTTATTGTCAGTTTTGCGAGTTCGTTTAAATTGTTTTTATTGTTTGCGAGTATTCTTTTTGCAAGTTCTACGGCAGATTCTTTTTTGTTTCCCGAGCTTATTAGTATTGCTATTAATTCGGCATCCGAAAGGCTTTCGATACCTTTTTGAAGCAGTTTTTCTCTGGGTCGGTCGTCTTCCGCCCAGTTTTTGATACTTGTTTTTTGTGTTGCGGTCATAGCGAGGATGTTGACGTGTAATTTATTCTGCGATTTTATTTTTTTTGAAAAAAGTATGGATTTTTATTTAAGAGTGCATCTTTTTAATAAACGACATAAACAAACAACTAAACTAAACTTTAAAACTGCACAAACCTGAATCAAAAACAAGGAAAACTTTTTTTGACTGCTCTTTTACCGGGAGCAGTTTTTTTATATTTTTATTCCCAGCAGTAATATATCGTCTATTTGTTCGTAATTTCCTTTCCATTTTATAAATTCGCTTTTCAGAATGTCTTTTTGTTCTTTGAGAGGTAAATCGGATATTTTCAGCAGCAGTTCTTTTAATCTTTTTAAGGTAAATTTTTTCATTGTTTCGGGATTGAGTTGGTCTTTATATCCGTCTGTAAACATCCAAATTATATCGCCTTTGTTTAATTTGAGGTTATGTCTTTTGAACGGCTTTTCGTTACTGTGTATTGCTACCGGTTGTCTGTCTGCTTTATATTGTATTAATTTTTTTGTTTTATCCGATTCTTTTATTACATATAAGGAATTATATGCTCCGGAGAAACTTACGGTTAAATTTTTCATGTTAATTGATATTAAAGACATATCCCAACCGTCTTTATGCTCGTGAAGTTTTCCGCGTTGATTGAGTCTGTATTTTATTTTGTTTCGCATATTATTCAGTATAACGTCCGGTTTAATAAAGTCTTCGTAAACGTTATCGTCTAAATACGACATTCCGGCAATACTGAGTAAAGCCCCCGGAATACCGTGTCCGGTACTGTCTCCTGCGGCAACAAACATAGTGTCTTTTATTTTTTTAGCCCAGTAGAAATCTCCGCTTAAAGTATGGGCGGGTTTGTAAAAAATAACATGTTCGCGGAAATGTTTTAGTATGTCGTTGTATGAAGATAGCATTGCAGACTGGATTTTTCCGGCATATTCTATGCTTATTTTTATTTCTTCGTAAGCGTTATTAAGTTTTTTGTTTAATTTATGTAAGGTCAATAATAACAGCAAGGCAAAAATCAGGAATGCAAAAATAATCGTAATTATCAGTTTTTGCATTCTGTTTAGTTTTAATTGCTTTTCTTGTGTTATTTTTAATATTCTGTTTTCGTTTTCAATTTTTTCGGTTTCAAAATTTATTATCAATTTCTTTATTCTGTTTTTAACATCTTCGTTAATTAATGAATCTTTTATTGTTGTTACTTTTAAAG
>JAADDR010000095.1 GCA_013153865.1 Chlorobiota bacterium | reverse complement strand
GTTTAATGTCTTTTCCTGCTTGGCGAGAGCCGTATGCTAAATCGTAAGGTATGTATAGTTCCCATACGCTTCCTTCTTTCATAAGTTGCAGGGCTTCCGTCCAACCTTTTATTACTTGGTTAACACCGAAAACTGCGGGTTGTCCGCGGTCGTATGAACTGTCAAATTTTGTTCCGTCTATAAGTCTTCCTTCGTAATCTACTTCTACTCTGTCTGTTATTTTAGGTGTGTTTCCCGTTCCTTCTTTGATTATTTTGTATTGCAATCCGTCCGGAAGTGTTACAACACCTTCTTTTTTTGCGTTTTCGGCAAGAAATTTTTTTCCTTCTTCAATGGTTGCAGTGTGTTTTTCGGCTTCTTCCGCTTCAAAATGTTTTTGTATTATTTTATTTGCGTCGTCAGGTGTTATTTTTGCTTTACCGGAGTAAAAGTCTTGAAATGCTCTTCCCACGGCTTGCGGATTAAGGTTTTTTGTGCCTTGATTTTTCAGATTGTCAGCAATGCTAATACCGAAAGCATAGCTTAGAGAATCGTTGTATGTTTTCAGTTTTATGTTTTTTACTTTTTGCGCATCTGCAAAAAGTATAAAAAATAATACTCCTGCCGTAATAAATATTTTCTTCATGATTTTTTTATGTTTTAAGTTACAAAAGTATAAAGTTGTTCGGTTAAAAAAACTTAATTCCCGTAATTTTATTTTGAATTTAATGTGTTTTTTTCTTGTTGGGGGTATTATAAAAGTTTGAAACATGTCTTTTTGTTTTATTTTTGCAAAAAGTTTCTTTTATGAGCTCTGTGTTTTTATCCGGCTTTGAGAGTATGGTCGAGGCTTTGGCAAGGATTTTTATTATAATTGTTGTTGCCGGTTTTTTGGTAAGAAAGAATGTTATTACTCAAAATCATATTGATGCTTTATCAAAAGTTACAGTAGTAGTTTTGCTTCCGAGTTTGGTGTTTTCCAACACTTTGCAGCATTTTAATCCTTCGTCTTTGCCTTATTGGTGGTTGTTGCCTGTTGCGGGTGTGTTTATGAGTGTTGTCGGTTTGTTGTTTGCAGCAGGTGTTTTTATTACTGATTTAGGGAAGCAGCGTAATTTAATTGCAGTTGCTTCTATGCAAAATGCGGGTTATTTGGTTTTGCCGATAGGGCAAGTGGTTTATCCCGAGCATTTTACCGAGTTTGCTTTAATAACTTTTCTGTTTATTTTGGGTTATAATCCGTTTTTGTGGTCTGTGGGAACTTATCTGGTAACATCTTCAGAAAGACCTTCGTTTGATATAAAAAAGATTATAACACCTCCGGCTGTTGCTAATATTATCTCTTTGATATTGGTATTATCGGGCACAGGGGATATTTTTCCGTCTGTATTAGTTGATTCGATTGATTTGACGGGGCAGGCAGCGGTTCCTGTCGCGACATTTGTTCTCGGGGCAACTCTTGGTAGTGAATCTTTGAAACGTTTGCCCGGATTGCGGGATATAATTCGTGTTGTTTCCGTAAAGTATGTTTTACTGCCGCTTTTTACCGTTGCTGTTTTATATTATTTTGATATTGGAAAGTCGCATCCTTTGTTGGCAGATTTTTTTATTATACAAGCAGCTGCGGCACCTGCTACCGGTTTAATATTACAAGTAAGGGCATACGGCGGAGATGTACATAAAATTGCGGGAATGATGATTGTTGCCTATTTGATATGTTTGCTTGCATTACCGTTTTGGATTGCTTTTTGGCACAGCTTATCGATTTAGAAATTTATTTTATGTTATTATCGAGATAATTTATTATGTCAGGGAAAAAAGTGTTAAATTCTTCCTTAAACGAGTCGTAATTTTCCGATATTATTTGCATTGCATGAGCTGTTTTATACGGTAAACTCGTATATACTGACATTTTGTTCAGAACATCCCTGAAACATTTCAGATCTTTATAACAAAGCAATCGTTTCTTTTTTATGAAAGATACGGCAAAGCGTCTTGATTTGCGCGGAAGTTTGCGGTAATTTTCGAGTATTACGGAATGTATTCTCTCGACATATGTTTCTAATTTTTCGTCAGAATATTTATTCCAATCTTGTGATAAATAGTGGTCGTACAGTATATCTGTTGCAACTCCGGCATATTTTCCGTATGCGGGTCGCAGACGGTATATACTTTTTTTTACCGTAGGGTGAGAATCTGTATAAGAATCAATTTTACGGTGAAGCAGAATGCCTTTTATTATATTCTCGGAGTAAATTTTATATTTTGTGCCTTTTATCATATCTCCGATAAAATTACCGAATATTATATCCGGATTGTTACCTGAAAGATATGTGTGAGCCAGAAAATTCATTAAATTTGATTTCGACAAAAATAAATTAAATAATCTTATTGTTTAACTAAATGTTTTGATAAAAATTCTTAATTGTTTTATAAAGGAATAAGAGATATTTATATCTGCTATTATTCTTAACGATTTAGTTCGGAGATTATTAAAAATAACAAGGTGTTGTTTACTTGATAAAATGTAATGGGTTGTGTACTTATACTTGTTTGCAAATAACTGACTTATTAACAATTAATTAACATTTTTACCTTTGTATATTGTTGATATTTAGCATGTTGAGTGTTTTGAAAATTTTTTTTAAAAAAAAGTAGTAATTAATATGTTGAAAATTATATCAATATAATTTAAATGAAAAATACAAGAGGAAATGAATTTTTTTAAATAAAAATAATTTAGCAAATTTACAATCCCGAAAAAAACTGTTTAAGTTATTAACATTACTTTTTTATTAAAACCACATGACTAAAAATCATCAAGAAATCTGGCAAAATTGTTTAAACGTTATAAAAGATAACCTTCCTGATGTTACGTTTAATACTTGGTTTAAGCCCATAAAACCCGAAAAATTGGAAGGCAGTGTTTTAACTATAAACGTTCCGAGCCAGTTTTTTTATGAATTTTTGGAAGAACATTATATTGATTTATTAAAAAAAGTATTAAAAAAAGAATTGGGCAGTAATGCCAAATTAAAATACAGTATAGTAATAGATAATTCGAATTATACAAATTCAAAAGTATTATATCCGGGAAATAACGGTGCGAATTTAAAGAATCCGTCGGTAAAAATACCTATGAAAAGCAACAGCCCGATTCATCCTGATTTACTGCCCGGACTTAAAAAAGTTCATGTTGATTCGCATCTTAACAATAATTACAGTTTTGATAATTTTGTGGTAGGAAAATGTAATAATATTGCCGTTGCGGCAGGTAAGATGATTGGCAGCCAGCCCGGAAATAATCCGTATAATCCTATGTTTATTTGGGGGAAATCCGGAATGGGAAAAACCCACTTGGCACAAGCCGTAGGTATCGAAGTAAAAGAAAATTTCGGCGAAAAAAAAATAGTACTTTATGTTTCCGCCAGAAGATTTGAAATGCAATTCACAAATGCAGCTCGTAAAAATACTCGAAATGATTTTTTACATTTTTACCAAATGATAGATGTTTTGATTATTGATGATGTACACGAGTTTGCCGGAAAACCGGGTACCCAAGATACTTTTTTCCATATATTTAATCATTTACATCAGTCCGGAAAACAACTTATTTTAACTTCAGACAGAGCACCGTCCGAACTTAAAGGATTGGACGACAGGCTTATTTCCAGATTTAAATGGGCTTTGACTACAGAATTGCAAACACCAGACTTTGAAACGCGTGTAGCCATACTGAATAAAAAAGCCGAAAAAGAAGGAATTGAAATATCATCGGAAATAATAAATTATATTGCGGAAAATATAACGGGCAGTATTAGAGAATTAGAAGGAGCTTTAATATCGTTGCTTGCATATGCGACATTAATGAGAGAAGAAATTACTTTTGATTTTGCAAAATCAAAAATTGACCGTTTGGCTCAAAAACCGAAAAAAGAAATTACCATTAAGCATATTCAAAAAATTGTTTGCGATTATTATAATGTAAGTCAAGAAGCTTTACAATCCAGAAACCGTAAACGTGAAATTGTTCAAACCCGGCAGATTGCCATGTATTTCGCAAAAAAATTCACTAAATATTCGTTGTCGGCAATAGGTGCCGAAATAGGAGGCAAAAATCATGCAACGGTTTTATATGCTGATAAAGTAATAAAAGACCAACTTACCTACGATAAAACATTACGTTCTCAGATAGAGGAAATAGAAAAGCGTATAGAAACCTACAAGTAAACAGATAAAACCTTAAAATAATAAAGTTGTTGAGTATCGGAAATTTTTTTATTTACTCATTGGGAATATCCTGCCCGAGAAAAACTTTTTCCTTTTTCAACACTTTAAACTTTTCCGCTTCGTATTTATGCTTTCTTAAATTAAATGCCGGATTTAAAAACTTTTGAACATCCTTGCTTGCGAAAATCCCGGAGCTTTAACGTCCAAATCTAAAAAATATCCGAAAGGAGTCTGAGCAGTTTCATAATCGGCATTTTTTAAACGCTTTTCCGCAAGGTCGAAAACTTTTTTGGTAAAATCCGGTGATGCTTTACTTTCCGAAAGATGTGCAAAAGAATGCAAAACAACAAAATTCGTATTATTTTTACGAGCACCCCATTTCAGATTTTTCACCAAATTCTTTTCTACTTTAAGTATTTCTTTTTCGGTATCGTGTTCTTCAACCTGAATAAATCCTATAAGCGCATTCTCAAAAGTTCTGCTTTCAGTATGTTCTTCCGCATTTTCTATTGTCTTTATTGTAGGCGTATAAGAAAACTTTTCGGCAAAAATCATTAAC
>JAADDR010000152.1 GCA_013153865.1 Chlorobiota bacterium | reverse complement strand
CAAATTTTGAGATTTCATCCGATGATGCATCATATTCCGGCAGTATAACTCTTTCCGCTTACGACGGAACAACAACCACTTTTTATGCCCGCATGATTTCGGGACTTTCGGCAGGAAGTTATTCCGGTAACATTACCGTAAGCGGCGGCGGTGCTTCGGATATTACTCTTAATTTAAGCGGAGATGTTTTAATACCGGAATTGATTTCAAGCAAAGATACTGTTTTTGATTTAAATTATCCTGTTGACAGAGGACCTTCAAACTCTCAAGATTTTAATTTAAGCGGAAACGGACTTGACGGAACGGATGTTACTCTTTCTGCTCCCGCAGATTTCGAAATATCAACCGATAATACAGCATTCTCAGCTTCTGTTACATTGGCAAATTTTGACGGAAACTCCGTAACCCTATATGTAAGATTAAAAAGCGGATTGGCAATAGGAAATTATTCGGGAGATATTATTATAAGCGGCGGCGGTGCATCAGACATAAAAGTTAATCTTAACGGAGAAGTCCTTGACGGCTGTTCTTTGGATTTAATTATTTCCGAATATGTTGAAGGAAGCGGTAACAATAAGTTTATAGAACTTTATAACGGTACGGGCAAAGACATAGATTTGGATAATTACGAACTTATTCAATATAACAGCGGAGGAAGTGAGTATTCTTTAAGTTTATCAGGAACTGTTTCCGACGGAAATGTTTTTGTTATTGAAAACGAGAATGAAGATTTAGGCGTTTCGGCAGACTTCTCTACTTCCGATGCCGTTATGACTTTTAACGGAGATGACCCCGTTGCTCTCAGAAAAAACGGCTCTGATATAGATATTGTCGGAAGTAATCCCGGAGATAATTTCGGAGAAGATATTACTTTGGTAAGAAAACCTGACGTGCTAGACGGTGCTGCATCATATGACGCATCGCAGTGGGACTCTTACGGTATTGACGATGTTTCTCATCTCGGTTCTCATACTATGATTTGCACTTGTGAAGAACCCGTTGTTGATGCTTCAAATCTTACCTTCTCGAATATAACCGTATCATCAATGGATTTGTCTTGGACAAACGGAGACGGCGTTAGCCGTATCGTCATTGCATGCGAAGATTCTCCCGTAAGTTTTGTTCCTGCCGATAATAATACATATACCGCAAATTCTTCATTCGGAAGCGGAACTGACTTAGGCAGCGGAAATTATTGCGTTTATAACGGTACCGGAAATTCTGTTACGGTAACGGGGCTTACTCCCGGAACAACATATTATTTTAAAATATATGAATACGGATGCCAAGCCGGAAGCGAGGATTATTTAACAAACGGAACTCCGGAAGAAGGAAACGAAACAACCGTTCCCAACGATGTTTCCGATTTCTCGGTTGTATGCACCACTGCAACAACTGCAAATCTTTCGTGGACTCTTCCGGAAGGCAATTACGACGGTATTATGATTGCTGTTTTGGAGGGAGCAACTCCGGATAATCCGACTTGTGACGGAGTAACGTTAACATCCGCTGATACCGATTTTTCTTCGGCAAGCGTATATTGTTCAAATGCAAGTGGAGCGGTTTATGTATATAATGATCTGGGAACAAGTGTTACTGTCACCGGGTTAACTTCCGGAAATACATATAACTTCAAAGCTTTCGTATATAAAAACGGTTCGTGGTCGGCAGGTAACGAAATAATACAAACTGCGGAAGTAAGTGATGTTTCTGATTTAACATCTTCGTGCGGAAACGAAGAAAGTATGATTGCATGGACAAATCCTTCCTCGGCTTGTTTTGACGAAGTTATAATTGCCGTAAATACAAGTTCTGTTTCCGCTTTACCTTCCGGAACTTATACTGCAAATTCTTTAGATTATACAGATTCTTCAAACCCGACTTTATCTGACGGAAGTGTAGTTGTTTATAACGGAACAAGTTCGCCGCAAACTGTTACGGGACTTACAAACGGAACGACATATTATTTTAAAGTATTTGTAAGGAGCGGAAGTGACTGGTCTGCCGGAAAAGAAGTAAGTTGTGCCGCTACGACCGCTTCTTTCTTCGATTACGGAGATTTGGCAATAGTAGGTATAAATACGCATTATATTGACTCGGATGCATCAGCTTCTGATGACGAAATACAATTTGTATGCTTTAAAGATATTACTACCGAAACCTCAATAGATTTTACCGATAACGGTTACGAACGCTTATATGCCGGAAAGTGGGGCGATTCCGAAGGAACTATTACCCTTACCCGTACGGGACCGGATGTGCCTGCCGGAACCGTAATAACCGTAAGAGGTAAAAATCAAGCATCTAATTGGCATGTGTTTATCGGAAGCGGAACTCCTAACGGAAGTTTAACCGATGATGATGCAAATTGGACCATAACCGACGGAGGTACGGGTAATAATGTATTTGATTTAAATGTTAACGATCAAATATGGATGATGCAGGGAGGAACTTGGGATAATCCTGCCGGAGATCATAATGCTACTTATTCCGGAAAAGTACTTTACGGATGGACGGCAATAGGTTGGGAAGATGCTCCCGGTTACGATGATACCAAAGGTTCTACAATATTCCCGAGCAGTGCATGTTCCGTTACTAATTTAGTAGGAGTTGATAATGAAGATAAAGTAAGATATAATGATGATGTTACTGAAACAACTCAACGTGAATGGATAAGCAGATTTAACGATGAACAAAAATGGGAAGGCTATACGGACAGTACCGCATATCAAGAAGGAGGAACTTTACCTGATGTTATTACCGTTACCGGAAGCGGCTTTTCGGGAACTTACCAATGGACCGGAGATACGAGTGAAGATTGGGATGATTGTACAAACTGGTTAAATCTTAAAGTTCCGGATGCTTCCGCAGACGTTATTTTTGTTTCTGATGATTGTAACAATGATTTGGTTATTGAGTCCGGACAGACAGTTGCATGTCATAATTTTACCGTTTCCGGTACAAACCCTGACCATTTCGTGAAACTCGAAGGTCATTCCGATGCTGTTATGGAGATATACGGTAATTTGACAATAGGAGGACCGGCGGGAGTTTTTGATATGGATGACGGAAGTTCTGCGGATGACGGTACTTTAAAAATTTACGGAGATTTTATTGAGAATACCGCAGGCGGTTTCTCGGACGGTAACTCGTTGGTTGAATTCTGCGGAAGTTCAGAGCAATCGGTAAGTACTGCGGGCAGCACTCTCAATTTTTATAATCTGACCCTTAATAATACTTCTGCCGGAGGGCTTGTTTCCGGAAGTTCCTTACAAATAAACGGAACTCTTAATTTAGAAAGCGGAATATTTAATTTAAACGGTTATGATTTAACATTATCAGGTGATTTCAGCGGTATAAACGGTGTATTTGCAGGAAACCAATCCTCAAATATTACTGTAAACGGTTCAGGGACTTTAGATTATAATTTCAGTTTTGCGGTTCCTCAGGAATTAAACAGTTTTACATTAGACAGAGATTCCGAATCTGCTGTATTTGCAACCGATTTAACATTGGGCAGTTTACAGATAGACGCCGGAACAGTCGAATTGGAAACAGGTAAATATTATACCGTTACGGGAAATATTGTAAATACTCCAGGTACTTCGGGCTTAATATTAAAATCCGATGCAACGGGAACAGCATCATTAATTCAAAATAACGAAAATATTGAGGCAACTTGTGAAAGATATATTCCCGGTAATGTTTGGTCTTATCTGTTCAGCCCTCTTGATGATGTTTCTTCTTCGCTATTTACTTCCGGCAATCCTAATGTTTTCTATTATGACGAGTCAACAGATGATTATTGGGATGCAACTACCATATACGGAACAACCGGATGGGTACCCGTTACCGGAACTTTAAGTATTGATAAAGGTTTTATAAATTATTACAATACCTCTAAAGTTTACGAACTTACGGGCGGTAATTTATATTATGACGCAACAAATAAAAATAAAGTATTTACTCTGACATATAATGACAGCGGTTCCGGTTCCGTTAACGAAAACGGTGTTACTGCTGATTGGGATAATTTTGAAGGATGGAATTTGATAGGAAATCCTTATACATCTGCCGTTGATTGGGACCAAGTTACATTGTCAGATGTAGAAAATATTATTTATTATTACGACGGTGCCGCTGCAAATTACAAATATTACGGTACCGGCGGAGATGCCTACGACCAAGGCATAACCGTAAACGGAGGGTCTCAATTTATACCGGCAAATCAAGGTGTGTTCGTAAAAGCAATAAACGACGGAGGAACAGTTACGATACCGGATGCTGCAAGAGTTCATAATGCGCAAGCTTTCTGGAAAAAACAAACAAAAGTGCCGGCTGATATTTTAAGATTGCAAATAGAACAAAACGGATTTGTTGACGAAACTGTTGTAAGAATAATTGACGAAGCAACGGAAGACCATGATGCAAAATACGATGCATATAAATTCTTCTCGCTTGATAACACTAAACCGATGCTTTATTCGAGAAATTTTGAAAATACCCGTAATTTTGCGGTAAACAGTATTCCGGAGTTCGGTTCCGAAAAAGTTATTCCTTTAGGAATGTATATAGGAACAGATGATGAGTATAAAATTAAAATGACTGAAAACAGGTTTGATAAAATGCATATTTATCTTCAAGATAAAGATTTGAGCGAATATGTTAATTTAGTTACAAATCCCGAATATACTTTTTATCAAAACGCAACCGATTTTTCAGACAGATTCTCTCTTAATTTTAAAAAGAATACTCCTCCGGTTTTAAACGCAAATATTCCTGACCAGTTTATAACTAAAGGCGAAACTTATAACTATGTTATACCTTCGGATATATTTGCAGACAGCGACCAAGGAGACATTCTTTATACAAGTGCGACATCGGAAGACGGCAGTGCTTTGCCGGCTTGGATAAGTTACGATGCCGAAACAATGACATTTACCGGAGTGCCCGACAGCGAACAAGTTCTGAATATAAAAATAACGGCTGAAGATATATTCGGAGAAACAGTATCGGATACTTATAAACTTACCGTTACTTCAAACTCGGAAATTAATACGTTTGAAGAAATGCGTTTTAATATTTATCCTAATCCTACGGACGGTAAATTTGTAGCGGAATTTAATTATCCGGCAGATGCAACCGTTTCCGTAACGGATATATCCGGTAAAGAAATTTTAAGAAAGAATATGCATTCCAATATAGAGTATTTTGATTTAAGTAAATATTCTAAAGGAATTTATATCATTAAAATTAAAACCGATAATTTGATAATCAATAAACGAATTATTTTGAAATAAAACATTAATTCATGATATTGCCGGAACACTCAGTTTGCTGTTCCGGCAAATTTTAAATAAAATAAAATGAATAAAAATAAAATAACAATACTTATTTTTTTACTGTTAAGTTCCGGTATTTTATCGGCACAAAAGATTCTGTTTGATAATACAAAATCCGAAGAAGCGGGAAATGCCGACTGGGTAATTGATCATAGCGAGCCGGAACCGTATCCCGACCAATCCGGAATAAGTTCTTCTACATCCGAAACATATTGGGACGGTGCAATATCCGCATGGGGCGTGGAAATGGTGAAAAGAGGTTTTACGGTTGAGACCCTGCCTTCATACAGAGATATATCTTACGGTAACAGTTCAAATTCGCAAGACTTGTCCAATTATGATATTTTTATTATTTGCGAACCGAATAATCCGTTTTCATCTTCGGAAAAAACGGCTATAATGAATTTTGTGCAAAACGGCGGCGGACTTTTTATGGTTGCCGACCACGAAAGTGCCGACAGAGATAATGACGGTTGGAGTGCTTACACCGCTTTTAATGACTTAATTACTAATAATTCGGTTGATTCGGATAATGCGTTCGGAATGCTTTTTACCGATGACGATTTTATTAATGATTATCCTAATCATAACATGATAAACGATTCGTCCGACCCCTTGTTGCACGGTGCCGCCGGAGATGTTTCGGGTATGGAATTTCACGGCTCGGCGGCTATGACTATATATCCGGGTGATAACTCCACGGTAAAAGGGGTAGTTTACAGAACCGGTTATTCTACTTCCGGAACATCCGAAGTTATGGTAGCATATTCGCGATACGGGCAAGGAAAAGTAGTAGGTTTGGTTGACAGCTCGCCGGCTGACGACGGAACCGGAAATTCGGGAGATGATTTGTATTACGGATGGGACGAAGAAGATAACGGTATTTTAATTACAAATGCAACTTTATGGCTTGCAGACGACAGTAATTCGGCAGACGAACTTGTTTCGGGCAATTTTGCATATGTTTTTCCTAATCCTGCCGAAAATGTTCTGACCGTAAATACCGATACCGAAATATACGGTATTAAAATATCAGATATTACCGGACGAGAATGTTTTTCGAAAGCATATAACGGCAGACACGCAGTTTTGTCTTTATCCGGTTTTAATGCGGGAGTGTATTTTGTGGAAATTGAGACTTCAAATAAAAAAATACTGAAAAAAATAGTTAAAAGATAAAAATAACGAAAAAAGACTGCTTCGGAAAATTTTAAAACCGCAAATACGGATTTCCGGGGCAGTCTTTTTTTATAACGACTTCAAAAAATTAAATTAAACTTCCGTCTTTACTGAAACGTTCTTTTTTTGCAAAGAAAAAAGATGCTTCTTTTTCTGCATTCTCGTTACTGTCGGAACCGTGAACGGCATTAGCCTGAATATCCGTTGCATATAATTTTCTTATTGTTCCTTCCGCCGCATCTTCCGGATTTGTTGCTCCTATAAGTTTTCTGTAATCTTCCACGGCATTATCTTTTTCGAGAACAGCCGCTACTATCGGACCGGAACTCATAAAATCGGTAAGCTCGCCGTAAAAAGGACGTTCTTTGTGTATTTCGTAAAACTTTTCGGCATCGGCTTTGCTCATTCTAATCATTTTCATTGCCTGAATTCTGAATCCTCCTTCGGTTATTTTTTCGATAATTTTTCCGGTATATCCTTTTTTTACCGCAAGAGGTTTAATCATCGTAAATGTAATATTTCCCATTTTTTTATGTTTTAAAATTAAGTTACAAAAGTAAAATAAAAATACTTACGAGAAGGATATTTGATATATCTTTGGCTTTTTAAATTTTAAATCGTGAAAACACTTACAAAAAATTTTAATGAAGGGATGAAAAAAATCCTGAAAAAAGAAAAAAAAATCTTAATAGTAGGGCATAACAACCCCGACGGCGACTGTATCGGAGCTTCTTTGGCATTGTATAATTTATTTAAAAATGCTTCTTTTCCTTATTTGTCGGTTTTAATGCCTTCGGACATGCCCGATTTTTTAAAATGGATGCCTGCGGCGGAAAATATCGATATTTACGAAAAAGGAAAATCGGAAAAGTTGATTTACGGTGCCGATATTATTTTTTATGTTGATTTTAACGATACTTCGAGAACGGAATATTTTTCCGAGGAATTAAAAAAATCAAATGCCGTAAAAATTATGTTGGATCATCATCCCGAGCCGTCTTCCGAAGTCGATTTTATATTTTCGGATACCGAAACCAGTTCGGCTTCGGAAGTAGTTTACCGTTTTATCGGTCTTGCCGGATTAGAGAAGTATATTGATAAAGATGTTTCGACTTGTTTGTTTACGGGTATTATGACCGACACCTTAAATTTTTCCGTTAATTCTTCAAAACCCGAGACGTTCAGAGTAGTTGCGGATTTATTGTCTTACGGAACAGATAAAGATGATATTTACGATAAAGTATGCAATAATTTCTCCGAAAAACGTTTACGCTTAGTCGGCTATATGGTTTACGAAAAGATGAAAACGGTTTCTGATTTGCATTATGCTTATATGCTTATATCTAAAAAAGAACTTGAAAAGTTTGATTTTAAAAACGGCGACCACGAAGGAATCGTAAATATGCCGTTAACTGTTTCCGGCATAAATATTTCGATTACGGCAATAGAAAAAGACGATTTTATAAAATTATCTTTAAGATCTAAGGGCGATTTTGACGTTAACGCTTTATCCAAAAAATATTTTAACGGAGGAGGTCATAAAAATGCCGCCGGCGGACGAATTTATAAACCTTATAACGAAGCCGAACAGTATATAACAGACTCTTTAAGAGAATTTTTAACAAATAAATAATGTTCTTATGAAGCGATTTGTTTTTACCTTATTTGTTACGATTGCGGTTTTGATATCTTCGTGTAACGACGATGAGGTAACAAAACAGCCCGAATTTCGTAAACGCAGGATTGACGATACTTTATTGAAAGTTAACCGGTTTTTGCCCGAACGCGACAGCGAACTCATCAGAAGTTATGTTGACAGGCACGGTTTGAACATGCAGGTATCTGACGAAGGGCTTTGGTACAGCATAACATCGGAAACAAAAGGCAGAAAAATTAAAGAAGGAGATATTGTAAGTTACGATTATCGCATAGAATTGCTCGACGGCACGTTGTGTTATTCTTCCGATTCGTCCGGGACAGCACAAATAAAAATAGGAAAATCCGGAAAAGAAACCGGATTGGAGAAAGGTTTGCTTATGATGCGCAAAGGCGAAAAAGCCAAGTTTATATTGCCTCCGCATTTAGGATACGGGCTTTTGGGCGATATGAAACGTATTCCGGCACGTTCTGTTTTGGTTTACGATATAGAAGTAAAAGATGTAACTGATTTTTGATTAATATTAAATGATTTTTAAAATGAATTTTTTAAGATTTTCAGTAATTGTTTCTTTTTTATTTTTTTCTCTTATATCATGTGTTGACGAACCTGCACGACAGTTAACCGAAAAAGAAATAATAAGCGAAATTGCGAGAGAATGGAATTGCAGCGAAGACGAAGAAGGTTTTGCTTTGGAATTTACGGCAACGGTATCTGCCGACCCCGACAATGATTCGAGGATATATATTTATAATTTTCATGCCATGGGAAGTGATTCTAAGTTATATGCCGTTGTTAATCCGGATTTAACTTTGGATATCCCCGAACAAACCGAAAATAACCAGGTTTTTAGAGGTAAGGGGATTGTATCCGACGATTATACGGAGATTACCTGGGATTACACAATTACCGACGAAGACGACAACGTAACATCGGTAACCGGAATTTATTCTTTGGGAGGTTAGTTTGTTTTAAAGCAAATTATTTGGGTTTGCTGGTGTTTGTTGTTGTTATTGTCCGTAACAAAAATAATTTTTGAGCGGTCGGCATTAAAAGTCATACCCTCGACATTATCGACATTAAAATAAAGATTGTCGAAATCGAAGATAAGTTTTTTTGCAATTTTGTTTGTATTCGTGTTTATAAGTGCTTTGTATATTCTTACCGAGGTGTGATTTATTGATTTTTGCCAAGCGCGTTCGCAAACTAAAAGCGAAGAATCGTTTATGCATAAAATTTCGGTAATGCCGTTGTCGAGGTAAGTATCATTCGGCAAAAGATCTAAATTGTATTTTAATGTATCGCTTTGTCCTGTTTGCATATTGTATTTTAAGATGTGTGTTGCCGTTTTGTCTCGACTTCTTTCTAAAGATATAAACATATATTTGCCGTCGGGAGAGAATGCCGAACCTTCCCATCCGCGATTAAATTTTTGCATGCCGTCGGATGCCGTAACCGTTTCCGGTTTGCCGCTTTTGTTTATCTTTTTCAGGTATGATATTCGTTTTAGTTCTTCGGTAAGAAAAATTTCTCCGGTAACCGGATTTCTTCTTATCGATTCTCCGTCGAAACTTTTTGCGTTTATGTAAATAATGCTGTCAATTGTCCAACATATTTGATTTTTTCGCATTTTTATGTCGAATAAATAATAGTGCGGCAGGGAGTCGCATTGCGGTAAGATGAAATATTTGCCGGGTTCTCCGGCGTATTCTATACCCGAAAATTCTCCCGCAACGGTGTTGCCTGTCCGGTAGTTCAGCGGAATTATTTTATAATCGCAAAATATAAGAGTATCTGTGTTTTGTGCGGACATAAGTTTTATGCCGGACAGAAATATAACGAGAATAAATATTTTTTTCATTGTTGCTTTTTTATCGATTTAACAGTTTTATTATTATAATTTCCGCTGCCGTAAATATTATTGCGGCAATCAGAAATATTATGTGAAGATTTATGCCGCGATTTTGATTGTTTATAATTTCTTTATCAATATGTTTTCCGGTATTTAAAACCGATTTTATGTTGTTTTGATTGGTTTTCGAGAGTTTTTTAAGTTCTTCTAAAGAATAATGAGTTAAATCCGATTCTTTTCGGTTGTAATCAAGCGATATGCCCGATAATATTTTGTTTCCCGACATTATTTTAAAATGCCCGTCTTTTTGTATTACTTCGTTTAGCTGCAGTTCGTATGTGTTTTTGCCGGTTTTTGAGTATTGCGGAATAATATCGATGTTTTTTTCTTTATTTACTATTCTTACGGGCAAATCGTCACCGGAATATTTTATTCTTACGATTTCGTTATTTCCTATTGTATAGAATATCTTTTTTCCTGCCGTATTGTAAAATATCATATTGTAAAGCACGGAAGTCCAAAGCGGATGATAAATCAGGTTGCCGTAACTTTTGTCCGGATACGAGGCAAAAATAAACACTTTGCCTTCGGATACGTCCGAGTTTATAATCAGTTTGTCGTTTTTTTCGCTGTATAAAATAACTTCTTCTTTAATATTTGATAAATTTCCGAATATAAGATGTTTAAAAATTACGGGCATATCCGGATTTTTTTCTTTTTGTTTAAAAACATCTTTCAGAATACGACTGTCGTAATTTATTTTATCGGCATATGTTTCCGTTGTGTCTTTTCCTGTAATGTAGTTTAAATTCAGAGCATTTAAGAAAGAATTATAAGAAGTAACGGATATGTTTACGGTAGGGAAAAGTATCAGTATGCCTCCGTTTTCCGTAAAATCGGAATATTTTTCTTTTAAATTGCTTGTTATTTTTTTGAGTCCGTCGGATATGATTACGTTGTAGTTTTCGAATTTTTCGTATCCGGATTTTTGCAAAGATATATTTTTAACCGAGGTATGAGGAAGAGCGTTGCATGCATCGGTTATAAATTTGTTTTTATTGCCTTTTTCGCTTATTATAAGTATCTTACATGTGTCTGCCAATTCGTAATTAAAGTAGAATACGTTGTCGTAAACAACCGGAAAGTCGGATATTTTAACTTCTCCGTTTATAATACCTGTGTTTTTATTGATAAATTTTAACTGTTTTGTGATTTCTTCGTTTGCTTTTACGTTAAAAGTGCCCGTGCTTATCATTTCTCCGTTTAAGAACAGTTTTACCGGCATTTGCGTATATGATTCTTTTGAGGCGTTTTTTATTTTTACGTAAATAATATCTTCTCTGTTGAAAGGTCTGCCGGGATTTTCGAACCAAACGGAGTCGATGTATATGTTGTCGGTTTTTTCGGCCGTAACGGGAATAAAAAAACGCTCTTGCAGACTGTCGGGTTTGAGTTTGTTTAAATCAGCACTGCTTTTTTGGAAATCGGATATAAAAAATACGGGGTATCTTTGTTCGATTTTATTGTCTTCGAAGACAGCTTTTATTTTTTCGGAAACTTCCGAGATACTTCTTATTTCCGGACTAATATTTGTTTCGCCGACAAAATTTTTAAATTGTTCTTTCGAAACGAAATGTTGATGTTTTAAAGCAAAATCATTTGTCAAAAAAAGAATTTTTGTATTCTCCGGAAAAGCATCGGCTGTTTCAGCGGCTTTTTGCTTTTCCGCATCCAGAATTTTTCCGTATTTGCTTTCGGCATTTGTGCTGAACGAATTATCGATATATACGGCAATTTTATTTTGATTAATTTTATTTTTTTCGTTTTTTTCGGGTATATACGGTCGCGCAAAGGCAATAATTAATGATGCTAGTGTAAGCATACGCATAATTAAAACAAGTAAATGTTTTAATTTTGATTTAGAGTCAGTTTCTTTTTTTACCGCTTTTAAGAAATTTATATTGCTGAAATATACCGCTTTGTATCTTCTGAAACCGAACAGGTGAATAATAACCGGTATTAATAAGGCAATTAGTGCAAATAAAAATTTCGGATATAAAAAGTTCATATTTTTTATTGTAAATAAAGGTCTAAAGTAGAAAAAGATTATGTTTTCTCTAAATATCTTTTTTAAATCTTTATCGATATTTTTAAATTAAATCGTCTTCCGGTAAGATTGTAAGGCACCGGAAAGTTGTTATTTACGTTATTTGCCGCAACAGATGTGTTAGGAACAACATGTATCCATCTGTAAGATACGGTGTTTTCTATGTCGAGCATGTTAAAAACTTCCGCCGTAAGCCAAACGGATTTGAAATAATTCAGAAATTTTGACTTGTATGTTCTGTCGTTTTTTATTAAAACCGCTGATGCTCCCAAATCAACTCTTTGATAAGAAAAAGAACGATATAATGCTTTTTCGGTAAGATTTTCGGGCTCGCCGAACGGAAAACCCGTTCCGAATACAAAATTCATAAATGCTTTCAGCTTTTTATTTCCGGGCAGGTAGTCTTGTATAAATAAATTTGCGGTAATGTGTTGGTCGGTAGGGCGGGGGATATAATAAGTCGTATCTTCTTCGTTAATACGTTCGGTTACTTCTTCTTCGGTTTTCATTAAAGACAAGCTGAACCAAGAATCTATACCCGGCACAAAGTCTCCTCTTAATTTTGTGTCTATTCCTTTTACATATCCGGATGTTCTTACGTCGGCATAATATTTTATCCGTATGTTATCCATCTCGAAAGGAATAATATTGCTTAATTTTTTGTAATATATTTCGGTATAGAGTTTCATGTTTCGTCCGAGTGCTCTGAATTTAAAATTATGTCCCAATACGAAGTGAATTGATTTTTGTGCACTTTTATCATCGGCTAAGGTTCCGTCGAAACGGCGTATTTCTCTGTAGAATACAGGTTGATAATATACTCCGGATGAAAATCTTAATACATGATTGTTTTTGCCGAGTGATTTTACGGCTGCGGCTATTCGCGGACTCCAAAGATATTCGTCGGCAAGAGTATTGTAATGAAATCTTATGCCTCCGGTAATCTCGTATTGCATCATATAATCTTCTATAAGGTATTTGTCTTGCAGATAAAGCGTAAATTTGTTGTTTTCCGTTTTGTTACCGTGTTTTATATTTTTGCTTAATTCCAATTTGTCATAATCTTTCGGCAACGAGAAACCTGCCGAGTCCGATAATGTCCATTCGTCAATTTTGTCGGATATATTATCGTATTTGTAAATTATTCCCCAATTCAGATAATGACTGTTTTTTTTGAAGTAGCCGGTTTGAGTAGCTTGTATTCCGCTTATCGTAAGTTCGTTTCGGGCATGCTGCATATAGGCACCGTTGCCGAGATTTAAAGTGCTGTCGCCGGCATTGTCGCTTCCTATGTCATTATTAAGCTGATTTAAATCGTAAAAACCTATGATGTCGAATTTTTCGGTTTCGTCAGCCGTATAACCCGATATATTAAACGAGTAGTTTAAATTTTTGTCAGGATGAAAATTAAATGTAACGGTTCCCGATTCGGAAAAAAAACGGTCTGTTTCCTGCCCTGTATAATAAACGCTTAAGGATAGTAACTGTTCTATACTGCCGAAATTTGTTACACCGCTTTCGGGTATAAAATTAAAGTTATTATCCGATATATTTGCAAGGAAACGAATATCCGATTTTGAGTTTATAATATAACTGACATAAGTCTGAAAGTCTATAAATGCGGGGTCGTATTCGCCTTTTGTTTCGAGCGAATTTAAAAGGTATCTCGTGGTTTTGTATCTTAATCCGCTTAATATGCCGAGTTTTCCGTTTTTGCTCGGATGCTGAAAAAATAAAGAACCTCCGAGTAAACTTGCCGATGCGGAAAATTTGTTTTTGTCGGCATGTTTATATGTTATGTCTAAAACCGAAGACATCTTTCCTCCGTATTTTGCTTCAAACCCTCCCGAAGAAAATTTGGCTTCCGATACCATTTCCGGGTTTATAAAGCTTAATCCTTCCTGCTGCCCTGAACGTATCAGTTGCGGACGATAAATTTCAATACCGTTAACGTAAACCAGATTTTCGTCAAAACTTCCTCCTCTTACCGAATATTTGGAGCTTAACTCGTTTCGCGAACCTGCTACTCCGAGTTCTGTTTTTATTAAACTTTCTATTCCTCCGGAAATTGAGGGCATAACTTCGGATATTTTTGCATCGACTGAAATTATTCCCGATGCATTTACTTTATCTGCTTCGATAATTACATCGTCTATTTCGTTTTTTATACCTAATGTAATATTCAGGGTTATATCTTTTTCTTTTCCGGGTATATTTATTTTTACTGCTTCGTCTTGTGCATAGCGAACATAAAAATAATCGTAATATTGAGGCAGATTCAGCGAATAATTACCGAGCGAATCCGAATTTGTCGTAAATTTGTAATCTTCCGTAAATACATCAACGAAAGGCAGATTTTTGTTTTGTTCATCTTTTATTTTTCCGTGAATATTTACATTTTGCGAAAATAAAATTGCCGGAAAGAAAATAATAAAAAGCAAAAAAAAATTTTTTATTGAAAACATGCAATAAATTTTGTTGTTAAATTAAACTGTTTTATTTTTAAAATATTGCAAACATAAAACGGTAAAAATAAAAAAATATGGTATATCAAAAAGAAATTATTTTGCCTTCTTATTCTCGAGGATTTCATTTGATAACGGATAAGATAATATCGGCTTTAACTTTGCCTGCCGATACCGGTGTTTTAAATATCTTTATAAAACATACTTCCGCCGGACTTACCGTTAACGAAAATGCCGATTATACGGTAAGAGAAGACTTTGAAAAAGTTTTCAATAAAATGGTGCCCGAGAATATGCCTTATTATGCTCATGTTCTTGAAGGCAGCGACGATTTGCCGGCACATGTTAAAGCATCTTTAACCGGAAACTCTCTTAACATTCCGGTAACCGACGGTCGGCTTAATATGGGAACATGGCAAGGCATTTATCTCTGCGAGTTCAGAAATAACGGCGGAAGAAGAAAACTTGTTTTGACATTTTATTATTAACATTACAGATAATTAAAAAGTTTTTTAAAGTGAATTTTATGAAACAGTATTTTTAATTTACTTTGTAAAGCTGTAATTATACTGACACACCGCAATAATTATGCTTGCATAATAAATTATTTTTTTATACTTTAGCAAAGCGAAAAAAAGTATGGAATTAATTAATATCATAAAAGAGTTTGAGAAAACTGCAGAAACCGACAAATTGGATTTAACGTCCGAATCCGACAGTTTAAAGATTGAAACTTTAGCCGACAAACTTTATAA
The DNA here is from genome assembly GCA_013153865.1 of Chlorobiota bacterium. GTDB lineage: Bacteria > Bacteroidota > Bacteroidia > Bacteroidales > JAADGE01 > JAADGE01. The sequence continues at coordinate 4,623 of JAADDR010000152.1, read as the reverse complement.
TTCGGCAAAGTCTCTTTCGTTTTTGAGAGAACTCGAAAAAGAAATGATAAAGGTTAAATCCGATTACGGTTTAATGTCTCATTCCGCCGTTAAAATTGCATTATCAAAAAAAATACTTTCCGAAACGAATGAAAAAATACATTTTACGATTGTTTTTGCCGTATATAAAGAGCATAACCGTATTCTTACAAAAAAAGAACATCCTCACGGAGAAGATTTTTTAATAAGGAAAATAAAGCAACTTGAACATATAACCGGAGAGTTTCCCGATATAACTTGGGATATGGAGGTAGTTGATGACGGATGCCCTTATAACAGCGGAAAAATTGCCGAAAAAATTCTTGCCGAAAGATATAAAGGCAATAACGTAAAAGTTTTGTATTTGCAAGATGCAGTTGATGCGGGGCTCGAATCCGTAAAAGGATTAAAAACGACCGATGACAGCCGTAAAGGCGGAGCGATAGAATACGGAATGCAATATGCAGCGCAACGACATCTGCCCGGACATATAATAATATATACCGATGCCGATTTATCCACGCATCTGGGACAGATAGGATTACTGGCGGAACCTGTTATAAAAGACGGAAAATATGCCGCTGTTGCTTCGCGAAGAGAAAATGCGTCGGTAGTAATAAAAAAAGGAACAAGGAACCTCAGAGGAAAATTATTTATATATTTGTGGAAAAGAATAATTCGCAGATTAGATTATATTACGGATACTCAATGCGGATTTAAAGCATTCAGGGCGGAAACAGCCGAGAAAATAGTTGTAAATACAATTGAAAAGAAATTTGCTTTTGATATTGAATTGTTGCTTAAAACAGATATTTTAAAAAGAAAATCAATAGCAAAAGTTCCGATTGCATGGATTGACAGCGATGCGGAATCTACGACAACAGATTTGCAACCTTATACCGATATGCTTAAAGCCGTTGCCGATATGTATTTTATGTATTTGCCTCCTAATGCTTCGTCGCATTCTTTTGCATATTTCGTAAAATCTCTTACTAACGAGCAATGGGAATATCTGGTTGACCGTATTCCGGACGGTATTGCGGCAAAATCGGCGATACATTATGATGTTTACGACGAAATTAAAGTTGAAGACTTTAAAAAGATTTTGGACGGAATGAATCAATAAATAATTATAAATATAATACTAAAAACAAACATTATTATGGTAGATTTTTCATTAACGAAAGAACAACAGGCAATAGTAGAAAAATACAGAGATTTTGCCGAAAACGTAATTAAACCCGTAAGAGAAAAATATGACTTATCGGGAGAATATCCGTGGGAAGTTGTTAAAAAAGCTTACGATGCCGGACTTATGAACTCTCAAATTCCGAAAAAATACGGAGGCGAAGGATTAAATATTTTTGATGCACAACTCGGTTCGGAAGAGCTCGGTGCTGTATGTGCCGGTATAGGCATAAGTATAGATGCGAATATGCTTGCATTAACTCCGTGGTTAATAGCAGCTACCGACGAGCAATTAAAAAAATTCATGGGAGAAATAACTGAAAGGAAAGCCGCAGTAGCATATTGTTTAACTGAACCTAATGCAGGTTCGGATGTTGCCGGAATTCGATCTACGGCAATTTTAAAAGGCGATAAATATATCTTAAACGGTCATAAAAGATTTATTACAAACGGCGAAGTGTCAAGTTATATGACCGTTTTTGCACAAGCCGACCCCGAAAGAGGCGCCAGAAGTTTATCCTGTTTTATAGTTCCTACCGATGCCCCGGGTGTAGAAATGGTATCGCGTTTGGATAAAATGGGACAAAGAGGTTCGGTGCAAAGCGAAATAAAATTTCATGATGTTGAAATACCAAAAGAAAATATACTCGGAAGAGAAGGAGAGGGATTTATTATAGGTATGAAAACATTCGACAGAACAAGAACCGGAGTGGCGGCTTTGAGTGTAGGTATAGCACGTTCGGCATATGAAATATCAAGAGATTGGGCAAAAAACAGAATACAATTCGGAAAACCCGTTACCGCAAATCAAGCAGTATCATTTATGCTTGCAGAAATGGCAACTAAAGTAGAACTTGCCCGGTTAATGACATGGAAAGCCGCATGGTATTACGAACAAGGTCTTAAAACCCCCGGAACATATTCGGCTATGGCAAAATATTTTGCTTCCGATGTTGCAATGGAAGTTACGACAGATGCCGTTCAGGTAATGGGAGGCGACGGATATACCAGAAGTTTCGGCGTGGAAAAAATGATGCGTGATGCTAAATTATGCCAAATATACGAAGGAACAAACCAAATACAACGACTTGTTATTTCAAAAGGTATTTTGAAATAAAATTGTTTTTTTATATAAAATATTTCCGGAAAGAGCTTAAAAAAGTATTCTTTCCGGGAATATTGCATTAAATTTGCATTATTCTTTATTAAAAAGAACTTATCCGAAAGTTCGACAAGACTATTCCGGATAATGTTAAATTTTTGATTTTTGAAAAATAGTGTAAATTTGTTTTTTTGATATTTACATTTTATGGATAACTTAATTGAAAAATTAAAAGCCGATCACGAAGAATTAAGAAAGTTGTGCGCTAAAGTTTATGATTATTTAGCTACCGACGAACAAAAACTGTTTTTTGTAAACAAGTTTAAAGAGCTGGTAGTTAAGCATATAGAAACTGAAGACAAATATCTGTATCCTGTCTTGAATAAAGAAGCGGAAACTAATCCGGTATTAAAAAATAAATTGGATTTTTTTGCCAAAGATTGGGAAACAACTTCTGAATTTGCAAACTATTATATAGAAAAATATTCGCAAGGCAATTTTGACGAGAAATTTGCCGGCGATACGGCAAAATTATTGTCAACTTTAAGACAACGCATGTTGAAAGAAGAAATAAGTTTGTATTCGGAATACGAGAAACGAAATTAAATTGCTGTTTTTTTATAAATCGAGGGTAAAAAATTAAATATATATTACAAGCAAAAGTATTTATGTTTACCCCGGCTTCGAGTTAAGCGAATTTTCGGGATTTAAAAGGAATAAAAAAAGTCGTGTGAAAACTTACACGACTTTTTTTGTCGATGTTTTTACGGTTTTATCGAGCAACTTTTTCAAGTTTTTTCATAATAGAGAATATAAATCCGGCTGCTATTAATGTTAGTATAACAAAAATTAACCACACTTGCCAAATTTGTATTCTTTCGTAAAAATAACTTCCTACCCACAAAAATAAATTTCCTACAGCCGTAGTTCCGAGCCATGCTCCCTGCATAATGCCTTGATATTTCGGGGGTGAAACTTTTGAAACAAAAGATAATCCCATGGGACTTAAAAATAATTCGGCAACGGTTAAAATAAAATACGTGCTTATAAGCCATTGAACTCCCACGCGAGGCGATTCGGGCGTTAAGTCTTTAAATGCCGGCAAGTTTAAAGAGCCGATAAGCAGAACAAGAAATGCCGTTGATGTTAATATCATACCTATACCGATTTTTTTAGGTGTGGACGGTTCTTTTTTTCTTTTTCTGAGCCAAGCGAACAATCCTACTACAATGGGTGTAAGAATTACAATAAATGCCGGATTAAAAGGTTGGAACAATTCCGGAGAGAACGGATTGCTGTCGCTGAATGTCGTGTACATGTAATATGTTGCGGCAATACCTCCGAGAAAGAAAAGTCCGCCAATAAGTCTGCTTGTTTTAGAGTTGTCTTTTCCGAGCAGCGTAATAAGACCGTAAAAACCTATAATCATTGATACCAGCGACCATACGTTAAAAAACAGGAATGCCGTTTTTCCTACTTCCTGAACGGTATAATCTTTTGCGAAGAGTGTCATTGTAAGTCCGTTTTGGTGGAACGACATCCAAAAGAAAATTACAACGGCAAAAACTAAAAATAAAACCGTGAGTCGTTGTTTTGTTTCTTCTTTTGACAATTCTATTATTCGTTCTCCGCTTTCTATTTCTTTTTTTACGTCGGGCAACATGTTTTTAAACAATACATATATCAATAAAGAAACAATCATTGTTAAACCGGCTACGCCGAAAGCATAGTTAAATCCTGTTCCGTATGCGTCAAGATATTGCTGAGTCCAAGTTGCCAAATCGCTTACGTGCGTATGCGATACTTTATCCGCCAGATTTTGCAAATCGGTTTTTTCTATTGCGTTGAGAGTTCCCTCATTAAATTTATGAATTAAAGAAGGCAACAAATCGTTTCGTTCAAAACCTTGTTTGTTTATAAACCAGTTTATAATTCCGGAAGCGGCATGCGGAGCAAACAGTGCGCCTATGTTAATACCCATGTAAAAAACGCTGAATGCCGAATCTCTTAGATGACCGTATTTTTCGTTATCGTATAATTGTCCTACGACAGCTTGCAGATTTCCTTTAAACAATCCGTTGCCGAATGCTATTACAAAAAGGGCAAAAACCGTAAATATAAGTCCTAAGCCGGGCAAAGACATTAAAACATATCCTGCAAGCATGGTTATTAAACCTATAAGAATAACTCCTTTGTAATTTTTTGTTTTGTCGGCAAAAATTCCTCCTACGAGAGCAAGTCCGTAAATAGAGGCGTAAAAAATACTGTAAATTAATCCTGCTTTTGTAGGTGATAAACCGTATTTTGCAGTCAGA
>JAADDR010000048.1 GCA_013153865.1 Chlorobiota bacterium | reverse complement strand
CTTGCCTCGGCATCATTAAAAACATTTAAAGAAAATTTCCGATATTTCGGATACGGATATTACTTCGGTAAAAATCCGCATATGCTCATCCCCGATGTTAAAACAAGTTTCTATTCATTCCATATTATGGTTACTTTAGGCGGATACTTTGTTCTGCTGTTTATACTGACATTTTTATTCGTATATAAAGATAAATTTACCGCAAAAAAATGGTTACTTCAGGTTGCTCTTTGGAGCATGCCTTTGGCATATCTTGCTCAAGAAGCAGGATGGGTAGTTGCCGAGGTAGGAAGACAACCTTGGGTTATACAAGACCTTATGCCTAACATAGCAGCTGTTTCACAAATAGATAAAAGCAGCGTTCAAATAACATTTTTCTTATTCTTAGCCGTATTCACGGCACTGCTCATTGCTGAAATTAAAATTATGTTAACTCAAATTAAAAAATCCGCAATCTCGGATGAAGATAACGAACAAATAAATAAAGGAGGGACCAAATAATGTTTGGAAATTTATCACATACGGCTTTACAGGAATATTGGTGGTTTATTGATTCGTTACTCGGTGCACTGCTGGTATTCTTATTGTTTGTTCAAGGCGGACAAACATTAATTTACAAACTCGGAAAAACAAGTTCCGAACGTAATATTATCGTCAACTCGTTAGGACGAAAATGGGAATTTACTTTTACGACTTTAGTTACATTCGGAGGAGCATTATTCGCATCGTTTCCGTTATTTTATTCAACCAGTTTCGGCGGAGCATACTGGGTATGGATGGCAATACTTTTTGCATTCATTCTGCAAGCCGTTGCCTACGAATATCGCCGCAAACCGAATAATTTTCTCGGAGAAAAAACATACGACGCATTTCTTTTTATTAACGGACTTTTAGGCGCCGTTTTACTCGGTGTTGCAGTATCGACATTTTTTACCGGCTCGCAATTTTCCGTTAATAAAATGAATATAACGGATTTAAACATGGATAAAATGCCTATTATATCCGCATGGGAAACTCCCACACACGGATTAGAAGCCGTTTGGACTACGGCACATCTGGCATTTTTGCAAAACCTTGCTCTCGGATTAGCGGTATTTTTTCTGGCAAGAGTTTTAGCATTACTTTATTTTCAAAATAATATAGATAACGAAGCAATTATTGAAAGAACAAGAAAATCTTTAATAAACAATGCAGCGGCATTTTTAGTATTCTTCCTGTTCTGGCTGATAAGACTTATGTTTATTGACGGATTTGCCGTAAATCCCGATACGGGAGAAATATTTACGGAACCGAACAAATATCTTCACAACCTGATTGAGATGCCCCTTGTACTTATAATGCTTCTTACAGGCGTAGTTCTGGTTTTATGGGGATTATTCGTTTCTATAATCAAGAAAAAAGATAATGCAATTTGGTTCTCCGGCACGGGAACGGTTCTGACGGTATTATCATTATTCCTTATCGCAGGATATAATAATACGTCTTACTATCCGTCAACATACGATTTACAAAGCTCTCTGACCATTGCAAACAGCTCGTCAAGTCATTTTACTCTTACGGCTATGAGTTACGTATCATTAATGGTACCTTTTGTTTTAGCTTATATTGTATATGCTTGGCGTTCTATCGATAATAAAAAAATTACGGAAGATGAAATTGCTTCCGACAGTCATTCATATTAAAAACAAAGAATTATGTATCTGACAGGAATATTAAGTATAATAAGCTGGCCCGTATTAATATTCGTAAGTTATTATGCGGCATCGTTATTAATTAAAAAATACGAAGAAAGAACAGATTCATAAACTTACTTCGCTGTTTTTTATTCTATCATAAAAAAGGGGTGTTTATACACCTCTTTTTTTATTTTGATAATTTAAGAATAAGCTGAATGTTTTTTTATACTTTTGCAAAAATAATTTAACTGAAAAAAATGTATCCCAGAATAAGTGATTTTTTAAGAGAAGTATTAGGTATTAATATAATATTGCCTGTTCAATCATACGGTTTTTTTGTGGCGGCGGCTTTTCTTACCGGAGTTTGGCTTATGATAAACGAAATGAAACGCAAAGAAAGGCAAGGATTACTGTATGCAAGCAAAAAAGAAGTTATAACGGGAGCACCGGCAAGCCCTAAAGAAATATTAATATCCGCATTAATAGGATTTCTTATAGGTTACAAACTTGTTGATGCCGTATTCAGATACTCCGAATTTGCAATAAACCCGCAAGATTTCATACTGTCTTCCGAAGGAAGTTTTACAGGCGGAATAATAATTGCCTTAATATCCGGATTTATGACATGGAGAGAAAAAGACAAGCAAAAAAAAGACAAACCTAAAAAAGAAATCAAATACGTATATCCTCATGAGCTTGCAGGCAACATACTTGTTATAGCAGGCATAACAGGGCTTGCGGGAGCTAAAATATTCGACAGTCTTGAAAATTGGGACCGTCTTACGGCAGACCCGATAGGAACCTTAATATCGTTCAGCGGCTTATCTTTTCTCGGCGGACTGATAATAGGAGGAATTGCCGTTACGGCATACGCCAAAAAAAATAATATCAGTATAATCCATCTTCTGGATGTTGCGGCAATTGTTATGCCGCTTGCTTATGCAGTAGGAAGAATAGGTTGCCAAGTATCGGGCGACGGATGTTGGGGAGTATATAACGAAGCTTTTGCAGACCCGGGTACAATTCCTGCAACGGCATATCAACTCGGGCATGTAGCATCTTTCAATCCTCCGGATTGGCTCGGATTTTTACCGGATTGGCTTTGGGCATATAATTATCCTCATAATATAATAAACGAAGGAATATTAATACCCGGCTGCGAAGGAAGCGCATGGGCAAATTGCAGAGTATTACCGGCTCCGGTATTCCCTACTCCGTTCTACGAAACCGTAATTATGACCGTTATTTTTATCGTGCTGTTCGCAATAAGAAAAAAAATTCGCATACCCGGGCTATTATTTACGATATACTTTACAGCAGCGGGCTTCGAACGATTTTTTATAGAAAAGATACGAGTAAATAATTTGTACGAAATTTCCGGATTTAAATTTACACAAGCCGAACTTATATCGAGTTTAATGATTATTTCGGGTATCGCCGTATTATTTCTTTTACTTAAAAACAAAGATAAGATGATACAAAAATACGGCAATGCCGCTGCTCCGGAAACCGTTGACATAACAAAACAAGATAAAGAAATAAAAAACTGAATGATAAACTGCGAAAATATTTGCCGGCAAGTTTCGGAAGTTGCAAAAGAAACCGGAAAATTTATTCTTAACGAAAAGAATAAAATAAATCCCGAAATTATAGAAACCAAAGGATTAAACAGTTTTGTAACTTATGTTGACAAAAATGCCGAAAAATTAATTACCGAAAAACTAAAAAAAATACTGCCCGAAGCAGGTTTTATTACCGAAGAAGGAACAGAAACGAAACAAGCGGAAAAATATAACTGGATTGTTGATCCGCTTGACGGAACCACTAATTTTATTCACGGATTAGAACCTTTTGCCGTAAGTATAGCTTTATCGGAAAATAATAAAATAATATGCGGCACGGTTTACGAAGCGGGAAAAGACGAATGCTTTTACGCTTGGAGAAATTCCAAAGCTTACTTAAACGGAAAAGAAATTAAAGTAACCGAAACAAATAAACTTGCAGATTCGTTAGTAGCAACGGGGTTTCCTTACTACGATTTCTCAGAAAACAAGCCGGTGCTCGAAAGTCTTGATTTCTTAATGAAAAATTCTCACGGAATAAGACGCTTGGGAAGTGCCGCCACGGACTTGGTTTACGTTGCATGCGGGCGTATTGAAGCATTTTACGAGTACGGACTCAGCCCTTGGGATGTAGCCGCAGGAGCATTTATTGTGCAACAAGCCGGAGGAAAAGTTTCGGATTTTGAAGGAGGCGACAATTATATATTCGGCAGAGAAATTATTGCTGCCAACAATAATATTTTTGAAGAATTTTCCGGTATAATAAAAAACTTTTTCAAGAATAAATAAAAAATATACTGCATCAAGATAAAATAACCCGGTTTATTCCCGTTTTGTATTTTTTGTTAAAAATAACATCAATAAGTTTATCGTAATCTTCCGGATTTTTTACAAAATCGATTTTATTGGTATCTATAAGCAAGAAACGGTATTCGTCGCGATGTTGTTTCATATATTCGATATATCCGTTTTGAATTTTTTCGAGATATTCCGCTTTTATGTTTTTTTCGTAGTCTCTGCCTCTGCGTTTTATGTTTTTAAGTAAGTTATGCGTATCAAGATGCAGATATACGTATAAATCCGGCTTGGGCAAAGATGTATAAATAATGTTAAAAATACGTCTGTAAAGGGCAAATTCGTCGTCGGAAAGCGTATTTCCCGCAAAAATCAAAGATTTTGTAAAATAATAATCGGCAACCACAAAAGATTTAAACAAATCTCTGTTACGAATTTGTTTGTTAAGCTGATGAAAACGGTCGGCAAGAAACGACAGTTCCAGAGGGAAAGAATATTTTTCAGGATTTTTGTAGAATTTAGGAAGAAAAGGATTTTCGGCAAATTCTTCCGGAATAAGTTTAGCGTTAAAATCTGCGGAAATTTTTTTTGCCAGAGTAGTTTTTCCTGCTCCGATATTCCCTTCTATAACTATAAAATTGTAATCCGTTATCATAAAACAAAAAAATAAAGACCCGACAAATTTATAAATTATCGGGTCTTAAAAGACATATTCTTTTACGGACTTTTTAACATTTTATTGATGTTATTTTTTCTTCTTTTTATTTTTTT
>JAADDR010000019.1 GCA_013153865.1 Chlorobiota bacterium | reverse complement strand
TGTTTTTGAAAAAATACATTACCGATAATAATAGTGCGTATGTAAATACAAATACGATAAGCATAATTTTTAGTTGTTTCCGGTTTTTATCACTTAGCGGTAATACCATAAAGAATAAAGACGATACAATAAAATCAAAGATATTCAATGTTTTGTATTGTATTAATTCTTTTATGCGAAAACCAAAATAAAATCCGAAATACGGATCAACAGATAAAAATTTATATAAAAAAATAAATATACTTAATCCGGTTAAAAACAATATAGTTCTTATATCAACCAATTCATTGTGTTTCATAAAAACAGACAGCTTACAATTTTATCTTACTACTTTCAATTTTCAAATTTCGAGTTTCAACTTTCGAATCCACGTGCAATCCGCATTCTTTTTTGTCTTTGCTTTCCCACCACCAGCGTCCGGCTCTGATGTCTTCTCCTTTTTTTACGGCACGTGTGCAAGGGGCGCATCCTATGCTTAAAAATCCTTTGTCGTGCAGTTCGTTATACGGAATATTATTTTGTTTTATGTAATCCAGAACGTCCTGATAAGTCCACTTTGTAAGCGGATTAAATTTTATGACGTTAAATGTTTTGTTCTCTTCCAGAAGTGCAAGGTCGGTTCTTGTAACCGATTGTTCGGCACGCAGTCCGGTTATCCACAGGTCGATATTTTTTAATGCTCTCGTAAGCGGATATACTTTGCGAATGTTGCAGCATTCTTTTCTGTCGTCAATAGAATTGTAAAAGCTGTAAATGCCTTTTTCTTTTACCATTTTTTCGACTTCGTTTTTATCCGGAAAGTATGCCGTTATTTTCGTATTGTATTTTTTGTTTGTGATATTCCAAATTTTGTATGTTTCTTCGAACATTCGCCCGGTGTCGAGGGTAAAGATTTCAATCGGGATATTGTTCGAGAGAATAATATGTGAAATTATTTGGTCTTCTTGCCCGAAACTTGTGGAAAAAGCAATTCTTCCTTCAAATTCTTTTGCAAGAAATTCGAGTTGTTCTTCTATCGGCAGATTTTGTATTTTTTGTGTAAGTTCTTGAATCATATTAAGATTTATTTTTCTCTGTTCCACGCTAAAGTCTTGAGCATCCAATTCGGGAGAGCTTTTTCGGGGTTTCGTTTCATAAGATTAAGATTCCAACCAAGTTTTTTGATAATCGGTATTTTGTGAGTTTCTACAAATTCTATTAATGTTCCGTCGGGGTCTTCGGTGTAAGTGAAATGCCCGGATGCTTCTCCCATGTCAAATATTTTTCCTCCTTGTTCGTAAATTTCCGGATTGCTGTCAACCGTAAAGGGGTATCCTTTGTCGGCACAATGTTTTTTAAGGGCTTTCATGTTTCGGATGTCGTAGCATATTTGTATAAATCCGGGGTCGCCCCAAAATCTGTTTTCGTATATTTTTTTCGGTTCGGCATCGTAAATTTTTATCAGTTCTATTTGACTGTCGCCCAGCATATTGCTGAAAGCTCCTTTTCTCGGTTTGCTGTGAGATAACAGTACTCTGTCGAATTTAAAGTTTCCTCTTTTAAGGTTTTTGAAGTCGTTGAATACGTCTGTTTTGCGGTATTCGACCGTATCGTAGCCCAATATCTCGGAATAGAAGTTTATTGATTTTTCGATATTTGATACTCCTATTATTGCTCCGAATATTCCGCCCGTAGTGTTTTTTGTTTGTGAGAATACGGAATTGTTTTCGACTGTTTGAAAGAGGTTTCCGCATAAGTCTTCGAAGAAGAAGTGTTTTGTTCCGGATGGATCTGTTTCTATGTTTCCGAGGAGTTTAATGTTTTTTTCTTTGAATTGTTCGTATGCTTTTTCTATTTGATTGCTTTTAATTTTTGCGGCAAATATACCTAAGTCACCGGCTTGTATTTCGAAATCGGCGTGTTCGGGTTTTCGCGTCAGGTATTGCCATATTTCGAGACCTCCGCCTCCTTGCATGTTAAGTGTAATAACGGCGTGTCTGTTTTGCGGTTTACCTCCGGTGTATCTGAGCATTTTTTCGGCGGTTCCGGGAGCATCAACCACAGGCACGTCAAAACCGAGATGTTCTCGATACCATTTTCGGGTTTTTTCTAAATTAGTAACGCCTATTCCGATTTGTTGTATTCCGCTTATTATGTGTTTCATGTTTGTTGTTTAGGGTATAAAAGTTTAAGAGAGTTTATATCGGTTAATAAATCGGCTTGTTAAATGCAAGTGCAAAGATATTATTTTTGATTATGAGTAAAAATTTATGTTTCGTAATATTCTGCAAAAGAGATAAAAGTTTTCTATATTTGCAAATTCTAAAATTTAAATTATTAATTAATAAATTAAGGTCGTGGATATATTTAAAAAATTAGACACATCGAAAACCGATTTAGGGAAATATCAGGCATCCGTTCACGGATATATGACTTTTCCGAAGTTGGAAGGAGAAATAGCTCCGGTAATGAAGTTTCAAGGAAAAGATGTTATTACTTGGAGTATTAATAATTATTTGGGATTGGCAAATCATCCGGAAGTAAGAAAGGCAGATGCAGATGCCGCCGCACAATGGGGTATGGCATATCCTATGGGTGCCAGAATGATGAGCGGAAACACAAAATATCACGAAGAATTGGAACAAAAACTTGCCGATTTTGTAAACAAGGAAAGCGGTTATTTGCTTAATTACGGTTATCAGGGAATGGTTTCCATTATAGATTCTTTGGTTGACAGAAATGATGTTATTGTTTACGATTCGGATTCTCATGCTTGTATATTGGACGGTTCGAGACTTCATATGGGGAAACGTTTTGTTTTTAAGCATAATGATATGGACAGTTTGGAGAAGCAACTTAAACATGCATCGAGATATGTCAGGAGAAAAGGTAACGGCGGTATATTGGTAATTACGGAAGGAGTTTTCGGGATGGAAGGAGATTTGGGAAATTTGAAAGCCATAACCGATTTAAAGGATAAATTCGAGTTCAGATTGTTTATTGATGATGCTCACGGTTTCGGAACAATGGGTGCTACCGGTGCCGGAACGGGTGAATATTACGGTGTTCAGGATAAAGTTGATATTTATTTCGGGACGTTTGCAAAATCGATGGCCGGAATAGGTGCTTTTGTTGCAGGTCCTAAACCTATAATTGATTATTTGAGATATACCATGCGTTCGCAAATTTTTGCAAAATCTTTACCTATGCCTATGGTTTTCGGGGCATTAAAGCGTTTGGAAATTATCAGAAATTCGACTGAGCAAAAAGATAAGTTGTGGTCTGTTGTTAACTCTTTGCAAAAGGGATTAAAAGATAACGGGTTTAATTTAGGGCAAACAGAATCTCCGGTAACTCCGGTGTTTTTTGACGGTGATGATACTTTAGTTATTAAAATTACCAAAGATTTAAGAGAGAATTACGGTATTTTTTGTTCTGCCGTGGTATATCCGGTTATACCGAAAGGAAAAATTATGTTACGATTAATTCCTACCGCATCTCATACTCAAGAGCATGTAGATAAGACTATTGCAGCATTTAAGGAAGTTCAGGTTAAATTAAAAGACGGTTATTATGCTTGATTTTATACTTTAATGAAAATAAAAAACCGATTCTTAAGAATCGGTTTTTTATTGCCGTATTGTGTATATTTCAGCTTTTTAATTGTTTTCGTCGTTTGTTTTGACTTTCTTTCTCAGTTGTTTTTGTTCTTGTTCCAGTTTGTCTAACCTGTTTTCAAGTTCTTTTACTTTTTGTTTGCGTTGTTGATATTCTTCTTCGGAGATATTACCGGCTTTACGTTGTTGCTCAAGTTGTTCGTAAGCTTTTTTTGTTTTCATTCTGGCTTGTTTCATGTTTTCTTCGGCTTGATTAACTTTTTGTTCCGGAGTACCTTTGTGTGTTTGTTTTTTCATCTGTTTATTGCCCTGTCCTTGACCCTGTCCTTGTCCTTTGCCTTGTCCTTGTCCTTGACCTTTGCCTTGTCCTTGACCTTGACCTTTGCCTTGTCCTTGACCTTGTCCTTTTCGGTTTTGTTTTTTGTATTGATTACGTTTCTGATTTTGGTTACGTTTTTGGTTTTGATTTTGATTTCCCGAACCGTCGTTAACGTTTTGATTGTTTCTGTCGGTATTGTTATTTGAATTTATTTGTTCTTTTTTAACTTTACTTCCTCCTCTGTCATTTCTTTTTTGTGCAATTATTTGTCCGGAGAAGAATACGAATGTTAATATTAAAATGCTTGTTATTATTTTTTTCATGATTTCTTAATTTAATTGTTAATAATACTGTCTAATTGATTGTTTATTTCTTCGCTTTTTTGAAGGATTTCTTCGGATTTCTGCTCCGCTTCCGTTGTTATTTCCGTAGTATCGCTTTGGTTAGCCGTAACTTCGGTTGTTTCGTTTCCTCCCGAACTTTCGTCGGAATTGTTTGATGAATTGCATGCAAACAGAAAAAATGCCGCAATAATCAATAAACTGAATAATTTTTTCATTTTAATGGGGTTTTAGTTAAACATTGCGGTAAAATTAAGAAAAAAAAACGAAAAAAAAAAGACCCGAATTCTCCGGGTCTCAAGCAGGTCTTATAATTTGTTAACTTCCTTTACTTTATCCATTCCTATTTTTATAGCTTTTTCGTTCATCGGAATCAGGTGATGGTGTCTTTCGGGCAGTGATTTTTTTAATCCTTTAAGGACATTATCCATTTTTACCACGGGTTTAATTTTAAGATAAGCGCCCAGTATTATCATGTTAAATGTTTTTGAGCTTTTTTGTTTTGCCGCTTCTGCGGCACCTTCGACCGTGTATATGTTAATATCTTTTCTTGAGGGGTGTCTAATTATACCGTTTGGGTCGTATAAGAGCAGTCCTCCGGGTTTTACACCGCTTTCGAATTTATCCATTGATTGTTGGTTTAGTATTATTGCGGTGTCAAAATTTTGCAATATCGGCGAACTTATTCTTTCGTCGCTTATAATTACCGCCACATTAGCGGTTCCGCCTCTCATTTCCGGACCGTAAGAAGGCATCCAGCTTACTTCTTTGTTTTCCATAATGCCTGAGTATGCCAATATTTTACCCATTGAAAGGACGCCTTGTCCTCCGAAGCCGGCTATAATAATTTCTTCTGTCATTTTTGTTAAGTTTAGTGTTTAGATAAATTTTAACCTTTTAAATCTCCGAGAGGATAGTAGTCTAACATGTGTTTGTCGAGCCAGTTGTTTGCGTCAACCGGTGTCATTTTCCATCCGGAGTTACAATTTGAAACGATTTCCACGAAAGTGGTACCTTTATTTTCTTGTTGCAGTTCGAAAGCTTTTTTTATTGCTTTTTTTGCTTTTCTGACTAATCCGGGTTTATGGACTGCTTGTCGCGTAACGTAAACTGTTCCGGGCAACATTGCTATAAGTTCGGTAATTTTAAGAGGGTGTCCCATCATGTTTATGTCTCTGCCGTAAGGTGAAGTTGATGATTTCATGCCGGGCAGTGTGGTAGGAGCCATTTGTCCTCCTGTCATACCGTAAATGCCGTTATTTATGAAAATTATCGTAATGTTTTCGCCTCTGTTGCATGCGTGCAGTGTTTCTGCGGTTCCTATTGCCGCGAGGTCTCCGTCGCCTTGGTATGTAAAAACCGTTTTGTCCGGATATACTCTTTTTATTCCTGTTGCAACTGCCGGAGCTCTTCCGTGTGCCGCTTCCTGCATATCTACGTTCATAAATTCGTATGCTAAAACCGAGCATCCTACCGGGGCTACGCCTATTGTTTTTTCTTCGAGCCCGAGTTCTTCTATAACTTCCATTGTAATACGGTGTGCGACACCGTGTCCGCATCCCGGACAGTATGAAAGTTCGTTGTCGGTCATTAATTTTGTTTTTTTGAAGACTAATTCTCCTCTTTTTATTATTTCTTCGGGTGTTAAGATATTTTCTGCCATTGTGTTATCCTCCTATAATTTTTGTTTCCAATGCTTCGAGAACTTCGTCGGGAGAATGTACCATTCCTCCGAATCGTCCGAAATGTTCTACTTTTACTTTGCCGTTTACCGCAAGTTTAACGTCTTCAACCATTTGTCCCGCACTCATTTCCACGACAAGTATTCCTTTTACTTGTTCTGCAAGTTTGTTTATTTCTTTAGAGGGGAAGGGCCAAAGAGTTATCGGGCGCAATAGTCCTGCTTTTATGCCTTTTTCTTCGGCTAATTGTATGGCTTTTTGGCAAATACGGGCACTTGAACCGTAAGCTACGAAAAGATAGTCGGGATTTTCGCAGTTAATTTTCTCGAGTCGTACTTCTTTTTCTGATATTTCTTTATATTTTGCTTGTAAGTGCAGGTTGTGGGCTTCTTGTCTTTCGGGTTTCAGTTCGAGAGATGTAATAATGTTTCGTTCTCTGCCGTTTTTCTTTCCGGTAGTAGCCCATGAACCGTATCGTTTGTCGATTTCTTCGTCGCCGAGTCTTTCTTTTTGCGGGGGTAATACTACTTTTTCCATCATTTGTCCTATTACTCCGTCTGACAGTATCAGCGCCGGGTTTCTGTATTTGAAAGCGAGTTCGAAACCGAGTTCTACAAAGTCTGCCATTTCCTGAACTGTTGAAGGAGCTAATACAATAAGTCTGTAGTCTCCGTGACCTCCGCCTTTTACCATTTGAAAATAGTCTGCTTGAGAGGGTTGTATTGTTCCGAGTCCGGGTCCTCCTCTGACTACGTCAACAATCAGGCACGGGAGTTCGGAACCTGCTATATATGATATTCCTTCTTGTTTTAAGCTGATTCCGGGGCTTGACGATGATGTCATAACTTTTTTTCCGCAAGCTGCTGCTCCGTAAACCATATTGATTGCTGCAAGTTCGCTTTCTGCTTGCAATACAACCATTCCTGTTCTTTTATGCGGTTCTTCCGCCATCAGATATTCAATTACTTCCGATTGCGGTGTGATAGGATAGCCGAAGTATGCGTCAACTCCGGCTCTTATTGCTGCTTCGGCAACTGCTTCGTTGCCTTTCATTAATTTTACATCTTCCATAATTCTTGTTTTTTTAAGATAAAGAATGAGTACCGGACTCTTTAATTTTGAGGTTTCAGTCTGTAAACCGTAATACACATATCCGGACAAACCGTTGCACAGTTCATACAGCCGGTGCAGGCATCGTGTCTGGCGGGATAAGCCGGGTTGTATCCTTTTCCGTTAACTGTTTCGTGTAATTCTATTACGTTTGTAGGGCATGCAACCACACAAAGGTTACAACCTTTGCATCGTTCCGTATCTACTACAATCGCACCTCTTACTTTTGCCATAATATCTGGTTTTATTAATGTTGTGAATATTAAATTTTTGAATTTTGCCAAATTTATAAAATATTCCTTTGTTTTAAGATTAATATTTGATGTTTTTCAACAAATTTTAATTTGTGAAGTCTTTAATACAGATATTTAACAGTTTTGTAAGAGTTTGTTTGTGCAGTGCGGCAATTATTTTGTTAAAGTTATTTTATAGAATGTTTCTTGTTTTGTATCAATGATATGTTCTGCTTTTATGTAGTATTTTCCCGGTTTTGCATTCGGTATTATTATCCGGTCGGTTGTAAGGTTGTTTTTAAAAAGTATTTTTTCTGCCAGTAATTTTGAATCTTTGCTTATTGATATTTTTATGTTCGGATTGAATTTATTTTTGTTAGAAAAAATAAGTTTTACGGTTTGTTGTTTTTTTGTTTTCAGATTAAAAAATATCCAATCTTTTTTATCGGGAATATCTTTTTTGTGTTTTAAAGAGGTTGTATGATGAAACGAATGTGTTTGAGGTGTATCGAAAAATATTTCGTTTGCGGTTTCTTTGTGATTGTCCGGTTCAAAATCGTCCGGTATGTAATCTTTGTTTTCGGGAATATCTGTTCTCCAAAGTTTTGCATATTTATTTTTTGACAGAGTGTAGTGCATTAAAGCTGTTTGTTGTTCCGTAAATTTGTTGCGACATTCTCGGTTATTTGTGTAAGACATTATATTATTCGTATTCGGTTTGTAAACTTCTCCGTATTTATCTTTTACGTTCCACCCGGTATATCGGCATTTTTTGTCAGTATATTTTGTAAGGTCGGGTTCTGCAGGCGTGTCGCATAAACCGTCGCCTTTTTTTTCGCACATAAGTTTATTACCGAGAAATGTTTTTCGCGTTCGGCTTACAGGTTCTTGAAACCATTTGTGTTTCCAACCTCTGTGCGGATGTTTAAGTCCTAAATAGTGTCCTATTTCGTGAGAGAGTGTTGATGTAGGTATTTTACCTGCGATTATTATGCTTCGCGAAACAGGATTAAAAGTTCCCGCATATTCGTTTCTTTTTATTCCGAAGGGCTTTTTTTTAATAAGTTTTGATGTTATTATTACGTTTATGCATGCATCTTTTTTGAATTTCATGCTTTGTAACGGAGAACTTGTGTAATATCTGAGCTGAAGAAGTTTGCTTTTGTCGATATAAGAATAATCCGGATGCAGCGAAAATTGAATACCCGTATTGTTTTTCAGATAATAGTAATTCAGATATTTTATAAGTTCTTTTAAATATGCGGGTGTAATTTTGCTTTTGCCGTTGTCGGTTCTTATTATTTTAAATTTTACGGGTATGTTATATTTTATATTTTTTGATTTTGAGAATGATTTGTAAAACCGGTAAAAATCTTTTTGCCGGTTTACGGCATTTATTCCGGAGTATCCGCAAATGTCGTTTTTTAAAAATTGTGCTTGTATGTTGTTTGAAAGCGTAAAAAACAATATAAGAAGTTTTAATTTCATTTTTCTACAAATCGTGTTAAACAAATTTTGATTATTGTGATAAAATTTGCAATTTTACTGTTTTAAAATAAATCATAAAAATATATAAAATGAAAAGAATAAGCATTATAATTTTAATAATATCGGCAATGTTTTTTTCTTCTTGCGATGTGTTACAGCAAGTTCTGGACGAGGCATCGAGTCAAACAACTTTAACAAATTCCGAGATTATACAGGGTTTGAAAGAAGCTTTAACCGAAGGTGCGGTTTCGTCGTCGAGTGTTTTGCATGCGACCGACGGTTATTTTAAAGATCAAGCCGTTAAAATTTTACTTCCTCCGGAAGCAAATGTTATTGTGGAAAATATAAGAAAAGTTCCGGGTATAGGCGATAAAACCATGGATGATTTGGTTTTACGAATAAATCGTTCGGCGGAAGATGCGGCAATTGAAGCTAAACCGATTTTTATCAGTGCGGTAAAAACGATGACCATACAAGACGGTATGGCAATATTAAAAGGAGGAAATACGGCAGCAACCGATTATTTGAGAAGAAAAACTTATACTCAATTAAAATCGGCTTTTTCTCCTAAGATTAATACTTCGCTGAATAAGAAGTTAGTAGGTAATGTTTCGACAAATAAAGCTTGGACGGACGTAACATCTCTTTACAATAAGGTTGCTCCTTTTATAGGCAAACCGACTGTTAATACCGATTTAGGCGATTATGTAACGAGGAAAGCTCTTGACGGGTTATTTGTTAAGGTTGCCGATGAGGAGAAGAAAATAAGGGCTAATCCGTATCAATATACGAGTGATATTATTAAAAAGGTATTCGGATATGCAAAAAGTAATTTATAAATTATAGAAATTAACCGGGAGTTGTTCTCGGTTTTTTTATGTCGGTAAATTAAAAAAGTTATAAAAGATATGAAAGCAAATACTGTTATAGATAAAAATACGGCGGACAGAATCTTAAAAGAAATGCCTTTTAAAGATATCGGAGAGGCATCAATAAGAGAAATCGTAAAATTGGCAAACAGACTTGAGGAAGAATCCGGAGTTAAGTTTTTGCGTATGGAAATGGGCGTTCCGGGTTTGAAAGTTTCGGATATTGCTTTGGAAGCCGAAATAAAAGCTTTTAAAGACGGATATGCGGCAAAATATGCGCCCATACAGGGTATTCAACCGTTAAAAAATGAGATATCCCGATTTGTTAAAAATTTTTTGGATATTGATATTTCTCCGGATTACTGTTTTGCAACGGTAGGGTCGGCTCAAGGCAGTACCGCATTGTTTATGGTGGCTAACAGAACCGACAGAAATAAAAGAGGCGTTTTGTTTATAGATCCGGGGTTTCCCGTGCAAAAATTACAGATTAAAGTTTTGGGATATGATTATGATTCTTTCGATGTTTTTAATTACAGAGGAAGTAAACTTCGTAAAAAACTCGAAGAACTTATTATTGAAAGACGTATAAGTTCTATTTTATATTCTAATCCCAACAATCCGACATGGATAAGCTTTACGGACGAAGAACTTAAAATTATCGGTGAACTTGCCACAAAGCATAATGTTATTGTTATCGAAGATTTAGCTTATTTCGGTATGGATTTCAGAAAGGATTATTCTAAGCCCGGAGAACCTCCTTATCAACCTACGGTTGCAAAATATACCGATAATTGGACTATGTTGATATCCAGTTCGAAAGCATTCAGTTATGCGGGACAAAGGGTAGGGATGATGGTTATTTCCGAGAAAGTATTTAATTGGCGTTTTCCGGATTTAAAACGCTTTTATGCTACCGATCAGTTTGGTCATTCTCTTATTTACAATGCTTTATATATTTTGTCTGCCGGAGTGTCTCATACTCCTCAATACGGACTTGCGGCGCTGCTGAAAGCAGTTAACGACGGAGAATATAATTACAGAGATGATGTGATAGAATACGGAAAACGTGCGAAAGCTATGAAAAAAATATTTTCGGATAACGGATTTAAGCTCGTATATGATAATGATTTGGGAGAACCGGTTGCCGACGGATTTTATTTTACGGTTTCGTATCCGGGTATGACGGGAAGCGAACTTCTGCATAATTTGTTGTATTACGGTATAAGTGCAATAGCTTTGCAAACAACCGGCAGCGAAAGAACCGAGGGGCTGCGTGCCTGCGTGTCGCAGATAGGAGAAGATTTGTTGCCCGAGTTAGAACGCCGGTTAAAACTTTTTCACGAAAATTTTTCGGACTTGTAAGAGAGTGTTATAAGGTTTGATATTTTATTTAAAAGGCATTTCTGAAAATTTCTGTTTTTTCGTTGTTTTAAAATTAATATACGGCGAAAATTTTCGGGAATGCCTTGAAATTTATTAAACCGAAAAAGAGTTGAATTTAAGATTCTTGTTTGTCTTGTAATATTTCCGGCTCATTGACTTTATTTCTGAAACAAAACGAAGTTCTTCCCCGAAAATAATTCGGGGATGGGATTATATTGTTTCTTCGTTATATGATTATAAAAGTCGGGTTTTATTGCGATTCCCAAAGTAAAGCGGTTTGTATGTCGAAAATATCCGACCGACGGGGTTTTATGTAAAACGTATCTGTTTTATAGTTTTCGATATTAAATTTTTCTTTAATATTGTCGATTTCTCGAGCTAAATCTTCTTTTAATTCCCGCATATCGTTTTCTACTTTTGCTATTTCTTGTTCTACGCGTCTTACATCGGCTTTTTCTTTTGCTATTTTTCCTGCTTTGCTTATACCGCTTGTATAACTTCTTCTTGAACGAGAGCCGAAAAACGAACCGAGAACCGCCATTCCGAGCGACATGGCTGTATCTGTTCTTTTAGCGGAAACATCGGCTTTTTCTTTTTCAAGTCTTATCATCAGTTTATCGTAGCGGTCTTGTAATTTATCTCCTTTTGCTTCGTATTTTATTCTGAGTTTCTCTACTGCTTCAGCTTTTTTGTCTCTTAAAATATCTGACAAGCGGATTTTAAAATCGCGCAAACTTTCGCCGGGTTTCGATTCTGCTTTCAGAGCCGTGCATTTGTAAAGTTCGAGTTTGTTATTTCTGTAAAGAAAATCGGAAAAAGCTTTTTCGACCGGTTTCAAATTTTTCAGCTCTTCGATAAAAGCAGGGAGAGGGTAGAATTTACTTTGTTCTGCGGGTTTTTTGTCGAAAAGTTGTGTGTTAAATTCAAAATTTTCTCCGTCGGCAAAATTTAATTCGGTCATTTGTTCGTCAAGATAATATCTTTTAGAGAATTGTTTTTCCAAGTCAATGCCGCGTGTTGCATTTACAAATTTTACTTTTCCTTTAGCCACAAGATACGGTTCGTAAATAATATCTTTTCCGAATGCGGTGTTTACGGAATAATATTGTTCCACATCCGGAGAAACTGTTGTTATTGTCGTATTTACGTTTGTATCGGATTTAACTTGCAGTTTGTCGGGAGTTGTTTTTTCGGTTTCTTTTTCGGTTTTTTTTGTTGTTACTTTTTTATCCGACATTAATTTTTTTATTTCTTTTTTTGAAAGCGGGCCTCTCAAATAAGATAAAACCCAACGTGTTTGCATGAGTTTTAAACGATCTTCGTGAGCACTTTTAAATAAAAATACTCTGCTTTGGATATTAGACAGTAAATTTTCTATCTCTTTTTTATCCAAAGATCCTTCGTCGCTTTTCAGCAAGCCGTCCATTACCCGTTCTTTATCCTGTTTGGTTTGCAGACGTCCTATAAACCAAGTTCCTATGTTTGATAATCCTTTGTAATCGAGGTCTATGGGGTTTTGTGTTGCCAGAATTACGCTTACGCCGAATGCTCTTGCTTGTTTTAGCATCAGCAACATAGGTTTTTTAGACGGAGGATTTCCGACGGCGGGAAAATACCCGAATATTTCGTCCATATACAGAACGGTTTTCAGAGAAGACGTTCCTCCTTGTTGCCGCATCCAATTTATGTATCTGTTAAGAAACAAAGTTACGAAAAACATGCGCTGACTTTCGTCGAGATGTGCGATTGATAGAATTGAAACTTTCGGTTTTCCTTCTTTTGTGTACAGTAAGTTTTGTATGTCTAAAGTTTCTCCTTCCGTCCATGCCGCAAATCCGGGGCTTGCCAAAACCGTGTTCAGTTTCATTGCCAAATCAAGCCGTTCTTTTTGCGGATAAAAACTTTTGAGCGGTAAAACTCCTATTTTATCGAAAGGCGGATTTGTAACATATCCTATGAGTTCTTCCAAAGTTATGTTAATGCCTTTTCTCCACATATGCGAGAAAATAGTTGAGAGCAGCAAGTATTCGTTGCTTTGCAAGGGGTCTCCTTTTATCTTTATTAAAGCGAGTAAACTGCTTACCGTTGAATTGATTACGGAAGTAAAAGTATCCGGGTCGTCAACGGTGTCTTCCGACGGTGCGTTGAAACTGCTTAATACGGAAAGTTGAATGCCCGCCGAACTTCCGGGTGTGTAAATGAAGTATTCCGCATTTTCTTTCAGTTTTTTGATGCGACTCTTATCCTGATGCCATGATTTTATGCCTTTGTCCCACATCGCGGCTGTTTTTGCGGCAAATTCTTTTACGCTTAAACCTTTGCTTTCGGCGGTGCCGGCATCAACCCAAGGTTCGAAGTCTTCGGGTTTAAGTTCGGGAAATGTAAGTAAAAGATTTCCCATATCGCCTTTAGGGTCTATTATTATTACCGGAATATTGTCCAAAACGGCTTCTTCTATAATATCGATTCCGAGCCCGGTTTTACCGCTGCCTGTCATACCTATAAGTGCGGCATGTGTGGTAAAATGTTTGCTTTTGTATAATAAAAGTTCTTCTGTAAGTTCCTGTGTTTTCGGATTTACTTCTTTGCCGAGATAAAATAATCCGAGTTTTTCGTATAAATCAGTTGTTTTCTCCATTTTTTTACGGTTAAAAATATGCTCAAAGATAAAAATATTCCTGTTTTTCGTAAAAAAATAAAATTACTCAAAAGAATAAAGAAAAGATGTTTGTTTTGTAATGTATTTGTAGACAGTGTGTTGTTGTTTTTTTGAAAGGTGAGGTTTATATCTCGAATTTATAACCGATGCCTTTTAAAGTTTTAATATTTTTTATTCCTGTTTTTTCTCTTATTTTTCTTATATGAACATCAATGGTTCTTGAGCCTACGATTACGTCGTTACCCCAAATTTTCTCGAATATCTCTTCTCTGCTGAAAACGTGATTAGGATTTGAAACCAATAAACGCAGTATTTCAAATTGTTTTTTTGGAAGTATTATATTTTCGTTTCCTTTTAATAATACATACTCTTTTTTATTAAGTTTATAATCTCCGAATGTAATAATTTTGTCTTTCTCGGGTTCGTCTATCTTAAATCGTTTCAGCGATGCTTTTATTTTTGAAATAAGAACTTTCGGGTTTACCGGTTTTGTTACGTAATCGTCTCCGCCTGCTTCGAAACCGGTTATTTGAGAGTAATCTTCTCCTCTTGCGGATAAAAAAATAATTACGGTTTTAAGATTATCCGGAAGTTTTCTTATTTTTTCGCATGTTTCGTAACCGTCCATATTAGGCATCATTACATCCAATATAATAAGGTGCGGTTTTTTTTCTTCAGCGGTTTTCAGTCCTTCTAAGCCGTCTTTTGCCGTATAAACTTTATATCCGGCATTTGATATGTTGAATTTTAATATTTCTCTTACGTCTTTCTCGTCGTCAATAATTAAAATCTTGTAATCTGATGTTTCCATAGCCGTTTTTTTGTTTCCCGAGCAAAAATAAAATAAAAAATCATTTGATTCTCGAAATTAAATTAACTTAATAATTGCTTAACATAAAACTTACAATTATTTAAACTTTACTTAAACATTTCTTAACCGTTTTATTTTATCCCGCCTTTAACTTTGCCGAAAAAATTACCGATTTAAAAAAATAAAAATGAAAAAGAGATTATTAAAATTTGTTTTTGCGGCACTTATTCCGGCAAGTGCTTTTTTTATTGTTTCATGCAAAGGCGAAAGCCCTACGGAACAAGATCCTTCGGCAACTGTATTTGAAGACGACGGTTACGGCAATATCACGGTAACTGACAGAGGTAACGGGGTAGGAGATATTACTTTTACTTCGGATAAAATATGGCTGCTTAACGGTTTTGTATTCGTAAACGAAGGGCAGGTGCTTACGATAGAACCCGGAACTTTAATAAAAGGAAAACCGGGAACAGGCGAGAATGCCGGTGCATTGATTGTAGCTCGAGGCGGAAAAATAATTGCCGAAGGCACTTCCGAGAAACCGATTATTTTTACTGCCGAAGCAGATAACAGAGAGGGAACCGGTGTTGACATGAATGCTGCAGGACTGTGGGGAGGACTTATAATACTCGGAAAAGCAACTACCAATAATTTAACGCTTGATAAAGCGATAGAAGGAATACCTACAAGTGAAACGAGAGGTTTATACGGAGGCAATGACGACAATGATAATTCGGGCATAATAAAATATGTTTCCGTAAGACACGGAGGAAGTGATATAGGAGAGGGGAATGAGATAAACGGATTGACTCTAGGTGCTGTAGGACGAGGAACTGTAATAGATAATGTGGAGATAGTTGCAAATAAAGATGACGGAATAGAATTTTTCGGCGGAGCGGTTACCGTAAAACATGCTCTTGTTGTTAATTGCGGCGATGATTCTTTCGATTACGATCAGGGATACCACGGAAAAGGACAATTCTGGGTAAGTATTCAGGCAGAATATTCCGACAGAGGAGGAGAACATGACGGCGGGCCGAGCGATAACGAAACCGGAACACCTTATGCAATACCGGAAATTTATAACGTAACTTATATCTCTGCGGAAGACGGTAACAGCAGAACATTTACTTTAAGAGATAATGCCGGAGTAACTTATGCAAATTCGTTATTCGTTAATTTCGACAAAGGAATAGATATAGAATATTTACAGGATGAATCCGGTAATACGGCAGAATGTTCTTTTAAGATGTTTCAAAACGGTAAAGTAAACATTAAAAATAATGTATTTTATAATGTGGCGGGGCAAACGGACAATGATGATTTTGATGCGGCAGAGTTGCTTAAAATATCTGTTCCTGAAGACGAAAACGGCAATCCTGTTTATGAAGTGCCCGAAGAATATAAAAATGCTTGGACAGAATCTTTTTTGTTAAACGATAATATAGTTGCCGACCCGGGTATATCTTCCGGAAATCCGGTGCCCGAAAATCCGCAAACGGATAATCTTGCTCCTTATCCCGAAGGATTAGACGAGGTAAATTACAAAGGTGCTTTCGGAGATGTAAACTGGGCGAAAGGATGGACATTAACTTTTAAATAAGAGAATTAACATTTTTTTAATTATAAAAAATCAGAATAATAAAATGAAAAAGAGCATATTAAATATTTTATTGATTTTTATATCTGTTTTTGTTGCAAAAGCCCAAGATATGTCCGAGATAAGAGGCACAATAACCGACGGAGAAACAGGCGAACCTCTTATAGGAGCAATCATAAGAATAGAAAATACAGAACCTCCGGTTGTAACGGTTTCCGATTTATACGGAAATTTTTCTTTGGAGAACGTGCCTGCGGATGCAAAAAAGATGCTTGTTTCTTTTTTATCATACGAAACAAAGATTATAAACAACCTGAATCTTCCGGCAGGAGGCGTAAAAATAATAAATTTGGTTCTTGAAAAAACGGCATCGCAAATTTCGGAAGTTCTTATAAGCGCAAAATCACTTACAAATACGGAAGCGGCAATTATTACTTACAGAAAGAAGTCTGCCGGTCCGGTTAACGGAATTTCGTCGCAACAAATTTCCGAACTCGGAGATTCCGATGCGGCTGCAGTTTTGAAGAGAGTTTCCGGAATATCGGTAACCGACGGAAAATATATTTTCGTAAGAGGATTAAGCGACCGTTATTCCAAAATTACGCTTAACGGTGCGGAGATACCGGGCTTAGACCCGAATAAAAATACTGTGCAAACGGATATCTTTCCGGCAAGTATAATCGATAATATAATTGTTCATAAATCATTTACTCCGGATTTGCCGGCTTCTTTTACCGGAGGATACGTGAATATATCGACAAAAGCATATCCGGAAACTTTTATTTTAAACTTTACGACTTCGGCAGGATATAATCCTCAAGCAAATTTAAGAAACGATTTTTTATCTTATGAAGGCGGGAACCTTGATTTTGCAGGATTTGACGACGGAACACGCAATTTGCCCGACGAAGCTTCGGGAGTTGTTCCGCCTTTGTATGCGGATAACGATAAATTGGATAAGATTACGGCATCATTTAATAAAATCATGGAAACATCGCATTACAGGTCTTTTTTAAATCAATCTCATTCTTTTTCCGTAGGAAACCGTATAAAATTATTCGGAAAACCTTTCGGTTTCTTTTTATCTGCAAATTATAAAATAAATTACACTTCTTACGATAACGGAATATACGGAAGATATAATTTGGTAGAGTCTGAAAACGGTAATATGATGAATATTTTAATTTCTGAAAAAGAAATTAAAGGAGACGAAGAAGCAATGTTGTCTTTGCTTGCCGGTTTTTCTTTTAAAGTAAACGAAAATAACGGCATATCCGTTATGTTTCTCGGAAATTCCGACGGCTTAAAAACCGCACGTTACAGAGAAGGTCAAAAAACAGAAGATAATCTTTACATGCACGAACATGTTCTCGGTTTTCTCGAACGCCGCTTTTTATCCGGACAAGTTTCGGGTAAACATATTTTGCCGGGATTTAATAAAACCGAATTAAATTGGATAAGTTCTTATACCTTTTCGGAACAAAACGAGCCGGATTTAAGATTCTTTAATTACGACGGCAAAGACGGCAGTTATAATATAAGTTATAATGCATATCCTTCTCCGGCAAGATTTTACAGAGATTTATCGGAAATAAACTCCGATACTAAAATACATTTAACCATACCTTCCGGTTTGTTAGGAGGAAAATTAAGTTTTAAAACCGGAGGAGCATTTACTTATAAATCGAGAGTGTCGGATTCGAGAAAGTTTGACGTGCTGTCTCAAGGATTGCCGTTTAACGGCGATATAAAAGAGTATCTGTCCGACGAAAATACGGGACAAAATGCGGATGATGCCGTTTACGGTATTTATGTGTCAAACGATCCGCTTACCGACGATTATAACAGTTATAAAGCAAAAGAATATATATCTGCAATATATGTAACAGCAATTTCGGATTTAAGCGACAGGATAAAAGTTATTACCGGTGCAAGATTCGAGAACAGCTATACCGAAATAAAAAATAATGTTTCTCCGTTTCATTTTAAATATGTTTCTTCCGAAAAGATATATCCCGATATTTTGCCTGTTTTTAACGTAAGATATTCGTTAAGCGGCAGTTCGATATTAAGGTTCGTGTATGCAAAAACCGTTGCGCGTCCGTCTTTCAGGGAAACAGCTCCGTATGCTTATTACGATTTCAAAGAAGGAGTGCGGGTAGTCGGAAATCCGGAACTTAAAAGGACTTCTGTTGATAATATTGATTTAAGGTTTGAGTTTTTCGGTAAAAGCAACGATATGTTTTCCGCAGGAATATTCAGTAAGTTTTTTTCCGACCCCATAGAACTTGTTGATGACCCTAGAGCCAATAATCCGGAATTTCATTATGTAAATGCGGATAATTCTACAATGTACGGTTTTGAAATTGAATTTAAGAAAAATTTTGCATTTGCAGGTCTTCCGAATTTCTCGGCGGGAGCAAATTACACTTTATTGCAATCGTATGTGGAGTATGTTGATAATTACGGAGGTGAAGACAACACGGTATTGTCTGTTAAAAGACCCATGTACGGGCAGTCTCCTCAGGTTCTGAATTTATTTGCCGATTATAATAACAAAGAAAAAGGTTTAAACGTTAATCTGGCATTTAATGCCGAAGGCAAAAAACTTGCGGTAGTAACAAAAGGTTCTGTTCCGAATATATACAAACAAACTTTTCCGGATTTAAAGTTAAATATAGCAAAATCCTTCGGAAGATTTATTAAACTGAAATTATCCGTTAATAATATATTGGATTCCGATAACAAAAAAACATATACTTACGAAGGTAAAGAATATATTTTTCATGCATACGGAACAGGCAGAACTTATTCTTTTTCGGTTTCTTACAGTATTAGATAATGTATGTTGTTGTGTTTGAAAGGTTTGAAGATTTAAAATCCTGCGGGTTGTACAAACTCGCAGGATTTTATATTAAAACAAACCGCTGATGTTGCCTTCGTTGTCTATGTCGATATTTTCGGAAGCCGGATGCGCCGGAAGACCCGGCATACGCATAATATTTCCGGTTATCGGAATAACAAAACCCGCACCTGCGGCAATTTCAATTTCTCTTACTGTAATAATAAAGTCTTTCGGGCGACCGAGCAGTTTCGGATTGTCGGATAATGATTTTTGTGTTTTTGCTATGCAAACGGCGGAAGCATCTAATCCGAGTTCGGATATTTTCTTTAAATCTTTTTTTGCTTTCGAGGTATAAACGACGTGTTCGGCACCGTAAATTTGTGTTGCCACGGTTTCGATTTTCTTTTTGATGTCCCAATTCCAATCATACATTGGAGTAAACTTTTTATTGTTGTTCTCGGCGGCATCAATAACTTGTTTTGCCAAATCTACTGCTCCTTCGCCGCCTTTTGCCCATACTTCGGCAACGGCAAAACGTGCTCCGAGGCGTTCGGCTTCTTGCCTTACGATTTCGATTTCTTCTTCCGTATCCGATACGAAACGGTTAAGGGCAATAACCGGGCATTCGTGGAACTTTTTAATGTTTTCGATATGTTTTTCCAGATTCGGCAAACCTTTTTTTACGGCTTCGGGGTCAGGTTTCGTTAAGTTTTTAAGGTCGGCGCCGCCGTGATATTTTAAAGCTCTTATCGTTGCCGTAAGGACAACGGCTTTGGGCGACAGACCGGCACTTTGGCATTTGATGTCGAAAAATTTTTCTGCTCCGAGGTCGAAACCGAAACCTGCTTCGGTAACGGTATAATCCGAATAAGTCATTCCCGTACGCGTGGCGATAACCGAGTTTGTTCCTTGTGCGATATTGGCAAACGGTCCGCCGTGAATAATTGCCGGATTACCTTCTATTGTCTGCACCAAATTTGGTTTTATTGCATCTTTCAGCAATGCCGTCATGGCACCTTCGGCTTTAAGGTCGCGAACGTAAATCGGTTTTTTGTCGAAAGTATAGCCGACAAAGATATTTCCGAGGCGTTCTTTCAAGTTCATCAGGTCATCGGCGAGGCATAAAATTGCCATTACTTCCGATGCCGCCGTTATGTCGAAGCCTGTTTCGCGCGGAATACCGGAAGATGTTCCGCCGAGTCCGATAATTATGTGTC
>JAADDR010000013.1 GCA_013153865.1 Chlorobiota bacterium | reverse complement strand
TTATCAATTGCAGTTAACATAGAATCTGTTGCTACTGCTATTCCTTTTTTACTAAATAATGCTGATATTACTGTCATAATTAAAAAAACTTTTCTAATTGTTGTTAAACCCATTTGATAAATACCTCTGTATTTTTTCTAATTGGGCACAACTATTCAATAAAATCCGGTTGAAGCTGAAATATCATAACTAATACATATATTTTTGGTGTGTATTAGTTATAAATGTCAAGCATACTTGCCGGCAAATATTTTTTGTTAAAATTAAAAACTATATCTTATATATCCAAATCATCTAAAGGACTTTTTATTTTATTAATCTGTTTATTGGAAATATGTGTATATATTTCGGTTGTCTTAATGCTGTTATGTCCCAATAGTTCTTGGATAGCTCTTATGTCAATACCTCGCTCATGCAGATGAGTTGCATAACTGTGTCTCAACCCGTGGAGTGTTATTTTCTTTTTTATACCTGCTTTTCGCTTAGCTTTTTCAAAAATATTTCTTACGGAAGAAGTTGAATATTTATTTCCTCCGGCACCTTCGAACAGCCAATATACGGGGCGATACATTTTATAATAGTCTCTCAACATTTTTAATATTTTATCCGACAAACTCACATATCTGTCTTTATTGCCTTTCGAATCCGAAATTTTAATAACTTTCCGACAGGAATCAATATCTTTAATTTTTAAATTAATTAATTCGCTTCGCCGTAAACCTGCTGAATATATCAAACTTATAATCGCCCTGTGTTTTAAATTATCAATAGAATTTATAATTTTCTTAATCTCCTGTGCCGATAATACATTAGGGAGGTATCTTGTTTTTGCGGGTCTTTCTATAAGTGATATATTAAGCTTTTTATTATAAATCTTGACATAAAAAGTTTTTAAAGCGTTAATTAATTGATTTTGATAGGATACTGAAAGATTATTCGCAATTATATAATTCTCGATAAAATTATTTACATCTTTTAATGTTATCTCGTCGGGAGATTTATCGGGATAGAATTTGAAAAATTTCCGAATAGAATTCATGTAAGATTTTACGGTATTATTACTGTATCGCTTAGTAACCATAAATTGTTTAAAATCTTTTAAAGCCGATTCTGTTTTTTCGGAAACGGTACCAATATTAATATCCGAAGTCAAAGATTTATCATATTTTTTAATACCGGCAACCCGATTATTTTTCTTATAGATAAGTTTTATTCCGTATTGTCTGCATAAATCGGACAGTTCTTTATAAGCATCGGAAGAATACGGTATATGCCAAGATTTCATTGATTGACTCCATTTTCTGCCCTTTATATTTCTTACAACGGAATCCGTAAGTTTATCATATCGTTGATAAGTGAGTTTAATCCTGTTTTCAGCCTTATGCATTACTTTTTCGGCTGTTATTACTTTCATTTATTCTAAAATTAATCTTTCAAATATATTAAAAAGATTTCAATTTTTTATTACTAATACAAAAGTTTTAAGTTTATTTTTAACTTTCTTTTAATATAATTTTACATTTTTGCAATTTGAAATTATAACAAAAACATAAAAAATGACATCAAGTGAAATAAGACAATCATTTTTAGATTTTTTCAAATCAAAACAACATAAAATCGTTCCTTCGGCACCTATGGTAATCAAAGACGATCCGACTTTAATGTTTACAAATGCCGGAATGAATCGTTTTAAAGATATATTTTTGGGTGAAGCCGAAACAGATGCAAAACGTGTTGCAGACACGCAAAAATGCCTCAGAGTATCGGGCAAACATAACGACCTCGAAGAAGTAGGACATGACACTTATCACCATACAATGTTTGAAATGCTCGGGAATTGGTCTTTCGGCGATTATTTTAAAAAAGAAGCAATAAATTGGGCATGGGAATATCTTACCGAAGTATTAAAAATAGATAAAAATTCTTTATACGCAACAGTATTCGAAGGAGCAAAAGAAGACGGTACCGATGCCGACGAAGAAGCAAAGTCGTATTGGAAAAAACACTTACCGGAAAACCGCATACTTTACGGAAATAAAAAAGATAATTTTTGGGAAATGGGTACAAGCGGACCGTGCGGACCATGTTCCGAAATACATATTGATTTAAGAGACGAAAAAGAAAAATCAAAAATACCCGGAAGAGAACTTGTAAATAAAGATCACCCTTTAGTTATAGAAATCTGGAACCTTGTTTTTATACAATACAACAGAAAAAATGACGGCGAACTTGAAAACTTACCCGAAAAACATGTTGATACGGGAATGGGGTTCGAACGTTTATGTATGGTAGTTCAAGGCAAAAAATCAAATTACGATACGGATATATTCCAAAAATTAATAAAAAAAACAGAGCAAATATCCGGAAAAACATACGGAAAAAACGAAGAAATCGATGTTGCAATGCGTGTAATAGCCGATCATCTGCGAGCAGTAGCATTTTCGATAACCGACGGACAACTGCCGTCTAACACCGGAGCAGGATATGTTATACGTCGAATCTTAAGACGAGCAGTAAGATACGGATATTCTTTTCTTGAATTAAAAGATCCTTTCATATATTTACTTATCGACGATTTATCGGAAGTTATGGGAGACGCTTTTCCGGAACTCATATCACAAAAACACATTATAAAGCAAGTTATTAAAGAAGAAGAAACATCTTTCTTAAGAACACTCGAAACAGGCATAAAAATGCTTGACGATATTATTGCCGAAACAAAAAAGAACAATTACAAAGTAGTAAACGGAAAAGATGTATTTACACTTTTCGATTCATACGGATTTCCTTACGGATTAACGGAACTTATTCTGCGAGAACACGATTTAATAATAAGTAAAAAAGACTTCGACAATGCAATGGCAGAGCAAAAAAATCGATCAAAAGCAGATGCAGCAATAGATAAAGGAGATTGGATAATAGTTTCCGAAGATGACGTAGAAGAATTTATCGGATACGACCATCTGGAGACCGAACTTTTAATATCGCGATACCGAAAAGTAAAAGAAAAAAACAAAGATATTTATCATTTGGTTTTTAACTATACTCCTTTTTATGCCGAAAGCGGAGGACAAGTCGGAGATACCGGATATATCGAAGCAAACGGCGAAAAAATATACATAACCGACACACAAAAAGAACACGGAGTAATAATTCATTATACGGAAAAACTTCCGTCAGATTTAAATGCAAGTTTTCATGCCGTAGTAAACAAAACAAAACGCAAACTGACTACAGCCAACCACTCCGCTACACACTTAATGCACAAAGTATTAAAAGATATTTTAGGCAACCATGTAGAACAAAAAGGATCATTAGTCGACGAAAAACGTTTACGATTCGACTTTTCGCATTTCAAAAAAATGAGCGACGAAGAAATAGAGAAAGTAGAAAGAGCAGTAAACGCACGCATAAGAGAAAATATTCCTTTGGAAGAAAAACGCTCGATACCTATGCCCGAAGCAAAAAAGATGGGAGCAACGGCTCTTTTCGGCGAAAAATACGGCGACTTGGTGCGTGTTATAAAATTCGGAGACTCGATAGAATTATGCGGAGGAAATCATGTTTCGGCAACCGGAGAAATAGGATTTTTTAAAATAATCTCGGAAAGTGCCGTAGCTGCCGGAATCAGACGTATAGAAGCATTAACATCCGTAGAAGCCGAAAACTATATCTTAAAAGAACTTAAATGCTTTAAAGAAGTAAAAGCAGTAATAAAAAGCTCTAAAAATATAAAAGACAGCATAGAAAATGTTCTTAACGAAAATAAAAAGTTCAAATCTCTGCTGGAAAAATTCGAAAAAGAAAAAACCAGGCAAATAAAAAAAGAACTGAAATCCAAAATCAAAAACATAGAAGGAGTAAATGTTATAGTAGAAAAAATAGAAGGTGCAGCCGCCCGACAATTAAAAGATTTGGCATTTCAACTTAAAGGCGAAACCGACAACTTATTTTTTGCCGCAGGAGCCGAAGATAACGGAAAAGCTAATCTGGTAGTTATAATATCGGATAACCTGATAAAAGAAAAAGGTCTTAATGCCGGAAAAATAATTAAAGAAATAGCAAAAGAAATAAAAGGAGGCGGAGGAGGTCCCGCACACTTTGCCGGAGCCGGAGGGTCAGACCCTTCGGGTATAGAAAAAGCCCTGAAAAAAGCTCTCGGTTTTATTAAAGAAGAAAACTAAATTAATAACAATATGAAATATTAAAAAAATGAAGCTTACAACAATTATTTACGCAATAATCATAACTGCTTTTACCATATCGTCATGCAATACACAAAACAACAACAAAAACAATATCGAAACAACCGAAAAAACAAACACCGAAGAACACTTGCAATCTAAACTTTTAAACATTCCGCTTAAAACCGAAGAAGAAACAAAACGATTCGAAATAAATCCGGATATAATTGCAATTGACGTATTCGGCGCAAATATAGCCATGAACGAAGGAACAGAGCTTCTGAAAAAAATGTTTCCGGAAGCAAAAATAACACCCGGAACATCTTCGGAAGTTTTTGATTCTTTTAATATAGAAAACAATAATAACCGATATTGCGGAATTATAACTTACAAACAAAACGACAAAGAAGAGTTTGTTACAAAAACAATATATATAAGCAAAGGATTCTTTAACGAAGACATTGCCGAAAAAATACTGTCGCAAAACAATATGCAATAATTTTTTTTCGTATTAACTTAAAAAAACACCTTTAATCATGAAAAAATCAGTTCTGCTTTTAGCAACCGTTATTTTAAGCATAAATATTTATGCACAAAGTTCCATAAAAATTTATTCCGACCTGAAAGAAGAAACATCGGATTTCATAGTTTATATTAACGGCGAAGCACAAGACGCAT
>JAADDR010000139.1 GCA_013153865.1 Chlorobiota bacterium | reverse complement strand
AAAACCGGATAAAGCCGTTTTTAAAGAATACGAACCCGGATTTTATCAAAACACAATTCTGAAAGACGTTCGCCACGTAAAAGAAAATCTTAAAAGAAAAGAAGTTCATAAAAGATTTCAACTCGACCAAAGCGGATACGACATCCCGAACAAAGTAAGCGATTACAAAAGAGAATGGGCAAATCCCGTTATATCACAAGGAAATGCCGGCACATGCTGGTGTTATTCGACAGTTTCGTTTTTGGAATCCGAAATTTACAGACAAACAAAAAAGAAAGTTAAACTCTCGGAAATATATACCGTATATTGGGAATATGTCGAAAAAGCAAAAGAATACATAAGAACAAGAGGCGAAAGCAACTTCTCCGAAGGAAGCGAAGGAAATGCCGTAACACGCGACTGGAAAAAATACGGAACAATGCCCTACTCGGTTTATACCGGACTCATAAACGGAAGAAAATACCACTCGCATGCCGATATGTACAAAGAAATGATGTCATACCTTAAATCGGTAAAAGAAACAAACGCATGGAACGAAAAAGAAGTTATATCAACAATAAAAGCAATAATGAACTACCACATCGGCGAACCGCCGACAAGTTTTACCGTTGACGGAAAAAAATATACGCCGAAATCATACCTTAAAGACTATCTGAAAATAAATCCCGACGATTATGTTGAAATTTTGTCTTACAAACAAGAACCGTTCTGGCAAAAAGTAGAATATAAAGTGCCGGACAACTGGTGGCACAGCAAAGACTACTACAACATTCCGCTCGAAGACTTTATGAAAGTAATAAAAAAAGCAATACGAAACGGATACACAATGAGTATAGGAGGCGACGTTTCCGAAGCCGGATTCCTCAGAAGCACGCAAGCAGCCGTTATCCCGACATTCGACATACCATATCAATACATCGACGATAACGCCCGGCAATTCCGCTTCTCTAACGGAACAACAACCGACGACCACGGAATGCACCTCGTAGGATATACCGAAAGAAACGGTATGGACTGGTATCTGATAAAAGATTCAAGCTCAGGTTCAAGAAATAACGACCCGAACGCACCCGAATTCGGATATTACTTTTTCAGAGAAGATTACGTAAAACTTAAAATGATGGGATTTACAATTCACAAAGATGCCGTAAAAGATATTCTTAAAAAATTCAAATAATATCTTAAACCCAATCTCCTGCCGGGTATTAATTAACTCGGCAGGATTTACCGCCTGTTAAAATGCTTTCAGTTCTTATTCCGATATACAACTTCGACGTAAGACAATTCGTAAAAGAATTGCACAAACAAGCCGAAAACGAAAACATAAACTTCGAAATCATACTTGCCGACGACGCCTCCGATTTACACTACGACAAAATAAACTCCGAATTGTCGATATTATCGAAGGTAAAATACATTCGCCTCGATAAAAATATCGGACGTTCCCGAATAAGAAACTTTCTTGCCGAACAAGCAAAATACGATTATCTTTTGTTTGCCGATTGCGACTCCGAAATTCCGGCATCCGAATTTACGGCAAACTACATCAAAAACGTAAACCGAAATACCGAAGTTATCTGCGGAGGAAGAACATACAAAACAAAAGCACCGGAAAACAAAGAAAAATATTTCAGATGGTATTACGGAAAAAAAAGAGAAGTAACAAAAGCCGAAAAAAGAAATACAAAACCTTACGCATCTTTTATGACCAATAATTATCTGATAAAAAAAACTCTGCACAAAGAAATACTTTTTGATGAAAATCTGACACAATACGGACACGAAGACACCCTTTTCGGCATAGAACTGAAAAGAAAAAACATAAAAATAAAACACATCGACAATCCTTTGACACACATAGGATTAGAAAATTTAGACACATTTATCGAAAAAACAAAAAACGGCATAAAAAACTTGATTTTTATTACCGAAAATTATGATTATCCGGAATTATACGAAGAAATAAAACTTTTAAGAATTGCCCGAAAACTCCGATTTCTCGATTCTGTCATAATATTTGCATACAAACTGTTCGAAAAAATAATACCGAAAAACCTGAAAAGCAAAAAACCATTACTCTTTCTTTTTGACTTTTATAAACTCGGATACTGTTTTTTCGTTAAAAAATATACAAAATAATTGCAACCAATCGGCATACTTTTTGGTCTGCATTAAAAAAACAAGCACAAAAAAACCAAAACGTAAAAAAAGAAAAAACTATGAAACACATTGCATTAATAATTTTATCCGTATTATTTTACGGTAATGTTCTCGCACAATGGGGCGGTAACAACGCAACTTTAAGCAGCGGAAAAGAAGCCGAAATAAAATGGGAACAAAAAATTATCGATTTGGGAGAAATAAAACAATATCACCCGGCGGAAGTAATCTTTAAATTTAAAAACACCGGCGGAAAGCCGATTATTATTACAAATGCCGAAGGTTCGTGCGGATGCACCGATATAGATTATCCAAAAAAACCGGTTTTACCCGGCGAAACGGCAAAAATAATTGTTACTTATGATGCCGAACTCCTCGGAGTATTTAACAAAACCGTTACACTTACCGTGAATATCGAAAAAAGCAAACAAATACTGCACATAAAAGGAACGGTAGTTAAATAAAAAATCTGTGAAAAAATTCAAAAACCTATGAAAAAACTGATTATCACCTTTACAATTGCCTCTGCAATATTCCTTACAAATTGCAACAATTCCGAAAAAGAATCTTCTTTAAAAGATATGAAAATGACGGAATTAAACCTTGCCGACAAAGGCATTCCCGTTACCGTAAAAGCTCCGGAAGGTGCAAAAGTAAAAGAAGGTATGTTTTCCGGAGAGTTCGGAGGAATCAGAATGTATGACTACGAAATAGTAAAAAACTCTTTTGCACTTGAAGTATCAATGGACGATGCCGAAGAATTGAGAACAGCTAAAGAAATTACGGAAGATGCCGCCGAAGCGGCACAAACGGAAGAAGGATTTGCCGGTTTCGTAAAAAAAGAACCCGACGGATTTATTTATAAAATAAAAACCGACGATTACGAAGAATACAAATTTTATCACGTATTAATAAAAAACAACAGAGCAATAGAATTTAACGAAGGGCTTAAACTTTTTACCGGTTTTAACCTTAATGACATAAAAATTCTTTACGACATAGCAAAAAACGCCGAATAAATAAAAAATAAGGAAAGCGAATTGCAAAAAACATTTTTTAAGTTTAACTTTGTGATAATTAAAACGAATTAAAACCCGGTTAAAAGTAAATTTTTATTTTAAAATTATGGAATTTACTTTTTAAAATCATCTTAAAGTTAAAATTCGGAAACTTAAATATTAATTAAAATTTAAAAATCATGAAATTACAAAAACTTATTATGACAGCCGTTGCAGTATTCGCATTCGTATTTGCCGGATATGCACAGGTAGAACCGGCGGAAGCACCTATGTTCGGAAACGTAAGAGGAGTAAAATCAGCTTACAACCATAACTTCGGAAAAGTTACCGGAGCTGTTCAGTCTTATAACTTTAAAATTAAAAATAACGGAAAAACTCCTTTACACATTATAGACATAAAATTACCCGAAAAAATAGGAGTTACCGTAGTTGATATGCACATTCAACCCGGTCACGAAGGTGTTATTACGGCAACAATAGATCCTACAGTTATGAAAAAAGGAAAATTTGCCGAGCAAATTATAATTACGACAAAACAAAAAGACGAAGGCATTACAACTACAAAAGAAATTCCTTTCGTAGTTGCCGGAGAAGTTAAATAACAAAATATTTTAACGAAAAAAAGAGCATTTTTCCGCTGAGGACAGTGCTCTTTTTTTGTGCAAAAATTCTTTATTTAATTTTTCGTTTATAAAAAAATAAATAAATTTGCAGCCCCGAACAACAAGCCCGGATGGCGGAATTGGTAGACGCGCATGGTTGAGGGCCATGTTCCGATCTTCGGAGTGCAAGTTCGATTCTTGTTCCGGGCACACGGCTCTGCTTTTTGCAGAGCTTTTCTTTTTTCAGAAAGGAAATCTTTCAATCATTAAAATAATCGAAATACCGAAAGCCGCTCCGGCTGTTATTAAAGTTATATCCCTTCGCGGAACTTTAAAAAACGAAACCAAAATACTCGCAACAGTTAAATACGACAATACAATTATTATTTGACCGAACTCCAAACCTATATTAAAAGCAAACAAAGGTGAAACTATATTTTCTTCCTTCCCGAGAAGTTCACGCAAATAATTCGAAAATCCCAAACCGTGTATCAAACCGAAAAACATTGCCAGAATATACTTCATCCGGTGTATTTTTTTATCGTTCTTTTGTTTGTCGTAAAAAAAATCCGAAAAAGCCGAAATGAAAATTGTTACAGGTATCAGAAATTCGATTAAATCGGTAGGAATATTAATAATTCTTAAAGTTGCCAAAGCCAAAGTAACGGAATGTCCTGCGGTAAAAGCAGTTATTAAAATTAAAACTTTCCGCCAATCCGAAAGAAGATATACCGCCGCCAAAGCCGTTAAAAATAAAATATGATCGTAACCGTTTAAATCGGTTATATGCTCTCTGCCGAGTTTTAAATACATTTTGAATAACATATCCGGTTATTTTTTTCGATAAAAAAATTGTTTAAACCCGAAAAATCGTAAACCCTTCGAATTTATAAGTTATAAAATCAAATGCAATTATCCCGAAAAATTTATGAATTTTTCGAAGATAAAAGTAAAAAGTTTAGCAGCATTTTTGCTTATTTTTTGCAACCCAAATTCGGGTTATGGTATTTTATCTAAATTGTGCCGGAATACTTTGAACTTTACACCTTTAACTTTCAACTCCCGATTATTTGCGAACAATCGGGGTTATGTTTC
>JAADDR010000191.1 GCA_013153865.1 Chlorobiota bacterium | reverse complement strand
TTGCCGATTTAGTAGGAATACAACGTTCGGGAGTATCGCATCTCATAAGCGGACGAAATAATCCGAGCTTAGAAGTTATTCAAAAAATTCTTGAAGCATTCGATTATATCAATACAGATTGGCTGATAACCGGAAAAGGAAGTATGATAAAAAACGAAAAGAAAGAAATTCAAGGAAATTTATTTCAACAAACTGTTAACTATAAAGAAGATAAGAAACCTGATAAAATTGATGATAAAAATAAGCCCGTTTCCGACGAAAAATCGGATAATAATACAGAAAAAGAAAAAATAATCGATTCTCCGAGAGATAAATTTCCGGAAAAGGAGATTAAAAAAATCGTAATATTTTACTCGGACAAAACATTCTCCGAATATAAACCCGAAAACAAATAATGCAGTTACATAAAAATATTACAGAGTTTAATAAATACCCGAAATTTTGCAAAGTGCTTCCTCTCCTGCTCTAATCAAAAAATTTCAGTAACTTTGCAAACATGTTTTTATACGAAGTCGAAAATTTCATAAAAGACAATAACTTATTTTCACGAGAAGATAAAATACTGCTTGCCTTAAGCGGAGGTTGCGATTCCGTTGTATTATTCGATATACTCAAGAAACTTAACTGCAACTTCGCCGCTGCTCACGCAAATTTTAAACTCAGGGGCAAAGACTCTGACGATGACGAAATATTTACGGAAAATTTGTGCAAGAAAAATGGTATAGAATTATTCAAAAAATCTTTTGACACCCGCAAATACGCAAAGACAAACAAACTGTCGCTCGAAGATGCCGCCCGGAAACTGCGTTACGAAATGTTTTACGAAATTGCGGACTCTCACGGATTTACCGTTATTGCAACGGCTCATCACCTCAACGACCGTATGGAAACTTTTTTTATAAATTTATCTAAAGGAACCGGAATAAAAGGTTTACGAAGCATACAACCTAAAAAACATAATATAGTAAGACCATTATTGTTCGCACCGAAACATAAAATAGAACTGTACTGCAAAAATGAAGGACTTTCTTACCGGACAGATAAATCGAATTTCGACACTTATTTTCTGCGTAATAAATTCAGACATTCCGTTTTGCCTGTTTTCTTCGAAGTAAACCCGAAGTTTGCCGAAAGCATGTCTCGAAACTTCAAACATCTTACGGAGCTTGAAAAAATATACAACGAATATGTAAATAAGAAAAAAGACGAAATTATATCATACAATAACAATCTTATTTACATAGACATAAATAAACTTACATCAAGCAAAGCTCCGCTTACTTTATTGTATGAAATAATTCATCCTTACGGTTTTTCGTCAAAGCAAAGCGAAGATATTTTAAATAATCTTAAAAATTTGCAAACCGGAAAAATATTTTATTCCGCAAAAAGTCGTTTGCTGAAAGACCGCAACAATCTTATAATAAGTACCGGTAAAAACACGGAGCAAAAAACTTTTATAATAAACAAAGACGTAAAGCTAACGGAAAAACCCGTAAAATTATCATTCGAAATCATCGACAGAAAAGAAATATCCGATTTTAAAACCGGTAAAAACACGGCTTTTGCGGATGTTGAAAAAATAAAATTTCCGTTAAAAATACGCACAAGTAAAACAGGCGATTTTTTCTTCCCTTTCGGGATGCGAGGAAAGAAACTTTTAAGCGATTTTTTTACGGATATGAAATTAAATCTTTTCGAGAAAGAAAAAATAAATCTGCTTACCTCTGCCGACGATAATATTATTTGGATTATAGGTTACAGAACGGATGACAGATACAAAATTTCGGAAAATACAAAAAAAGTTTTAAAGATTAAAAGGCTCTGATTTCAGTATCTCGTCTGCCGGCATTGCGGCATTTACCGTATAATGTGCCTGCTCGTAATATTTTCGGCGTTCGTTCAGGGTATTTTTCAAATATTTTATTATTTCGTTGTCGTTTGCGGTAT
Source organism: Chlorobiota bacterium (assembly GCA_013153865.1). GTDB lineage: Bacteria > Bacteroidota > Bacteroidia > Bacteroidales > JAADGE01 > JAADGE01. The sequence continues at coordinate 18,325 of JAADDR010000191.1, read as the reverse complement.
TAATTAACGGACGTATTTGCGGATTTTTTTTTATACGGTGCAATAAAGTTTCAGTATCGGCTTTAAGATACACGCTTATACCCGATTTATTAATCAGTCGTATATTATCCTGATAACACGGAAGCCCGCCGCCGGTTGCAACAATAAATTCTTCTTTTTTCGATATCTCTTTGATAATATCTCTTTCATATTCTCTAAAAACTTCTTCTCCTCCGGTTTTAAAGATTTCTACTATACTTTTTCCGTATTCTTTCTCTATAATATCGTCGGTATCGAACACAGGTATTCCCGTAAAATATGCAAACCGTCTTGCAATAAAAGATTTTCCGCTGCCCGGCATTCCTATCAGAAATATTTTTGACATATATTGAAAAAATAAACCCGCAAGGTAAAAAACTTACGGGTTTTAGATAAAAATAATTCCTGTTTAATTTATTTTCTTATAAATACTTTCTCGGTTTTGGATTTTCCGTTGTTCATTCTTACTTTAACGAAATAAGTTCCGCTTGCCTGAGAGATTTTAAGTATGTTATATGTTCCGGTAATTTTTTTATCCGTAACCGTTTTTCCGAGCACGTCAAATATTTTTACGTTTGCATTTATCAAATCTTCGGATTTTATCGATATATATACCTTATCATCGCTCGACCAAATATTTACGGCATTATTAATATCGTCGTCTGCGGGAAATATTTCGCTTCCGCCTGCTTTTGTAAATAAATAAAATCGGTCTCTAACTTCTCCTCCGTCAAAAGAAAAATCATAACTTACTCCCGGACTTAATAAAGTTTCGGTATTTTCGTATGCGTCAATAAGTTTTACGTCAGTTCCCGCATCAAAAACAACATCTGTCGCTTCAATGGTGTAAGTTCCCGCCTCGGCAGCCGTAAACCCGAGCGGTATCATCGTTCCTATATCGTCTGCCGGCAAAGTGTTAACGGCAACGGGAGTTTCGGGATTTGTTATCAAAGAATAAATCATTACCGGAGGATTCTCGGGAAACATTTTATATGCATCATATTCGTTATCAAAATTCTCTTTTGCCGGTTCTAAAAATCTTACTATTGTTTCGTCGAAAAAATCACCTTCTTCGGTTCTTAATTTAACAAATTGAGTTTGTCCGTAATCAGGCGCATCTTTTGATTCTTTCCACATTGCTTGCGTATTATGAACTCTGTCGGCAGCATCAATAACAACAGAAGGCGAACTTGCAGTTGCTTTTATTGCAAACGACTGCATTGCCGGAATATATTGAGTTGCTCCGTTAACGACATTACTTCCGTCGTCATATGTAGTGCCGCCGTTTACAAAGTATTTGTAATTACCGTTATCACCGTCCCACATATACAGACAATTGTTAATGTTACTAAGAGAAAGTGCCGTAAAATCCAAAGCACAAGGATAGGGATTTCCTATAATGTTCCAACCGTCGAAATAATCGCCGGCACCGTTTGAATTATCGTTAGGAGTATAAGATACAGAAGGAGAATAACTTGCCGCATTGTTTAAATCAGAAGGGCTTCCGCCGAAGTTAACGTCTAATTCCAGTTCGTTATAAGTGATATAACCGGTTGCCGGAGTTAATGCAATACTGTTTCCGTTATCTGCAATTTGAACCCATGCATCATAGAACGAATAAGTTGCGTCAGTCCAGTTTGAATAATCAGTATTCGAAGGGTCGGGAGAAGCATCGTATGATTCGTTGTAAGAATATAAATTTGCATTGAAAGGATGCGAATTTCCGGTATTGTCAAATAAATCGTCGGAGGCATTTCCTACCGGCACGCTTATATATTGATACCTTCCGTTTGTTTCGAAATGCCTGTCAACGTATAAATTTCCGGCACCCGAAACATTACCTTTTGTTATCAAAGAGCCCGAAGGGTCTTCTCCGTCGGAAGGCGAAGAAAGTCTGAAAGTTCCGGACGTAACCGTTAAATCTCCGTTTACGGTAGCCGCACTGCCGGCATCAACATAAACGGAACCGGAAGTTTTGTTTACCGTCAGATTCTCAAAACTTATATATGCATTCGGTGTTGTATTTAAGATATGCTGCTCGGCAGTACCGGTAAACAATATTGTGCCGGTTCCGTCTTCGTTAATAAATACATGCTCCGCATTATCGGAGGTATTATTTTCGAAATTTCCGTCTAATTGTAATGTCCCGTCCAAATCTATGCGGCCTGTATTGCCTGAACCGTCGGTTTCGTTGTAGTAACCGCCGTTGTTAATAACCAAATAAGTTCCGGAATTTACCGTTATTACTTTGCCGTTGTTAACAATGCCTTGTGCAAAAGCCGCTAAACTTCCGAGAAGTATTGCTGCCGTGAGTATATATTTTGTTTTCATAATAAAAAATTTCTTTATGATTAAATTTATATAAAGGTAAGGAAATATCGTTTACTTGTCAATTTTTTTTGATAAACGGTCTTTTTCGATTAGTGAAATCGTTTTCTTTTTTATTATCGCCGCAAAAACGGAAGCTCCGTTACCGTAAATTTTGTAATCAACTGTAAACTAAAACGGTGACGGGGCTTCAAATATTATAAATTTTTTAAGGTAATAATTACAAATCCAAAGTAATTTGGTTTCCGTCTTTATCGGTTTTTATTACTTCAAATTCCGGTTCGGACACCGTATTTTCTGCCGAGTCGGTTGTATTTTCCGTTATTTCGGGTTCGATAACGGTTATTTTTTTTACGGTATAAGAAGTTATGCGTTTACCTCTTGCTTTATAACTTTTTTCGCCTATAAATTCCGATGCCGTTATTTTTTCGTTTTCGCGATCTTTGTGTTTTCCTCCGAATTCTATTTCGTATTCGGCATCCGGATTGTCCGAAATCGCCGTAAGTTCAGACTTTTCGTTATCGCCGATGAAGGAAGTTATGCCGTTAATTTTTTCAAATTTAAATCTTTTCAGGTAGTAATATTTTTGGTCGGCATCGTAAAAAACGGCAGACCATACTTTATCGGGATTGTATTTTTCTATTTTTAATATTCCGGGTTCGAAATGCGTTGATAAATCGTATCCGGTAATTTGATATTTTCCGTTTTCGTATATTACGAGTATTTTATCGTCGGCCGTAAATTCTCCGAGATATTCGCCTCTGTTTTCGGCATTTAGTCTTAAAACTTCAAAATCGAACCAAATTTTTCTTCCTCCGAGCGTTGATATTCCTTCTTCTTTAAGTGTTATTTTTTGCACTCCGTATTTTGTTGCTATGTTCCCCATAGAGTTCCGCCCTTTTACGGCAAGTTCGGAAAAGTCTATTTCTATTGTTTTGTTTTTAAGACGTTTACGAGGCCTGTGAGTTATTTTTACTACTTCTGCTTCGCCGTTCGGATTTGCCGTAAACCACATTACTTTCGAACCTTTTTCGCCTTTTGTGAGGTTGTATTCTTTATCGCGGATAATACTTTTTACGCTAAAACGCTTCATGTAGTAGTATCCTGTTTTGCCGTCGTAATAAATTGCGTTGTAAACGGTTCTGTCATCGTCTTTTCGCCATACGTCAATGTGTATAACGTCTTTTCCGATGTAAAATTTATCTTCTACTTGTTTTACGAAGTATGTTCCGTCTTTACGGAAGATTATTACTAAATCTATATCCGAGCAATCGGCAACGTATTCGTCTTGTTTCAAAGAAGTTCCGGCAAATCCGTCTTTATAGTTTACATAAAGTTTTTTGTTTCTTACCACTACTTTTCGTGCCGTTATTTCTTCGAAACTTCTGATTTCGGTTTTACGTTCGCGTCCTTTTCCGTATTTCTTTTTCAGGTTTTTAAACCATTCTACGGTATATTCTACAATATTTTCGAGATTGTTTTTTACGGCTTTAATTTCTTCGAGAATTGCAAGCAGGCGTTCTTCGGCTTCCGACGACGAGAATTTAAGGATTCTTTTCATTCGTATTTCGAAAAGACGTTTTATGTCGTCGTCGGTTATTTCTCTTACAAATTTTTTAGTAAAAGGTTTTAACCGTTTGTGTATGTGTTTTATTGCCTCTTCTATGTTTTTTGCCTGTTCGTATTCTTTGTCTTTGTATATTCTTTCTTCTATAAATATTTTTTCGAGCGATAAAAGATGTAAAGATTCTTCGAGTTCCGAGAGTTTTATTTGAAGTTCTTGTTTCAGAAGATTTAAAGTATTATCAGTCGAGTATCTTAATATTTCTTTTACGTCGGTAAATGCGGGTTTGTCGCCGAGTATAACGGTTGTATTCGGCGATATTGACACTTCGCAGTCGGTAACGGCATATAAAGCGTCTATCATTTTGTCGGAAGACACGTCGGAAGGCAGATGAACCAGAATTTCAACGTTTTCGGAAGTGTTATCTTCTATTTTCTTTATTTTTATTTTGCCTTTATCGTTGGCATAAACAATTGATTCTATTAAAGTTACTGTTGTTTTTCCGTAAGGCAACTCGGTTATTACGAGTGTTTTTGAGTCTCGTTTTGTAATTTTTGCTCTTACTTTTATTTTTCCTCCTCTTCTTCCGTCGTTATAGTCTGAAAAGTCCGCCAAACCTCCGGTTTGGAAATCGGGAAGTATTGTAAAGTCTTTTCCTTTAAGGTGATTTATGGAAGCATCGATAAGCTCGTTAAAATTATGCGGCATTATTTTAGATGCCAGACCTACTGCTATACCTTCTACTCCTTGAGCCAAAAGCAGAGGGAATTTTACCGGAAGATGCACGGGTTCTTTGTTTCTGCCGTCGTAAGAAGGTCTCCATTTTGTGGTTTTGGGATTAAAAACTACTTCGAGTGCAAATTTGGATAATCGTGCTTCGATGTATCTCGGAGCCGCCGCCCTGTCGCCCGTAAGAACATTACCCCAGTTACCCTGCATGTCTATCAGCAGGTCTTTTTGTCCGAGTTGCACGAGCGCATCGCCTATCGAGGCGTCTCCGTGCGGGTGAAACTGCATTGTATGTCCGATGATGTTGGCTACTTTGTTGTAACGTCCGTCGTCCATACGTTTCATTGAATGCAATATTCTGCGTTGCACCGGTTTTAAACCGTCGGACACATGCGGAACGGCTCTTTCGAGGATTACGTACGACGCATAATCCAAAAACCAGTTTTTATACATCCCGGAAATGTATTTTACTTTGTATTCCTTATCTTCGGTATTTTCTTTTTTCAGTTGTTCTTCTTTATTTAAATTTTTTTCCGACATATTTTTTCAACTTTTAACTTTTAATTTTCGACTTTTACCTTTTACCTTTCAGCTTTTTACTTCCTTCTACAAAACTTCTTCTTCGTCTCTTAAATTTTCGATAATAAAATCTTGTCTTTCGGGTGTATTTTTTCCCATAAAAAAGTCGAGCATTTCGGAAATTGATTCTTCTTTGTTTATGATAACAGGGTCTAATCTTATATCTTTTCCTATAAAATGCTTAAACTCGTCAGGCGATATTTCTCCGAGACCTTTGAAACGCGTAATTTCGGGATTTCCTCCGAGTTCTTTTATTGCGTTGTCTCTTTCTTCTTCGGAATAGCAGTAAATTGTTTTTTTCTTGTTTCTTACCCTGAAAAGCGGTGTTTGGAGTATAAATAAGTGTCCGTTTTTAATAACATCGGGGAAGAAGTTCAGAAAAAATGTTATCAGAAGCAGACGTATGTGCATGCCGTCAACATCGGCATCGGTTGCTATCACGATTTTGTTGTATCGCAGACCTTCCATGCCGTCTTCGATGTTTAATGCCGCTTGTATGAGGTTAAATTCTTCGTTTTCGTAAACTATTTTTTTTGTTTTACCGTAAGTGTTCAGCGGTTTTCCTTTAAGACTGAACACCGCTTGCGTATTTACGTCGCGCGATTTTGTAATGGAGCCGCTGGCGGAATCTCCCTCGGTAATAAAAAGTGTTGATTCTTCGGCACCTTCCTTGTTTTTGTTAAAATGAATACGGCAATCTCTGAGTTTTTTGTTGTGAACCTTAGTGCTTTTTGCTCTTTTGCGGGCAAGTTGTTTTATTCCGGATATTTCTTTTCTTTCTTTTTCGGATTCTTGTATTTTTTTCCAAAGTTCTTCCGCCGTTTCCGGATTTTTATGTAAATAAAGTTCAAGTTCTTTTGTTACGAAATCCATAATAAAAGAACGCACGGAAGGTCCGTCGGGAGCAATGTTTTTCGAGCCGAGTTTTGTTTTTGTCTGTGATTCGAAAACCGGTTCTTCCACTTTTATGCTTACCGCCGCTACTATTCCGGTTCGTATGTCCGAAAAATCAATATTTTTTTTGTAAAAGTCGCGTATCGTTTTTACTACCGCTTCTCTGAAAGCCAATAAGTGCGTACCTCCTTGCGAAGTATGTTGCCCGTTTACGAATGTATAATATTCTTCGCCGTATTGGTTTGCATGGGTCATTGCAATTTCTATATCCGTTCCTTTAAGATGTATTATCGGATATCTTCGGTTTTCTTCTTTTATGTTATCGTTAAGTAAATCAAGCAGTCCGTTTTTCGAATAGTATGTTTTGTCGTTGTATTTTATTGTTAAACCGGAATTAAGATATACATAATTCTTCAACATTGATTCGACAAAATCCTCTAAATAATGATATTCTTTAAATAGTTTTACGTCGGGCTTAAAAATAATTTCCGTTCCGTTTTTTTCGTCTGTTTTACTTACGGGTTTATCTTCCAGAAGTTTACCTTCGGAATATATTACTTCTTTCATTTCGCCTTCACGAAACGAGCGTATTACGAACTTCTCCGAAAGTGCATTAACCGCTTTTATCCCGACACCGTTAAGCCCGACTGATTTTTTAAAGACCTTTGAGTCGTATTTTGCTCCGGTATTCATTTTGGAAGATACGTCTTTAACTTTTGAAAGAGGGATACCTCGCCCGTAATCTCTTACTCTCACTGTTCCCTGCTCTATCGATATTTCGATTTTTTTACCGAATCCCATCATATATTCGTCAATCGAATTATCCAGAACTTCTTTCAGAAGCACGTATATACCGTCATCGGGAGAAGAACCGTCGCCGAGTTTTCCGATATACATTCCGGGTCGCTTTCGAATATGCTCTTTCCATTCGAGAGTTCTGATGGTATCTTCGGAATATACCGCCGTATTGCCTTTATCCGTCATAATCTTTATCGTTTTTTATAAGACATTCTTATTCAATTTGCGAAATAGAAAATATTTAAGATTATAAACAAATCAAAATTTTAACAATTATACGGCAAAAATAATTTTCGGATAAAAGTAAAAAAAGGACAAAAAAGAATTATCTTGATAACGATTTGATAATCTTTACAATACAAATAAAAAATCCGGTTGTCGCCGAAAGAAGAAGACAACCGGAAGATGTTAATAATTTTAATATCGGTACAGATTTACATCAAAAAACTCAGCAAAATACCCGCGGCAACGGCGGAACCTATAACACCGGCAACATTAGGCGCCATTGCGTGCATAAGAAGATGATTGTTGGGGTCTGCTTTCAAACCTTCGGTTTGAACTACTCTTGCGCTGTCGGGAACGGCAGATACGCCCGCCGCTCCTATCATCGGGTTTACCGGATTATCTTTCGGCGAAAGTTTATTCATAATTTTTGCGAAAATAACACCTCCGGCTGTTGCTATGATAAACGAAAACGCACCCAAAACAAAAATCAATACCGAACTTTTCGTAAGAAAAACATCGGCTTGGGTAGATGCTCCGACCGTAATGCCGAGCAATATCGTAATTGTATCTATAAGAGACGTTCTTGCGGTTTCGGCAAGTCTGCCTGTTACTCCGCTTTCTTTAAGCAAATTTCCGAAAAACAACATTCCGAGCAAAGGTAAAGCCGTAGGAGCAAGAAAAGCCGTTATGAGTAATGCCGCAATCGGGAAAACTATTTTTTCGGTTTTTGTAACGGCACGCGGAGGTTTCATTTTAATAAGTCTTTCTTTTTTTGTGGTAAGAAGCTTTATCACGGGAGGTTGTATAACCGGCACCAGAGCCATGTAAGAATATGCCGCAATGGCAATAGGACCTATAAGGTTTTTAACCGTAGTTCCGTCGGCAAGTACGTTCATTCCGTTTGCAAGTTTAGATGATATAAAAATTGCGGTAGGTCCGTCGGCACCGCCGATAATACCTATCGCACCGGCTTCTTGCGGAGCAAATCCGAGATACAAAGCACCGAGAAAGGTAACAAAGATACCTACTTGTGCGGCGGCACCGAGCAACATTAATCTCGGATTTGAAATTAAAGACGAGAAATCGGTCATTGCACCTATTCCGAGAAAAATCAAAGGCGGATACCAACCTTGCGTTACACCTTTATACAATGTATTCATAACGCTGCCGGGTTCGTAAATTCCGAGTTTGAGATTAAAATCGGCAACCTGAAACATCGGTATGTTTCCTATCAGAATACCGACACCTATGGGAATAAGCAATAAAGGTTCGTAATCGAATTTAATTGCCAAAAAGATAAAAATCAACCCTGCCAGAATCATAACAAAATGCCCTGCTTTTGCGTTTGCAAAACCCGAAAACTCGTAAAAATTCAGCAAACCCGCTACTGCTTCCGGATAATGTTCATAAGAAAACCCGTCGGATAAGATTAATTTTTCGTCGTATATTTTGCCTGTTTTTTCCGGAAGTTGTATGATTTCTTCTTTCGAAATATAATCTCCGGAACTGTTTTCGGGATTATTGTTGCGGTATAAATGTTTAACTTTATGAGGAAAAAATTTCAACCGGACTTTATCACCGGCAAGTCTCCATTTACCCGTATATCTTTGTTTTGCGGAATCTAAGATAAATGTTCCGTCATTTTTGAAAGACAATGTTTTATAACGTTCTGCCGTTTCGTTGCTTTCGTTTGATATGCGATAACCTCCGGATTTGTTTATCCATTTTCCTTTAATAAGAATTTCCGAAATATTTTTGTTTTTATCCTGCTTTTTATCGGGTGTTTTTCCGGCAATAAACAAATAATGTATTCCGAAGAGCAAAAATATTGCGGCAAATACGGTAAACAAACGTTTCATCTCTGTTGTTTTTTTGTTTTTAATAATTTTATTTTACATCTCTATTAAAATATCTCCCTGCAAAACGGTATCTCCTTCTTTTACTTTAATATCTTTGATATTACCGTCCGTTTCCGCTTGTATTCCGTTTTCCATTTTCATGGCTTCCATAATCAACAAGGTATCTCCGGCTTTAACGGCATCTCCTTTTTTTACGTTTATTTTTATGATTGTTCCGGGCAAAGGTGCTTTTATTGATTTAATACTCTTGCTTTCCGGAACTTTTTCGTTTTTATTTACGGGAACTTTTGCTCTTATCAGCTTTGGTGTCTTTGGTTTTATAATTTCTTTCTCAAGTTCTACTTTATAATTTGTTCCGTTAATGTCTATGTCAATTATATTATTTTCAAAACTTTTTATTACCGCTTCGTATCTGTTTCCTCTGACTTTAAATTTGAATTGTTTCATTTTGTTTAATTTTTTGTGAACTTAATTATCCGGATAAAAATATTATCTTCGTTGAAAAGCATTAATAGTATAAACTCTTGAACTCCAAGGCGAATAATCTTTTTTGACTTTCTTAATGGTCATAGTCATACTTTCTTCGTCATGAAGTTCAGATAAATACAAATAAACGGCAGCCGCTATAACGGCATTTTCTTGTCCGGTTATAAATTCGCCGCATTTATCGCAAGCTGTTTCGTTTTTATGCTTTTTGAATTTAATTTTGATATGAAAAGTCAGCAATCTCGGCAAGAATGCGAATATTAACCATAAAACGAACAAAGCCGAAAATACTATCACATATCCGGTAAGAGCAATTATAAGTGCGGAATTATCCATAATTACAAAGGTATGTTTGAATGTTTTTTAGGAGGATTTACAAGTTTTTTGTTTTCAAGAGTTTTAAATGCTCTTATAATTCTGAATCGCGTATTTCGGGGTTCTATAACATCGTCTATAAACCCGTGTTGAGCAGCAACATAAGGATTTGCGAATTTCCTTTTGTATTCTTCTTCCTTTTCGGCGATATATTTTTGTTTTTCTTTATCGTCTTTTATGTTTCTGATATTTTTTCCTTCCAATATTTCTACCGCTCCGCTTGCTCCCATAACGGCAATTTCGGCAGAGGGCCAAGCGTAATTAATATCTCCTCTTAACTGTTTGCTGCTCATAACATCATGAGCGCCTCCGTATGATTTTCTTAAAGTTATTGTTACTTTCGGAACCGTTGCTTCGCCGTAGGCAAATAACAATTTTGCTCCGTGTATTATAATGCCTCCGTATTCTTGGGCGCTTCCGGGTAAAAATCCCGGAACATCAACCAAGGTTAAAATCGGAACATTAAAACTGTCGCAAAACCGCACAAAGCGTGCCGCTTTACGCGAAGCGTCAATATCCAAAACTCCGGCAAGATAATTAGGTTGATTAGCCACAATACCGACCGGTCGCCCGTCGAATTTGGCAAATCCGACCACAATATTTTTTGCGTAATGCCTGTGAAATTCCAGAAATTCGCCGTCGTCGGCTATGGTATAAATAATATCCTTGACATCATAAGGTTGATTGGGATTTTCCGGAATTATCTCATTTAAAACATCATCCAATCTGTCTATCGGATCGTGGCATTCCGTCTGTATCGGGTCTTCAAGATTATTTTGAGGTAAATACTCCAATACTTTACGTATCAACATAATACCTTCGTCTTCGTCGTCTGCTCTGAAATGTGCCGCACCTGATTTTGTCGCGTGAACGGTTGCACCTCCGAGATCTTCGGTTGTTATGTTTTCTCCGGTTACCGTTTTGGTAACTTTCGGACCCGTAACAAACATATAACTTGTTTTATCGCTCATAATAACGACATCGGTTAAAGCCGGAGAATATACGGCACCTCCGGCACAAGGACCGAAAACTGCCGATATTTGAGGTACTACACCCGAAGCAAGTATATTTCGTTGAAATATTTCGGCATAACCGGCAAGACTCATAACGCCTTCCTGAATACGCGCTCCTCCGCTGTCGTTTATTCCTATCACAGGCGCACCTACAAGCATTGCCTGATCCATAAGTTTGCATATCTTTTTTGCGTAAGTTTCGGAAAGCGACCCTCCGAAAACGGTAAAATCCTGAGCAAAAATATATACAATACGACCGTCAATTGTTCCGTGACCGGTTACTACTCCGTCGCCGAGAAATTGTTGTTTTTCCAACCCGAAGTCGTGAGAACGGTGCTTTACGAACATATCAAATTCTTCGAAACTTCCTTCGTCGAGTATCATTTCGATACGTTCGCGAGCCGTATATTTCCCTTGCGAATGCTGTTTTTCTATACGCTTTTCGCCTCCGCCTTTGCGTGCTTCTTCGCGTAATTTTATTAATGTTTGTATTTCTTCCTGACGTGACATAATTAGTTAAAAGTTGAAAGTTGAAAGTTGAAAGTTGAAAGTTGAAAGGTAAAAGTTATTATTTTCCGCAAAGTTCCGTTAAAACACCGAATGTCGATTTGGGGTGCAAAAATCCTATATTCAAATTTTCGGCTCCTTTTCGGGCTTGTTTGTCGATTAATTTTATGCCTTTTTCTTCGGCTTCTTTCAAAGACTTGTTTACATCATCGGTTGCAAAAGCGATATGATGTATTCCCTGCCCTTTTTTTGCGATAAACTTTGCCACGGGGCTTTCGTCCGACGTTGCTTCGAGAAGTTCTATTTTGGTTTGTCCTATCTTAAAAAAAGCCGTTTTTACTTTTTGGTCTTTAACCTCTTCCACGGCATAGCATTTAAGCCCGAGAACGTCTTCAAAAAAAGTTTTGGCTTCTTCGATATTGTTAACGGCAATACCGATGTGTTCGATGTGAGATAAATTCATAATAAATTGTTTTTCGTTTGCAAAAGTTTAAAAAATCTAAATGTGTATATATGATATATGTCAGGAAAAAATATTTTTAAAAGCATAGGTTACAACTTTTAAAAGTTAAAATATAAACTTAAAAGATTAAAACAAAATTTATCATAAAATGATAATTATTTTCTTCGAAAAAATCCTACTTTTGCAAAAAATATTAATAAAATAAACATATAAAAATGGCATACAATTTACGAAACAGAAGTTTTCTTAAATTACTGGATTTCAGTCCGGCAGAAATAAACTTTTTATTAAAACTCGCTTCGGATTTAAAAACCGCAAAATATGCGGGCACCGAACAACCGAGATTAAAAGGCAAAAACATTGCTTTAATTTTCGAAAAGTCATCAACCAGAACACGATGTGCATTCGAAACAGCCGCTTACGACCAAGGTGCAAACGTAACTTACCTCGGTCCTACGGGTTCGCAAATAGGTAAAAAAGAAAGTATGAAAGATACGGCAAGAGTTCTGGGCAGAATGTATGACGGTATAGAATACAGAGGTTTTGCACAAAGCACGGTAGAAGATTTGGCAAAATATTCCGGAGTACCGGTATGGAACGGTTTAACAAACGAATTTCACCCCACACAAATTCTTGCCGATTTTATGACAATGCTCGAACACAGCGATAAACCTCTTAATAAAATCAAATTCGCATATCTCGGCGATGCACGTAATAATATGGGAAATTCGTTAATGGTCGGTGCCGCAAAATTAGGAACGGATATTCGTTTGGTTGCTCCGAAATCGGTTCAACCGGAAAATGAACTGGTTGCACAATGCAATGAAATCGCAAAAGAAACAGGCGCAAAAATAACACTTACCGACAATGTTGCCGAAGGCGTAAAAGATGTTGACTTTATCTATACCGACGTATGGGTATCGATGGGCGAACCGGACGAAGTATGGCAAGAACGCATAAAATTACTAAAACCTTACCAAGTTAATTCGGAAGTTATGAAAATGACCGGCAACCCGAAAACTAAATTTATGCACTGCCTGCCTGCTTTCCATAACAGAGAAACAACAACAGGCGAAGAAATTTACCAAAAATACGGATTAGACGGTATGGAAGTAACCGAAGAAGTTTTCGAATCGGAAGCATCAATCGTTTTTGACGAAGCCGAAAACCGTCTGCACACCATAAAAGCCGTTATGGTAGCAACTTTGGGTTCATAAGTTTATAAAAAACATTGTTAAAATCGTTAAAAGGAACTCTGCACGGGTTCCTTTTTTTATTGTATCTTTATCCGAAAAAAATAAAAATGAAAAAGGCAATAATCATTTCAGTCTTTTTGGCTTCGCAGATAATTCTGTATGCACAAAAGACTTACAGGCATGAAATTAAAGTATTTCAAGAGGAATTGAATAAAGAATATGCCGACTCGGCAACAAGCCCTTTAACACCCGAAGATTTAGCAACTTTTAAAAGTTTGGATTTTTATCCGATTAAAGAAAAATATCGTGTTGTTGCAAAATTTACGAGAACACCGGATGCCGTTCCTTTTAAAATGCAAACAACCACTGACCGTGCTCCGGAATACGTAAAATACGGCGAAGTCGAGTTTATTTTGAAAGGAAAAAATATTAAAGTTAATATCTACCAAAGCCTTCGCTTACGCAAAACCGAAAAATACAAAGATTATTTATTTTTGCCTTTCAGAGATCTAACAAGCGGTAAAACATCTTACGGGGGCGGCAGATATGTTGATTTAAAAATACCCGAAGGCGATACTATGATTATTGATTTTAACAAAGCATATAATCCGTATTGTGCTTATAATCACAAATATTCGTGCGTAATTCCGCCTCCGGAGAATTTTATTAAAGTTAAGATAAAAGCAGGAGTTAAGAAATTCGGAAAGCATTAACATTAAAAGTATCTTGTGCCGGAAATACGGCAAAATAAGATTCCGAACTCTGAAAGACTCAACGAAGTTAAACAAGTTAAGAATGACACGGGGCTTTATACGTGCTTTTCCGCATGATAAGAAGAACGCACCAGAGGCGAACTTTCGACATGCGTAAATCCTTTTTCGAAGGCAATACTCTCCCACTCTTTGAAAATATCCGGATGCACGTATTCGACAACTTCGGCATGCTTCGGCGTCGGTTGCAGATATTGTCCTATCGTAAGAATGTCGCAATTTACCTTTCGCAAATCGTCCATAAGTTCCGTAACTTCGTCGAAAGTCTCTCCCAGCCCGACCATAATGCCCGATTTTGCTTTTATACCCGATTTTGCAATATATTCCAAGACTTTTAAACTGCGCTCGTATTTTGCACGACTGCGGATTTGATGCGTAAGGCGTTTTACGGTTTCGAGATTATGCGAAATGACTTCGGGCTTTGTGTCAATAACCTTTTGCAAGAGTTCCGGAACGGCATCAAAATCCGGTATCAGAGTTTCGATTGTCGTTTGCGGATTCAGTTTCTTGATTTTAATAACGGTTTCCGCCCAAATTCCGGCACCTTTATCAGGCAAATCGTCGCGATCGACAGACGTAAGCACGCAATGTTTAAGATTTAACGCTTTTACCGAACGGGCAATTTTAAGGGGTTCGTTTTCGTCAACGGGCAGCGGTTTCCCGGTTTTTACGGCACAAAATTTACAACTGCGGGTGCAAATATCTCCGAGTATCATCAGCGTTGCCGTGCCTCTGTCCCAGCATTCGCCGAGATTAGGACATTTTCCGCTGGTGCAGATGGTGTGCAAACCGTTTTTACGGATATTTTTTTGAACTTCGGCGTATTTGGTGCTTTGCGGAAGTTTTATTTTGAGCCAGTCGGGTTTGCGGCGACTTGTTTGTTTACCGGTCATCGTTTGTTTTTTGAAACGGCAAAGATAAAAATTATTTGTAGGATATTAATATCTGCATCCGAGAAAAGAGACACGCACAACGTTTTCCGAAAACACGCGCAACGTTTTTTGCAGAGACACGCGCAACGTGTCTCTACGGTATGTAAAATAAAATATCGAAAAAAAGAATTGAATTTTATCTTTGCAAAAAAAACTTTATGATTATCGGTATCGGCGGATGCAGTAATTCGGGAAAATCGGGATTAGCCGAACAGATTAATAACTTTTTTACCGTCAAAAGAGTAAAAGTGTTGTGTCAGGACGATTTTGTAAAACGACGCAATTTTCTTACAAAAATAAACGGTCACGTAAATTGGGAATTACCCTCTACGATAAAATTCGACGAATACTTAAATGCGGTAAAAAAAGCATCTTCGAAATATGATATTGTAATTTGCGAAGGATTATTCGCTTTTTGGTTTGAGGAGTTAAACAAACTTTACGACAAGCGTATTTTTTTAAATACGGGTAAAAAAACTTTCGTAAAAAGAAAGAAAAAAGATTTGCGTTGGGGAAAAGAACCCGATTGGTATATAGAACATATTTGGCAAAGTTATTTGAAATACGGAACTTTTAAAGATACTGAAAACTTATTGATTTTAAATGCCGAACAAGAAATTGATTTAACGGAGGTTATAAGTTTTATCAATTTGGATATTTAGGGTACAGGGTGCAAGGATAATAAGATGCGCAACACAGACACGCGCAACGTGTCTCTACGTTATTTTTTCAGAATTCGAAATTCTACTCTTCTGTTTTGTTTTCTGCCGGCTTCGGTATTATTATCGGCAAGCGGTTTTGTTCCGCCGAGAGCTTTTGTTTTAATCCTCGAAGCGTCTATGCCTCTAATAATCATATACTTTTTAACCGCTTCAACTCTTTTTTGCGATAAAATCATTAATTGTTTTTCGTAACCCGGACGCGATTCGGTATGACCCGTAATTTCTATTTCCATATCCGGCTCGGTTTTCATTAATTTTACCAACCGGTTAAGTTCTTCGTAAGAACCGGGCAGCAAAACGGCTTTTGCCGGATAAAAATGCACGTTTTTCAGAATAACGGGAACTTCTTTTATTAAAGGGGATATTAATAAATTTTTTCTTATTTCTTTATAACCTTTGTTTTTATTTAAATTCATTGTTTCGCTTAAAGCAAAATATCCTTTTTTTTCGGCTCTTATGTTATATTTTTCGCCGTAAGGCAAAACTATTTTGTATAACCCTTCGGAATTGCATATTGCCGTTCCTTCAATCTTTCCGTTTTTTGTATTTTCGTAAACGACTTCGGCAGAAACGGGTTTTCCTGTTAAGGCATCGGATACTTTTCCGTAAATTATTACTACGGGGTCGGGTTTTTCTTCTTCTTCGAGTTTAATACGGAATATATCTTCTTTTCCGAAAGAGTTTTCGGAAGAAACCAGATAAGCATAGTCGCCTTTTGCGGCAACGGTGTAATATACATCCCAACCTTCGGAGTTTATTTTCTTGCCGAGATTTTTCGGTTGCGACCATTTTGTCCAACTGTCGTCCAAACGCTTTGAGACAAAAATATCTGCACTTCCGTAGCCGGGTTCGGTAAAAGAATAAAAATATAGTGTGCGGTTATCCGGGGCAATAAACGGTGTTCCTTCTCCGAGGTAACTGTTGAGCACCGGACCTGCATTAACAGGTTCGCCGTAAGAGCCGTCGGGTTGCAAGAAACTGACGTATAAATCTTTATCGCCGTAGCTGTCGTTTCGTTCGACAGACATCATAAGGACATCTTTGCCGGGAGAGAAGGCAAAGCTTTCATAAATATTTTTGTTGTAATAGTTTTTGATGTTTATTTTTTCGGGGACAGTCCACCCGCCGTCCGCTTTGCGATAAGAAACCGATATTCCCGCATCGCTTTTAAATGTTCCGTCGGGATTGTATAATGTTTCGAGAAACAAAGTATTGTTATCCGGAGAAACCGATATTACAACATTATCGCCGGAATTATTAAGCGGTGCGGGTGCGTGTTTCAGTTGCGACCATTCGCCGTTGTCTTTTAAAACGGCATACCATATGTCGTATTTTTCGACGGGTTTTATGTTAAGCGGATGACCTGCACGGGCAATGTAAAGTGTTTTTCCGTCGGGCGCAATAACCGGGGCTATTTCGGAATACGGGGAATTAATATTTTTTCCGATATTTTCTTTAGAGAATTTCGATATTTGTTTTTTCAGGAGGTTTATTGTTTGTTTTTCTCCTTTAAAATAAAAATAATTTGCCGCAACGAGAGTATTTTGTCCGGCAATAATACCTGCAAGATATCCCGAGAAAGCATATGTTCCGGCAGTAAAAACTTTAACTCCGTTTATGTAGAAGTTAAGATTATTATTTCGTTTTTTTACGGTAAGTGTATTGTATTCGTGTCCTGTTTTTATCAGGTCTTTGCGTTGAGTTTGTTTTTTTATGTTTATAAGTTCTGAATTTTTATAAGCGTATATTTTGTAATATCCGCCGGAATTAATTTCAAAAATCAGACTGTTTCTCCATGAAGATGCTCCCCATATAATTCCGTATCCTTTATTTTTGCTTCCGGATATGAGTTTTATTTGAGTTTCTATATCAAAGTCTTTTTTTTCGTTAATTTTAAATTCTTTAAACGAGATATTTGCAAGGTATGAGGAGTCGCAAAATATTATGAGGTGATTTTTTTTAATTTGATTAAATTTTCCGAGCGTCCATTCAGCCGAGTTATCGGAGAAGTTATCTTTAAACAGGAAAGTCCGGTTTGTTTGAGAATCAGATTGAAAAATTATTCCTGATAAAAAAATCATCATCGGAATTATTATTTTCGACATCATTTTTCAAGTATTTTTTAAAAGTTTCAATAAGTTTTTCTTTTGTAAGAGGTTTTGTTAAATAATCATCGAAAATTTTACCGTATTTTTTAATTTCGGATTCTACTGCATAGGCAGTCAGAGCAATAATCGGAATATTTTTATAAACTTCGCTTTTTCTGATTATTTCCGCGGCTTCGTAACCGTCTGTTTCGGGCATTCTTATATCCGTAAGAATTAAATCCGGTTTTTGTTTTTTCAGTATGTCTAAAATTTCTTGTCCGTTTTCGGCTTCAAGAATTGTTATATCGAGATCTTCGAGCATAACTTTAAGAAGTTCTCTGTTTATAGGCATATCGTCGGCATAAAGTATTTTTATTCCTTTGAAGTTACGGTATTCCGATTCTTCGTTTTCAAGATTATTTTCTTCTTCGTTTTTATATATTTCCACGTCTTTAAATATAACGGTAAATTCGGATCCTTTGTCTATTTGGCTTTTAACATATATATTTCCGCCCATAAGTTCTACAAGTTTTCGGGTAATGGAAAGTCCTAATCCGGTACCTCCGAATGTTCTTACGTCTTGTCCTTCGATTTGCCTGAAAGATTCGAATATTGTATCTATTTGGTTTTCGGGGATTCCTATACCTGTATCTGCAACCGTTATTTTGAGATTAAGGTGTCTGTCTCTGATGTTTGCCGCCGCAACATTAACAGAGACGGAACCTTTCTCGGTAAATTTTACGGCATTTCCTATAAGATTAAGAAGAACTTGTCTTATAC
>JAADDR010000014.1 GCA_013153865.1 Chlorobiota bacterium | reverse complement strand
AAAGAATTAAGCAAAGATATTAAAATCAAAAACAGTTCCACTTTAAAGGGTATAGGCGATGATGCCGCCGTTTTGAATTACGGTAATAAAAGAATTGTAGTTACTACGGATATTTTGGCGGAAGGCGTGCATTTTGATTTATCTTACACGCCTTTAAAACATCTCGGTTATAAGTCGGTAATCGTTAATTTATCCGATGTATATGCCATGAATGCAATACCGAAACAAATAACTGTTTCCGTTGCAATATCTAATCGTTTTACTTTTGAAGCCGTAAACGAACTTTATAGAGGTATTAAACAGGCATGTTCGGTTTACGGAGTTGATTTGGCGGGAGGCGATACAAGTTCTTCTTATTCGGGTTTGATAATAAGTATTACTGCTCTCGGAGAAGTTGACGAAGATAAAGTTGTTTACAGAAGCGGTGCCCGACCTGCCGATTTATTATGCGTAAGCGGTGATTTGGGCGGTGCTTATGCGGGATTAAAAGTATTGCAAAGAGAACAGGAGGTTTTTAAGGCAAATCCGGAAGTACAACCGGAGCTGAAAGGTTATGATTATATTTTGGAACGTCAGCTTAAACCTGAAGCAAGAGCCGATATTATAAGAATGTTTTCCGATCTGAATTTTTTGCCTACTTCGATGATTGATATTTCCGACGGCTTATCTTCCGAAGTTATGCATATTTGCGAGGCATCCGGATGCGGAAGCCGTATATACGACGAAAAAATACCCGTGGCTGACGATACTAAACGATTTGCCGAAGAAACTTTAATAGCTCCCGTTACATTTGCTTTAAACGGCGGTGAAGATTACGAACTTTTATTTACGGTTTCTCAAAAAGAT
Source organism: Chlorobiota bacterium (assembly GCA_013153865.1). Lineage (GTDB taxonomy): Bacteria > Bacteroidota > Bacteroidia > Bacteroidales > JAADGE01 > JAADGE01. Next base: position 19,505 of record JAADDR010000014.1, on the reverse strand, counting down.
TACGAAAAAGTAAAAGATAACCCGCTTATAAGCATAATAGGGCATATGACCGAACAATCAAAAGGAAATTTTTTGGTTTTGTCCGACGGCAGTGAAACAGAGTTGAAAGCTCAGGGATGGAATCATACACAAAAAGCGTAAGATTATGATTTTTTAATGCTTCGCATTAATTCGGTGGCAAAAACAAAATCGTTAAGCTCTTTATTGTCCGAATTTAAGATTTCTTTATTGGTGCCTTCCCACCATTTTCGTCCTTTATAAATAAATACCGTTTTATCGCCTATTTCTATAACCGAGTTCATGTCGTGAGTATTAATAACGGTTACGGTGTTAAAATCTTCGGTAAGCTCTTTTATTAAATTGTCTATTACTATTGATGTTTTAGGATCGAGACCCGAGTTAGGTTCGTCGAAAAACAAATATTTCGGATTTAATACTATTGCTCTGGCAATAGCAACGCGTTTTTGCATTCCTCCGCTTATTTCCGAAGGGTATAAATCGTTTACTTTGTGCAGGTTTACTCTGTCAAGACAAAACTCTACGCGTTTATCCATTTCTTTTTCTGACATTCCGGAGAACATTCTCAGCGGAAATATAACATTTTCGTAAACCGTGTAAGAGTCAAATAAAGCACCTCCCTGAAATACCATTCCTATTTCTTTGCGTATTTTTTGTTTTTCTTTAGGATTCATGGCGGAATATACTTCATTGCCGAAAATTATTTCACCTTTGTCTATTTCGTGAATCCCTATTATTGATTTAAGCAAAACCGTTTTTCCGGAGCCGCTTTGACCGATAATCAGACTGGTTTTACCTCTTTCGAAAGTTAATGATATATCATATAAAATTTGTTCTTTGCCGAATGATTTTGATATGTTTTTAACTGTAATCAAGATAATAAAATTTGTGTTATTACTACATTAAAGAATAAAACCAACACGCTGGAATATACAACCGCTTTGGTATTTGCTCTTCCCACTTCTAAAGCTCCGCCTCTTATGAAATATGCCTGATAAGCCGGCACCGTTGCTATTATAAATGCAAAAACAGTCATTTTTATAACCGAATAAGTTATGTAAAACGGAACAAAGTAATAATGTAATCCGTAAACAAAATCGTCTATAGGAATTGCTCCCGTAAGCCATACGGCAATATATCCTCCGAAAATCCCTACAAACATACTGAAAAGTGTGAGTAAAGGAAAACTGAATACGGCGGCAATAATTTTCGGCAATACCAAATAACTCTCGGAATTAACTCCCATTATATCTAATGCTTCTATTTGTTCGCGTATTTTCATGGTTCCTATTTCTGATGCGATGTTTGCACCTACTTTCCCTGCAAGAATTAATGCTACGATTGTTGACGAGAACTCTAAAAACATGGAGTCTCTGGTGCCTAATCCGACCAGATATAAGGGAACAAAAGATACTTCGATATTATATGCGGTTTGAAGAGTGATAACCGCTCCCATAAAAACGGAAATTATAAATACGATTATAATTGAATTGATACCGAGTTTTTCTATCTCGAAAAAAATATTTTGAATGAAAATATTTCGTTTTTGCGGACGCTTAAATACTTTTTTTAAGAATAAAAGATATTTTCCGATATGATAGAAAATTTTCATTTGAGAATTTTTTTCGGATTATTTACAAAGTAAAGCATTTAATTTAATATAATCTAATTTCATCCGGTTGATGTGCAAAAATACAATATTTGCTTTTTATTTTCAATTCGTTAAACCGGAAATATGTATATTTACCCCAAAAATGTTTTAATATGAATATTGACAGGCATGAGCAGATAAGTTCTTTTTTTTCGGAAAAGGAAAGACCGTCTTTAAAAAATGTGTCTTATGCAAAATACGGTTACGGGCTTTTATTTGCAGGTGTTATTGCTTTTTATTTGTCGTATGCCGGTTATATTGACGATAAGTTTTTGTTTGCCGTAATTTTTACGGTTGCAGGGCTTTTTTTAATCAGAAATAAATTTGTCGAATTATTTTTTTCGGAAGATTCTTTTTTTTTCGATGAATCAGAGGTGCCGAAACGTTTTCTCGAAGATGCAAATGAAGTTGTTCTTAAACGTGTATTCGAAATTGCGGGTATTGATAAGAAAGAAGTAAGCGATGATGTTATTTTTAAAATTTATGTTCCTTTATACGAACAATATCCGGGAGTCGATTCCGATAAAATTTTAAGAGTTTTGCTCGAAAACGGTAAATTTATGTATTCTGCATGGCAAGTTCATGTTATTATTGTCGAAAGCAAGTTCGTAAGTTTTTATTCATGTGTTTATAATTGGATAAATAACATTTGCAAGGATTTTGTTACCGATGAATTTTATTATTACGATATTGCTGCGGTTAAAACTGTATTATCCGAAGAGTCATGCCGTTGTGTCGATAATATCGTTATTGAAAACGGGCAGGTAAAAAAAGTTATTATTACCAATATTTCCGGCGATAAGATTGAGCTTACAGTTGACAGACCATTTTTAAAACCGTATTTTGCAAATGATGAATACGATCTTGTAAAAACTTTACGTATGAGAGTAAGGAAAGAACGTTTCAGGGATGTTTCCGGTTCGGATATTGATTTTGAAATAGAAGATACCAGAGGTTAATTTTTATATGAAAAAATCGGATACGGGAGAGATAAAAAGGCGTATTTTGTCCGAAATAAAGAAGACCGAAAAGCGCATTGTCGAGTACCGGAAACTCACGGAGCCGGAATCTCCGGACTGTGCTGTTGATACAGTATTACGCGCCGAAGCACAAAATACCGGCAATATTAATAAAACGGCATTAAAAATTTCGGAAGAGAAGTCAAAAGCTTTAAAATATATGTTATCCGAAGTCGGCAAGGAAGATTTCGGGTTATGTAAGCGTTGTAATGCTCCCGTTCCTTTGCAAAGATTACTTGCCGTGCCTCAAAGTCCGTTTTGCGTAAAATGTACTTCTGTTTAAATTATTCTGTTTATGTATTCCGAATAATCTTTTATTTCAGGTTTGTAATTGTTATGCATAAGAGGAGATGCTATTATGTAATCTGCCGTTGAACGGTTATTTGCCGTAGGCACATTGTATAAAACGGCAATTCTTAATAATGCTTTTACGTCAACATCATGCGGTTGCGGTTGCATAGGATCCCATAAAAAAATAAATAAATCTATTTTGCCTTCGGTAATTAATGCTCCCATTTGCTGATCGCCGCCCAGCGGACCGGATTTCAGTCGTATTACTTCCGGAGCGGGACAGTTATGTTCTTCGCATTTTTCTGACAGGGCGTCTTTAACAAGTTTGCCCGTTGTTCCCGTACAGTATATTTTGTGTTTGGAAAGTTCTTTCCAGTTATAACTTACCCATTCTATCAAATCAGGTTTTCTGTTATCGTGTGCTACCAGAGCAATGGTTTTTGTTTGTTGCATGCGGTATTTTTTAGAAATACTTAAGAGATGCTTGTTAGTGCAAACATCTCTTAAGTAAGGGGGTTGTAAATTTAAAATCCGAACATTAAATCAAATGTGGGGTATAAGCCGCCGTCGTTGTCGAACGGAAATTTCCCGTAACTGTATATCATACCGGCTTTTATTGCAAATTTATCTGATTTAAGCCATGATATTTTAAGCTGATTTTCGGTAATAACTCCGGCATCCGCATTTGTGAGAAAAAATGTTTCGAATCTGTATTCGTAAATAAAATTGCCGTATAAAACTCCTGTTGCATTTATTCCTGCATGCGGCGTAATTGTGTTATTCAGAGAATAGGTTCTGGGATATACAAAATGCCATTCGATATACGGAAAATCGGAGTCGCCTATGCTTAAGCATAAATCTGCTCCTGCCGTAAAGGTAAAAGTTTGATTAAATTTATCGATACTTAACAGAGCGGTGCTGTTAAGTTTAAACAATTGGGGTATAGTGCTTGTTTCAGGCAGGATACCTCCCGCACCTTCCGTAGATATCATATTGTAAAGCATGGTAGGGTAGGTGAAAGTATGTTTGCTTGAAAATCTGAATTTTTCGTTTGATTTCCACTGTTTTTTTATACTTGCATTCGGAATTATAAAAAACCAAAGAGGATGAACGGATAATTCGGTATTATTTTTCCATCCTGTCTTTAGAGGAGCAAAAATACCTGCTTCTTTTCTTCCTTGTTCTAAAATATCTGCGGTATTATTCGACCATTTAAGGTTTTGTGCTCGGATTATTTGAGTACTTGTTATCGATATAATTATGGTAATTATTAATAATTTCAGTTTCATAACAATTTAATTTAAAAGATTTTAGTTGTTGAGAGAAAATCTGACCGAAACAGGGGCATGATCCGACAGAAGCATTGTCGGAACGTTATCGTCATCTGCTGTTTGGTGCACGTGTCCGGAATTGCCGGAAAATGTTCCGTTTGTAAATATGTAATCTAATTTACGGTTCCAAAATCCGTCTTTATCGGAAGTAAAAGTAAAGTATCTTTCTTGCGTGCTTAAATCGGTTCCGTATTTATCAAGCGGAATAGCGGCACTGTAATCGTCAAAATAAGGTTGCATATAATCCAGTTGCCCGGCAAATCCGCTTTCGTAATAATCCGATGTGGAATCGCATGCGGCATCGTCAAAATTTTCGTAAACAACGGAGTTAGGCGGTATTGTATTGAAATCTCCTCCCAGAATAAATATTTTTCCTTCCGAATCAGTTTTGTCTATTTCTTCTTTAATGGTTTTTAGTTGCTTAAGTTTAGTACCGTCGTCGGAATATGCCGAGGTATGTGTTCCGTATAATATTATGTCTTTACCGTTTACGTTTATGTGTGCTTTCAATAAATTTCTTCTAAGATAAAAATACTGCACATAAGCGGGGTCTTCGTCTATTAACGAAAGCGGAATTCTTTCCGCATCGGTAAGTTTGTATTTTGATAAAACGGCATTTCCCGAATTTACTCTCCCTATACCGTCGCTCGGAACATAATCGGCTTGCCATTGCGAGCCGTACACACCGTAGTTTAAATCGGTTTTGTCCAGAATCATTTGTACTTCATCTATAAAAGCGGAACGTTTTGACTGTATGTCAGCTTCTTGAAGATAAATAATGTCCGGGTCGAGAAAATTTATTTTTTCTATTATGCCGTTCATGTTTGATATAACTTCATCTTCCGTCATAAGTACCCGGTCTCCGTAGCAATCAAAGAAAAAATCTATTCTTCCTCCGCCGAATTTTATATTCCAGGTAACAACTTTTAAAGTATCCGGATTTGCAGGCGGAGTCTTAATATTTTCGGCTTGATAATAAATAACCGCATCTTCGTTTGATTGGTTTTCAATAATCGTGTTAAACGGGTCGCATGATATTTCCGATAACATCAAAAATAATAACAGTGCCCCTGATATTGTTTTCAGTTTTATCATAATTAAAGGATTTTATGTGATTTATGATACAAAATTAAAATTTTTATTTAAAAGATTGCCGTGTATGAGGGATAACAAAATAAAAAATGCCGCATCATTTTTAAAATAATGCGGCAAACAGTGGAGTCGGCGGGAGTCGAACCCGCGTCCAAACAAGTAACAATCGTGCTTTCTACATGCTTATCTCTTTATTGATTTTCGACTTTAATTCGGGAAAGAGCACCCAAGATTAAAGCTTAGCTTCTTAAATTTAATTTCGGCATCGAAGCTCTGCCGAAACGATCCCGATTTTGTCGGTGCCTCAATTCAAAAAGGAATCGGGCAATCCTTTTTGAGAGACATCTCGTCCCGCAACTTGTGCGGGATTAAGCATTAATCTACTGTACTTCGATTATGCAGCGAGAGCGTAATTATTAGATTCGCCGTTTATTGGTTTGTTGAAAAGTTTTACGAGCTTATCAACATTGCTCGGCATGCTTACACAATCATTATCCTTGCTGTCAAAACCAAAAACGACCCCGTTTTTCAATAAACAGTCTGCAAAAATAATGCAAATTTTATAAATAAGACAAAATGTCCGTTTATTTTCGTTAACCCGAAAAATTCATAAAGTTTTCGAAGCTGAAAGTAAAAGTTTAGCGGCATTTTTGCTTGCTTTTGTACTCCGGGTTTGGGTTATGGTGTTCTATGTAAATTATGCTGTAATATTTTGAACTTTATGTCTTTAACTTTTAACTTCCGATTATTTGCGAATAATTGGGGTTAAATTTAAAAACACCATATATAATTTTTTGCCGTTCGAATAAAAATAAATATATTTTTGCACTTAGATATTTTAAATAAAAAATAAAAGAGATATGTATAAGAAAACGAAAGTTGCAGTATTAAAAGAAACTAAAACTCCTCCGGACAGGAGAGTTGTATTGGCGCCGAAACAAGCAAAAGAATTTACGGAAAAATTTCCCGATGTCGAATTGGTAATTCAGTCGAGCGACATAAGAGCATTTAAAGATGAAGAATATACAAAATCGGGATTGAAAGTTGTCGATAAAGTTGACGATTGCGACATTATGCTCGGAGTTAAAGAAGTGCATATTCCGGCTTTGATACCGGAAAAAACATATTTCTTTTTTTCGCATACGGCAAAAAAACAAGAATATAACCGTCCTTTGCTCAGGGCTTTGCTCGATAAAAAGATAAAGATGATTGACCACGAATATCTTACCGAAAAAAACGGTGCGCGTCTTGTAGCATTCGGTCGTTGGGCAGGACTTGTGGGGGCATATAACGGACTTATCGCTTACGGGAAAAAATATAATTTGTTTGACCTGAAAAGAGCAAAAGATTGTTTGGATATAAAAGAGATGTTTTCCGAACTGAAAAGAATAAAATTGCCGCCTGTAAAAATTGTTATTACCGGAGGCGGACGCGTTGCCGGCGGAGCGGAAGAAGTAATGAAAGAAGCGGGAATAACGAAAATCTCGCCCGAAGATTTTTTAAATCCCGAAAAAACATTCGATTATCCCGTTTATGCCCAACTCGATCCTCAATATTACGTTAAACGCAAAGACGGTTCGGATTTTGACCTGTATCATTTCTTTGAAAATCCGGAAATGTACGAGTCAACTTTTAAACCTTTTACGAAAGTTGCGGATATGTACGTCGCTTGCCATTTTTGGGACGAAAAATCTCCTGTTTTCTTTACCCGGGAAGATATGAAAGAACCGGATTTTAAAATAAAAGTAATCGCCGACGTGAGTTGCGATATTGCCGGACCGATACCTTCAACAATCAGACCTTCGACAATTGCCGAACCGTTTTACGGTTACGATCCTCTTACGGGAAGCGAATGCGAAGCATTTTCCGAAAATGCCGTTACGGTAATGGCAGTCGATAATTTGCCCGGAGAAGTGCCTCGCGATGCTTCCGAAGATTTCGGAAGCGGACTCATAAAAAGAGTTTTTCCGTATTTGTTCGGAGAAGATACAGAAGGTATTATCGAAAGAGCTACCATTACCGAAAACGGACAACTCGGAAAACATTTCAGCTATTTAAAAGATTTTGCGGAAGGAAAATAAATTTTGAAATTTTAACGGCTGTACCATAACAAAAAAGCGGGCATTAAATATGTTCGCTTTTTTACAAAAAACGTTATAAAAAATGATGCTGTCGGTTCGGGGCAATAAAAATACTGTATCGGATTCGTGTTAATACTCTTAATTAACATTAAGTTATATATTTGCAAGAAATTTATAACCGAATAATTTGCATCATGAAAGCAAAATGTCTTATTATAGATGACGAACCCCTTGCAAGAAAAGTGATAAAATCACATCTGCAAAGTTTTGAAAATATTGAAATAGTTGCAGAATGCGCTAATGCTTTTGAAGCAGGCATTGTTTTGAGAGAAAATAATATAGATCTTATTTTTTTGGATATAGAAATGCCTCAAATTTCCGGATTCGAGTTTCTGAAAACACTTAACAATCCTCCTAAAATTATTATTGTAACCGCATATCGAAATTATGCCCTTAAAGGTTACGAATACGATATTATAGATTATTTGCTTAAACCGGTATCCTTTGATCGTTTTTATAAATCAGTATCAAAATTTTTTAAACAATTTGAAAAAGAAGAAATAAAACTTGTAGAAAACGGAGATTCAAGCGGAAAACCGTTTATTTATTTAAACGAAGATAAAACAATACATAAAATATATTTATCCGAAATTATATATCTTGAAAGTTTCAGAGAGTACATAAAGGTTCATACAACAAAAAAATCGGTTATGACAAAATTGCCTATCGGTAAAATTGACGAGAAACTCAAAAACAAAGATTTTATGAGAATACATAAATCTTATATAATCTCCGTAAGTAAAGTAACCGCTTTTAATTCACGTATGATAAAAGTAGGAGAAACCGAACTGCCGATAGGAAGAACGTATAAAGATGCGGTTATGAAAATTCTGAAATTTGACCCCGATTTATTGTAAAAGAACTTTAAAATGAAAAAACGACTAAAAAACATCATTAAAATTATTTTATTTTTTTCCGTCGGTGCGGGAATATTTTGGTTCGTTTACGGGAAACAAGATACCGACGAACTTAAAAATGCTTTAATTAATGCCGATTATTTTTGGATTGCCGTATCGCTTATTTTGGGAATATTAAGTCATATAAGCAGGGCAGTGCGTTGGAATTTGCTTATTTATCCTCTAGGATACAAACCTAAAACCGTTAATTCGTTTTTTTCGGTAATGATAATGTATTTATCGAATATGGCAATACCTCGCTCCGGAGAAATAGTAAGATGCGGAGTTATGAGTAAAGCCGAAAATATTCCCGTGTCGAAATTACTCGGAACCGTTGTTACGGAGAGAATCATTGATTTTATAATGCTTTTTATATTTCTTGCAATTGTATTGTTTACACAAATGAATACGGTTATCGATATAATCAATAAAAATCCGGGTATAAAAAATAATATAAATCGCTTACTTTCTTCAGTTCCGGTTATGCTGATTTTAGGAGTAATTATTATAATTCTAATCTTTTTGTCGTACAAATACAAAGAATCGGTAAAAGAAAAAAAGATTTATAAAAAAATTAAAAATATCCTTAAAGGATTTGCCGACGGAATTAAAAGTATCATGAAAATGGAAAGACGTTTTGAATTTATCTTGCATTCCGTTTTTATATGGGTCATGTATTTTTTAATGATTTATGTCGTGTTTAAAAGTTTTTCATTTACCGAACATTTAAGTCTGTCGGCGGGCTTAACGGTATTTGTCATGTCTGCCTTCGGCATGGTGGCACCGTCTCCCGGAGGTATGGGAACATGGCATTTTATGGCAATACGAACTTTAATGATTTACGGAGTATCCGAAACCGATGCCGCAGCTTTCGCTTTTGCTTCACACGAATCAATGACTTTAATGATGATAACGGCGGGAGTCTTATCGATTATTTTATTGCCCGTAGTAAACAGAAACTATAAAACATCCGAAAAATAAAATTATTTTTTTGACAGTTTTAAAAAACATATTATCTTTGCAAGCCGAAATAAAACAGTTTTACTAAATTACTGAAGATATATTGCGAGGTGGAGCAGTTGGTAGCTCGTCGGGCTCATAACCCGAAGGTCGTCGGTTCAAGTCCGGCCCTCGCTACTCTAAAGCCGCTGAAAAGCGGCTTTTTTATTTTGCCTAAAAATAAAAAACATGAAAAAAATAACAATATTGCTCCCGGCGATTATTTTTGCAATAAATCTTAAAGCTCAAAAAATACCCGAAGGCGATTGGCTGCTTACAAAAACAGAAAGCTCCGGAGGAACACGAAGCATATATCAAACCTTTTCTTTCAAAAAAGACGGAAGTCTTATTGCTTTTAACGCGTTTGAAGTAGGAAAGTGGAAATTTGACGAGAAAAACAACAGTATAATATTGTCATCAAAAGCAGATAAAGATTTTAACGGTGCTTTAACGATAATAAAACAGAACAAAAATGAGTTTACGGGAATAAAAGACGGCGTAAAATATTTTTATGTCAGAATTAACGAAAATAATATTTCAAAAAATAATAAAGAATCGGCACTTATAAATGTTTGGAAATTCCAAAAAACACATGACGATTTTCAATATCTGAAATTCGAATTACCGGATAAATTTGTTCTTTACGGCGAATCTTACGGTATGCAAACAACATCAACAGGCAATTGGATATATTCGCCCGAAGATTCTTCTTTCATACTTATTGCTTTCTCTAATCCTTTCAGAGGAAAATACAAGATTATAAAACATACATCTTCGGAACTTGATTTTAAAAATGAAGACAGATTTGTAAAATCACATAAAATTACGGATATAATACCCGAAAACCGGGAATTAACTTTTACCGTTGACGAAATACCCGAAGAAAATGAAGACGAATTGCCTGAGACATGGACGGACTTATACGAAATAATCAATACTTTAAAACCGATTAAGCGCATAGTTTATAAAAAAGGCAAGCTGCTTAACCCCGTAGGGATTTTGAAATATTCGGAAATTTTTGCCGATGTAAATGTAAACGAAGAAGACGAAAGTATTACTTTTAATTTTTCGGAATATGCCGATAATGATACCGTTACGGTTAAAAAAATAAAAAAAGACGCATATTCCGCGAACGGATTTTTTCCGGAAGAAGAGTTTTACGGATACAGAATTACCGGTAAAGAAAAATTACAAACACCTGCCGGAACTTTTAACTGCATCGTTGTCGAGGCAATTGGAGATGACGATGAAAAAATAAAATTATGGATGCCGGTTAATTTACCCGGAATTTATGCGAAAATTATAAAATCGGGGGTTGATTCTTTCGGCGAAAAGGATTATTCCGTGCAAATTCTTACGAAAATAATAAGATAAAAACACAAAATTTAATCCCGCAAAAAAACATTAAAAAAATTTGCAAGTATAAAAATTAGTCTTACTTTTGCATCCGCTAAACAGCAAAACGGTCCGTTCGTCTAGTGGTTAGGACGCCGGGTTTTCATCCCGGTAACAGGGGTTCGACTCCCCTACGGACTGCAAACGATTACATAAAATAACAAAATGGCAAATCATCAATCCGCAAAAAAAAGAATCAGACAAAACGAGGCAAGAAGACTGCATAACAGATATTATGCCGTTACTGCCAGAAATGCGGTCAGGAAATTAAGAGCAATGACCGATAAAAAAGAAGCCGAAGAAATGTTGCCCAAAGTTTTTTCTATGTTGGATAAATTGGCAAAAAGAAATATTATACATAAAAATAAAGCGGCAAACATAAAGTCTAAATTGGCTAAACATACTGCTGCAATGTAATTTAACTTGTAAAATCTCAAAGAGGTCTTTCGCATAAAAACGGAAGACCTTTTTTTATTATATTTGCCGGTGTAACATTTTAAAGTGAAATTTAAAAATTATTATAAAATACTCGGCGTTTCGGTTACCTCTACCGAAGAAGACATAAAAAAAGCATACAGAAGTCTTGCAAAAAAATGGCATCCCGATAAAAACTCCGGTAAAAAAGATGCCGAAAATATGTTTAAAGAAATATCAGAAGCGTACGATGTGCTGTCCGATGCCGTTAAACGTAAAACATTCGACGACTTTATAAAAAAATCTTCACGTAAAAAAACGTATAATTATACGGCAAAAACCGATTCCGAAAGTAACGAAACGGAATTTTCGGATTTTTTTAAGCAATTTTTTAAAAAGAAAAGAAAAAAAACAATTCTTTTAAAAGGCGATGATATAAGAGGCAAAATTACTATTGATTTATCAGAAGCATATAACGGCTCGGTGCGTATAATTACCCTTCCGGAAGGTAAAATAAGAATAAAAATAAATCCGGGCATTGCATCCGATACAATATTGAAAATTTCCGGTAAAGGTAAAAAAAGCAGATACGGAGGAAAAAACGGAGATTTATATCTTCGCATAACAGTTAAAAATATGCCCGACCTGATACGCAAAGGCGATGATTTATATCAGAAAATCGAAATTGACATCTATACAGCAATACTAAAAGGAAAAATAAAAGTACAAACACTGAAAGGAGAAGCGGAAATAACATTACCGGAGCAGTTCGATTTTAAGAAAAAACTTGTGCTTAAAGAATACGGCATGCCAGTTTACGGCAAGCGTAACGAGTTCGGAGATTTATATATAGATTTTAAATATAAAATTCCGCTCAACCTGTCGGAAAAAGAAAAAATACTGCTTAAGCGGTTAAGAAAAATAAGATTAGAAGAAAGCCGCAAACATTCTTGATTTTCCGGCAGTTTTGGGCTTCTTTTGCTTTTTTACGATTTCTTCGGTAAGAGCTTCGAAACGGTATCCGGCTTTTTTATAAAGCAAAAGTGTTTGTGTTAAAGCATACAACATATTATCGAGAGCTTTTATATTATCGTGAAATACAACTATGGAGCCGGCTCTCGTAAAATGTTTTACATTATCGAAACATTCTTCTTTACTGAGTTTTTTACTGAAATCATAAGATAAAACATCCCATAATATTATATCGTATTCTTTTTCTAAAACTGCCTGTTGCGACGATTTCATTCGACCGTGAGGAGGACGAAACAACTTTGAATCTATATATTCAGATGCTCTTTTTATGTTGTCTAAATATGTGCCGGTGCTTGTTTTTAAACCGTTAAGGTGGGAATATGTATGATTACCGACACTGTGCCCGCCGTTTAATATTTTACGATAAACGAACGGATATTTTTTTACGTTTTCGCCTACGCAAAAGAAAGTTGCTTTGGCATCAAATATATCCAAAACAGATAAAATATTTTCGGTAATATAGGGTACCGGACCGTCGTCAAACGTTAAATAAACAACTTTTTCGTTTGTGTTTATTTTCCATGTAATATCTCCTAATACACTCTTAATCAGTCGGGGAGGCTGAATTAACAAGTCGGAAAGTTTTCTGTATTTGGGTTTTAATATTGCTTCCAAAGTTTGCCGTTTTCTTTCTTAAACGCAAAAATAGTTAAAATGTTTTAACAAATCTTAAAAAATGTTAATTTATTTTAAGATTTATTAATATTTACAAATGGTTTTTTTCTTTTAGAATAAATAAACATTTAATTTTACGAACTTAATAATAACAGATAATTGACGGATTCAGTTACATATGCCGATTTAATACTTCCGGTTCCTTTACCGAAACTTTTTACCTATATAATCCCCGAAGAATTTTTGCAAACTTGCGAAATCGGTAAAAGAGTTGCCGTGCAGTTCGGAAAAAAGAAAATTTATACCGGAATTGTTAAAAACATACACGATAAAAAACCATCTTACGAAACAAAAAAAATAATTTCCGTAATAGACGAATATCCCGCCGTAAACGAAATTCAACTTAAATTTTGGGATTGGATTGCCGATTACTACATGTGCACTCTCGGCGAAATATACAAAGCCGCTTTGCCGGCAGGTTTAAAAATGGAAAGCGAAACAGAAATATTTCTTAATCCGGATGCCCATATTTCGGATATTTCGGAAAAAGAGGAAATGATTATCGGAATCTTAGCTGCCGAAAAAAATATAAGCATAGCAAAACTTGCCAAAAAACTCAATTTTAATTTGCTGCCGACATTAAAAAAAATGATAGACAAAAAAACGGTTTTTGCCGAGGAGAAATTAAAAAAAACATATAAACCCAAATACGAAGATTATGTTTCTCTGCCGGAAAAACTCAAAGACGAAAAATATTTGTCGGAAGTTTTAAATAAACTTAAAAGAGCTGTAAAACAAAGCGAACTTTTAATGTGCTTTATATATTTAACAAAATACGGCAGCGAATTATACGGCGGTTTAAAACCGTCGAACGAATTTCCGAAAAAAGAAGTTTTAAAACATTGCAATGCTTTGCCGGCACATCTTAAAGCTTTGGCGGACAAAGGATTTTTGTCGGTGCAAAAAAAAGAAGTAAGCAGACTTATTGCCGAAAAATACGAAAAAACCGAAATAAAAAAACTTAACGAATATCAGCAAAAAGCACTCTCGGAAATAAAACAAAAATTTAAAGAAAAAAATATTGTTCTGTTGCACGGCGTAACTTCTTCCGGTAAAACCGAAATCTACATTAAACTGATTAAAGAACAACTTGCCGCAGGCAAACAAGTTTTGTATTTGCTGCCCGAAATAGCTTTAACGGCACAAATTACAGTCAGACTCGAAAAAGTTTTCGGCGACAAACTCGGTATTTATCATTCTAAATTCAGCGACAACGAACGAATAGAAGTTTGGAAAAATCTGCAAAAAGGAAAAATCAAATTAATTCTCGGAGTGCGTTCGTCGGTATTTTTACCCTTCGATAATTTGGGTTTGATAATTGTTGACGAAGAACACGAAAATAGTTATAAACAATATAATCCCGCACCGCGATACAATGCAAGAGACGTTTCGACGGTTTTATCCGGATTTTTTAACGCAAAAGTTTTGCTCGGAACGGCTACTCCATCAATAGAAAGTTATTACAACACAAAAACCGGGAAATACGCATTGGTAGAACTTTCGCAAAGATATGCGGGCATAAAATTACCCGAAATAATTATTGCCGACGTTAAAGAAGCCCGCCGCAAAAAGAAAATGAAATCTTTGTTTACTCCCGAAATGCTCGAAGGGATAAAAACGGCACTCGAAAACAAAGAACAGATTATTTTATTTCAAAACAGAAGAGGTTTTGCTCCTTATACCGAATGTTCGGTTTGCGGCTATATCCCGAAATGCGAAAATTGCGACGTAAGTTTAACATATCACAAGCATTCGGGTTTGTCGGTATGTCATTATTGCGGTTATTCCGAACGTGCAGTTAAAACATGCAAAGCATGCGAAAGTCCGGCAATGACGGCCCGGGGGTTCGGAACACAAAAAATCGAAGACGAAATAAAACTTTTTTTCCCGTATGCAAAAACGGCACGAATGGATTTTGACAGTACCGGAAGTCGCAAATCGTATCATAAAATTATTTATGACTTCGAAAACGGAAATACCGATATTCTTATCGGAACACAAATGGTAAGTAAAGGTTTGGATTTCGACAAAGTGGCTTTGGTAGGTATTATGAATGCCGATAACATGCTCAATTTTCCGGATTTCAGGGCTTTCGAACGAAGTTTTCAGCTTATGGCACAGGTAAGCGGAAGAGCCGGACGAAAAAACAAGCAAGGTAAAGTTATTATACAAACAACCGATAAAGATCATCCTATAATAAAAAATGTCGTTAAAAACGATTATCTTGCAATGTATAACTCGCAACTGCCTATGCGAAAGCAATATAAATATCCTCCGTTTTATCGTTTAATCGAAATTAAAATAAAACACAAGCAAAAACATATTTGCGACCGGGCAGCAGAGGAACTTGCCGGATTATTGCGGAATATTTTCGGCGGAAGGGTTCTCGGACCGGAAGCCCCGGTTATTTCGCGACTGAAAACTTTTTATATCCGGGTTGTTTTGCTTAAAACGGAAAAAAATATCTCTCCTAAAAAAGTTAAAAACAGCATAACGGATGCAATAAATAAAATTAAAGAAATCGATAAATTCAAATACGTAAAATTTATTGCCGACGTTGACCCTATGTAGCTTATTTCTGAAAATGACCTTTCGGAAAGTTTAATTTTCAAATACTTTTATTCTTAAAGCTCCGAAAACAAAACCGTATTCCGATATTTGTTTTAATCCTTTCGTAAAGTCGGCGAGCAGATTGTGTTTTATATACCGGTTAAAATTTTCGTAATGTTCTCCGCCTATTATTCCTTCAACCAAACGGCTGCCGATTTTTCCCGGAAAAGAAGTTTTTTCGTCGAAAACATAATCGGCAATAATTATTTTTCCTTTATTTTTAACTATACGCCTTGTTTCTTTCATTATTTCCCTTGCTGTTTCCGGTTTTGTTTCATGTAAGATGAAACTTAATATTGCCGTATCAAATTGCGATGTTTCAAATCCGGTATTTGCGGCATCTTTTTTAAGACAATAAGTTTCGACATTATTTTTTGCCGCTTTTTTAATCATGTTTTCGGAAATGTCTATTCCCGTAATCGATTGTATGCCGGCTTTTCTGAGGTATTTAAGCTGATTTCCGGTTCCGCAGCATATATCTATAACATTTTTTTCTTTTGACGATAAAACTATTTCCGTTATTTTTTTTCTCAACGGGTGCAAAAAAGGGAAAAATACGGGGTCGTAAATATTTGAAAAGAATGTGCCGTATGAGGATTTTTTTTCGTTATTCTGTTTACTGTTATTTTCGACTGTCATGTTATTTTATTTTTTTAAAACCTTTCAAAAAAACGCTTAAAATCATCTTTCGGAACCGAAACGCAAATACGAGAGTATTTTTCTGTATCAATATCATTACGTTTTGTAAAATAACTCAGAGGCACGCTGCCGATATTTCTTTCTTTCAGCTCGTCGAACGATTTGTTTACTATAACGAAAATTCCGACCGGAGTACCCGATTCGTAAAATTCTTCCGCAAGAAGTTTCTTATCTTTCAGCAGTTTTATGTTTTCGGTTATGTCGGCAACGGTTTTTTTCTTAAAATCGTAAGCGGCTTTTTTCCCTTCGGGTGTCGAGAGGATTTTTTCGACGAGAATTTGAGCAAAAGCGTTAATTCCGTTTCCGGAATAAAGCAGTCGCACGGCAAATTCTTCGTTAAACCCGGTATTTTTACAATGCATAAATCCTATTCGTTGTCCGCTTAAACCTATTGATTTACTGAAACTTTCAGTGATGATTACATTGCCGTATCCGAGCAGTTTTTGATAAAGTGAGTCCGTATTGTCAAAAAATAATCTTCGGTAAGGGCTGTCCCAAATAACCGTTGTGTTTTGTGAGCCGAGCAGGTCGAGAATTTCGAAAAGTTCTTTGTCGTCGGCTTTGCTGCCGGAAGGATTGCTCGGGTCGCAAATAATTACGGCGGCATTATCGAATGTTTTGTAATTTGATTTCAAAAAATTAAAATCGGCATAAAACTCCTGTTTTTTTCCTGCAATTTTTAAAGCGTTCGTATAAGCACCCCAATATAAAGAATGCGTGTAAACCGTTTCAACGGCAAGGGTTTGAAAAACCAAAGCAAGAGCATTCATTCCGCCGGCGGTAACAAAAATATTATCACCGGAAGTTTTGCCGGCAAAAAATTCTTTGTTTATTGCCGCGCGCAAAGCCGGCATTCCTTTGGAATGCGGATAATATTGTAAAGCGGACGAGTTAAAATCAATCATCGGAATAATTTTCGACAAGTCTATATTTACTACTTGATTAATTCCGCGATTAAGATACAAAAATTCTTTGCCTGTTTTTTTGCTTTCTTCGCGCAAATCTTCGCCGATTTTTACTATTGCCGAAAATTTTGCTCCGCTTTTTATTATTTTCATTTCAAACAAATTATAATATTCAACTTTCCACTTTGTTCTTTCTCCTTTCTCCTTTCTCCTTTTCCCTTTTCCCTTTTCCCTTTCTCCTTTTCCCTTTGTTCTTTCCCCTTTGTTCTTTCCCCTTTCTCCTTTGTTCTCAAATCAACTTTGCTCCCGTAAGATGTATAAATTCTTCGCGTGTTTTTGCATTGTTAAAAGCACCGGTAAATGCCGAAGTCGTGGTAACGGAATTTTGCTTTTGCACACCTCTTATTCTCATACACATGTGTGATGCTTCTATAACAACCGCTACACCCAAAGGTTTTAATGTTTCTTCTATGGTGTCTCTAATTTGCATGGTAAGTCTTTCCTGAACTTGCATACGTCTTGAATATGCTTCTACAACACGGGCAATTTTGCTTAATCCGGTAATATATTCGTTGGGGATATATGCTACGTGTGCTTTTCCGTAAAACGGCAACATGTGATGCTCGCACATAGAATACAGGTCTATGTCTTTTACGATTACCATTTCTTTGTAATCTTCTTTGAATAATGCACTTTTTAATATTTCCGCCGGGTCGCTGTTGTAACCCTGCATCATAAACTGAACCGCTTTGGCTATTCTTAAAGGTGTTTTTTCAAGTCCTTCGCGATTTACGTCTTCGCCTATAAGTTTTAGAATTTCTTTATAATGTCCGGCTAATTTTTGCGTTGTTTCGTCATTCCAACTGTCGATTCTTACATATCCGAAGTCTTCGTCAATGCCGGTTCCTTTGCTTATTATTTTCATTGTTTGACTTTTTATAATAATTTTGTAAAAATAAAATAATTCAATTTTAAAAAAGTATTTTGTCCGAAAAAACGAATATATTAATTGTATTTTCTTCCGAAACTGAGGCTTACGGGTTATATAAAAAACTCAGCGATAATAATGTAGAAGTAAAAGAAAGACGCTTTTTCGGAATCGGCAATGCCTTATTCGAGATATTTATTTCCGGAATAGGAATTTTTGCTGCAACTTATTCCGTAACGAAAAAGATTTGTTCCGGTAAATACGATTTGCTTATAAATGCCGGAATTTGCGGATCTTATAACGAAGATTTATATATAGGCGATACTGTAAGCGTTGTTCTTGACGAGTTTGCGGATACCGGTGTAACTTTTGCCGATAATTCTTTTAAAACTTTATTTGAAGAAGGTCTTTTAAATCCGGATGCAAGTCCTTTCAGCAGCGGAAAGTTATATAACCGTTTTAAGAGTAATGTCGATACCGAACTGCCTAAAGTTACGGCTATAACGGTAAACAATGTTTCCGGAAGTCCGGAGCAGATTAAACTCAGAAAAGAGAAGTTCGACCCGGATATAGAAACTATGGAAGGAGCGGCTGTTGCTTATGTTGCTTTGAGAAATAATATTAAATTTTTGCAAATAAGAACCGTATCGAATAAAGCGGAACCGCGTAATAAAAATAATTGGGATATTCCTCTTGCATTGAATAATCTTTCCGAAGAATTGTTGCGAATAATTAATAAAATCTCATTATCGGAATAAATTAATTTAGATTATGAAACTTACACTCGGTTTTTCAACCTGCCCGAACGATACTTTTATTTTTGATGCTGCCGTTCATCATAAAATTGATACGGAAGGTGTAGAGTTCGAACTTTTTCTCGGAGATGTCGAAGAACTTAACAGAAAAGCTTTCGATGCCGAAATCGATATTACCAAATTAAGTTATCATGCTTACGCCTATGCCGCCGAAAATTATGTTTTGCTTAATTCGGGCAGTGCATTGGGGCGAAATAACGGACCTTTGCTTATAAGCAAAAAGAAAATTTATCCGGATGAGGTCGATGATTTAAAAATTGCAATCCCCGGAAAATATACCACGGCAAATTTATTGCTCGGAATAGCATATCCTTATGCAAAAAATAAAATTCCGTATCTTTTTTCGGATATAGAAGATGCCGTTGTCGACGAGGAAGTCGATGCCGGTTTGATTATCCACGAAAACCGTTTTACATACGAAGCCAAAGGGCTGAAAAAAATAAAAGATTTGGGCGAATATTGGGAAACCCTTACCGGAAAACCGATACCGCTCGGCGGAATAGTTATAAACCGCAGGCATCCGAAAGATTTACAATTGAAAATCAGCAATATTATAAAAAGAAGTATTGAATATGCATATGAAAATCCGCAATC
>JAADDR010000149.1 GCA_013153865.1 Chlorobiota bacterium | reverse complement strand
TTTTAATTCCTTTTATAAAAAAACTGCCCGACGAATATAAATTGATAATTGCCGGAGACGATACATCGGCTTATGCCGGAAAAATAAAAAAACTCGTAAAGCAAAATTCTCTTTCCGGCAGAGTTATTATGCCCGGACAAATTTCCGGCGAAGATAAATTTTGGCTTCTTAAAAATTGCGAGGCGGTATTATTTCCGTCAAAATACGAAGGTATGGGTATCCCTCCCGTTGAGGCAATGCGTTTCGGAAAGCCGGTTTTTGCCTCAAAATATTCGAGTATCCCCGAAATATGCGAAGACAAAGCATATTATTGGGAAAATACAAATCCGGAATATATGAAAGACTTTTTTCTTCGTAACATAAAAAGTTTTTACTCAGATAACACCAATTCCGAAATTCTTAAAAAACACTCCGAGAAGTTTATGTGGAGCAAAAATGTCGAAGAGTATCTTAAATTGTTTAAAACCGTTCTCGAAATAAAAACTTAACAGACAAAATTACGGAAAATACCGATTTATTTTTCCGTTTCGTTTTTTTCGGCAAACATAAAAAACGATAAAAAGAAAGCAAAAATAGTGGCACCCATTTGTGTCTCCAAAGTATCTTCGTTAAACATCGAAAGAATAACGGTCAAAAAACTTATCATAAACAGATAATCTTTATACTTTTTTGTCTTTACAACAGGATAAATCAGAGCAAAAACAAACCATAAGAATCCGAAAACACCGAAAGTTGCAAAAATTGTAATATATTGATTGTGAGAGCGTAGTCTGTGTTTTTCGGATAATCTGGAATGCATATCTGCATATTGTTTTTCGTAAGCGTCTTTTATGTCGCCGGTACCTACACCCGACCAAAAATTACGTTTTATTATTTCTTTTCCGGCTTTCAAAAATTCCAGTCGTTGCAATATCGATTTATTATCAGGTGTTTCTCCGGATTTATATCTTTCCGCCTGCCATAAAATCTCATAAATTTTAGGATATAAAGAAAACTTATCGGCAAAAATACGGTTTGTCATGCCGTTTTCTATATTGCGTATATCTTCTGCCGAAAGTTCGGAAACCCCCTCCTTATCTTTTCTTAAACCTTCGGATGTTAAATATCTTATTAAAGTTTGCTTTAAAGGTTGATTCTTTTTATCTCTGCCGTAATACGGTATCCTGCTTCTTTTTTCCCATGCTTCTTTTAATTCTTTTTCGCATATGTAAATATTCGTGTAATGACCGTTTTCTTTCTGTTCCGAATCCGGATTATGACTGTAAACATTACCCTCTTTAGTGTATCTTTCGAGTTCGGACGGTATTAAAACATCCGATTTGTAAAATTCCGTTACGGCTCGGAAAATATAAAAAGAAAATCCGCTGATTATAATTACAAAAAATAAAGCGGATATAATCTTTACGGTATTTTTTTCTTGTTCGCTTATTGATTTTACAAAACTGAAAATAATTAAAACGGCAAATATTACCCATCCGGTTACGGAGTGAAGAATAAATATAAATATACCGAACCAAATGAAAGTTATAAGATATAATATTTTTGATTTTTTATTTGAAGACGAGAACAAAAAGAAATATAAACCGGAAAAAGCCGCAATATTGAGCATAAGAGCATATCTTATGTGAGAAAAACTTCCCGCAAGTTGTTGCGGATTGTCTATATCTCCTCTCAGTATCAGAAATATGCCGTATAAGTTTTTTAATATCAAAGATATTATGAAAATATTAAGTATCTTTTGAATGTCTTTTTTTCGTAATTCGGGCGACGAAGCAATAATTACGGGTAATATAAGAACAGGTAATTTAATTTTTAAATCTTTAAAAGCATAAGAAAAATTTTCGGTATGCAATAACCCCAAAATATGAATAAAAAATATCGAAATAAACAAAATAACTTCCGGAGATTGTTTTAATTTTTGAAATTTAATTTTGAAGTTTCCTTCGATTAGCCAAAGCAAGACCAAACCGATTTCGGACATACTCAACAAAATACGGGAATGAGGCATGACGGCAACAAATACGGATAACAGCAGAATATAAACGGTTTTATGATTTTTCCCGAAAACAGATAATTTTTTGCTCGACATAATCCGTTTTTAAAATAAAAACCCGGCTTATAAAAAAATATTGCCGAGTTTTAAATATTTTTTAAGTATGATTTTTCAGCCCAACCGGCTTATGCGTTTAAGTGCCTCCATATTTTCTACGGTAATGCTTCTGCCGTAAAGAGATATAACTTTTTCCTGTGCAAAAGTCGATAAAGTTCTTATTGCGTTTGAAGTTGTCATATTCGACAAACTCGCAATATCTTCTCTTGAAAGATAAACTTTTATGGTTTTTCCGTCATCTTCAAAACCGAAAGTATTAATCAAAACCAATAAAGACTCCGCAAGTCTGCCTCTTATGTGTTTTTGAGTCAAAGAAACTGTCCTTTCATTCGAAAAACCGAGTTCTTTTGCCAATATTTCGATAACTTTCAAAGCAAAATCACCGTTTGATTTTATCAGCTTTTCAAGAATATTTTTTTCTAAATAACAAATTACCGAGTCTTCTATAGCAGTTGCCGTAGCATTATAATGCTCACCGGCAAACAAAGCTCTGAATCCTACAAAATCTCCGCGCGTTTCCATTCTTATAATTTGGTCGCGCCCGCCTACACCTTCTTTAAACAATTTGACTTTACCCTCGCAGAGGCATGTCATGCCTACCGGCAAATCTCCTTCTTTAAAAATAATTTCGCCTTTTTTGTATGAAGTGCATTGTTTATTGTCGTCAACCAATTTTCGATCTTCTTTACTCAAAATATTAAAAATAGAGTCTTCAGAATTGGTGCAATGATTGCAAATGTTATTATCCTTCATGGTTTCCGATAAAAAATGTTGTAAAACACAAAAATAGTATTTTTATCCGATTTCTCAAAAAAACATAAATTATTAATGCCTTATACAAGTAATCCGTGTTTTTTTTATTTGACAAAATTATAAAAAATTATTATGTTTGCATAAGATTTTTTTGAAAAAATAAAGTTTAAATTTAAAAATCAATAATATGAAAGCACTTATTTGCATAGGACATGTTCCTGACACAACGTCGAAAATCAAATTTACCGATAATGATACAAAATTTGATACCACGGATATAAAATACATTATCGGACCTTACGAAGAACTGGCATTGACAAGATTGTTAGACCTGAGAGATGCCGGAAACGAAATGCACATAACAACCGTAACGGTGGGATTACAAGATACCGAACCGACGATAAGAAAAGCGCTTGCAATGGGTGCCGACGATGCCGTAAGAGTAAACGCCGAACCTCTCGACGATTACTATGTCGCAAAACAAATTGCCGAAGTTTTTAAAAACGGAGATTACGATTTTATCGTAACCGGAAAAGAATCAATAGACCATAACGGAAGCCGGCTCGACGGTATGATTGCCGAATTTCTGGATTTACCTTCGATATCCGGAGCTTCGAAATTCGATATCGATAACGGAAAAATAAAAGCCGAACAAGAAATAGAAGGCGGAACTTTAGTGCTTGACGTTAGCGGAAAATTCGTTATAAGCGCCGGAAAAGGATTTTGTCCGGAACCCGAACCTCGCATACCTAACATGAGAGGAATTATGACGGCAAGAAAAAAACCTTTGCAAGTTACGGAACCGGCAGAAGCCGAAGCTCTTACCGAAACCGTAAAATATCACTTGCCCGAACCTAAACCGGCTTGCAAAATGATAGACCCGGAAAACCCCGAAGAACTGGTAAAATTACTTCACGAAGAAGCAAAAGTTATTTAATAATCTCATCTAAAACTCAGAAATCATGGCAGTATTAATATATACACAAAATTACGACGGTAAATTTAAAAAATCGGTTTTCGAACTTGTTACCTACGGTAAATCCGTTGCAGATATGCTCGGAACTGATGTTGTTGCGGTAACAACCGGAAACATTGACGACAATACCGCAAAAGAACTCGGAAAATACGGTGCTTCGAAAATCGTTAAAATAACAAACTCCGAATTAAACGATTTTTCGGCACAAGCTTATGCTTCGGCAATAGAACAAGTTGCAAAAAATACCGATGCCGAAGTTATTGTTTTCGGAAACAATCCTCACGGAAGAGCAATTGCTCCGCGTCTTTCGGTAAAACTTACGGCAGGATTTGTTGCCGGCGCCGTTGCTTTGCCTTCTTCAACATCTCCGTTTACGGTAAGAAAAAGAGTATATTCGGGTAAAGCATTTGCCGATGTGTTGATTAAAACAGACAAAAAAATAATTTCCTTAAATCAAAACTCATATAAAACCGAAGAAAATCCGG
The DNA here is from genome assembly GCA_013153865.1 of Chlorobiota bacterium. Lineage (GTDB taxonomy): Bacteria > Bacteroidota > Bacteroidia > Bacteroidales > JAADGE01 > JAADGE01. The sequence continues at coordinate 643 of JAADDR010000149.1, read as the reverse complement.
TTGATGCCGGCGTAGAAGAATTTACCGCCGAAATACCGGCAAACGCTTATGCCGTAAAACCCGTTGAAGTAATAAAATCGGGAGGAAAACTTTCGGTTACCGATGCCGAAATTTTGGTTTCCGGCGGTCGCGGGCTTAAAGGACCCGAAAATTGGGGTATGATTGAAGAAATGGCGGAAATTCTCGGAGCCGGAACAAGTTGTTCGCGTCCGGTATCGGATTTAGGTTGGCGTCCGCACAGCGAACACGTAGGACAAACCGGTAAAGTTGTTGCACCCAACTTGTATATTGCGGTGGGCATTTCCGGAGCAATACAACATCTTGCCGGAGTTAACGGTTCAAAGGTTATGGTTTGCATAAACACAGACCCCGATGCTCCTTTCTTCGAAGCCGCCGATTACGGAATTATCGGAGATGCTTTTGAGGTAGTTCCGAAGTTAAATGAAGCATTTAAAAAATTTAAAGCCGAAAATTAATTCTTGCAAGTTTCATAATAAGCTGATAAAAGTGTGTTGTGTAAAATCATGGCACACTTTTTTTATATCTTTGCAAAAAGAAATAAAATGCCCGAAAATCAAATCGTAATAATAGGTGCCGGAAATGTTGCGACAAATTTGGCTTTTGCGTTTAACAAAAAAATATC
>JAADDR010000038.1 GCA_013153865.1 Chlorobiota bacterium | reverse complement strand
AAACTAAGGATTTGCAAAAAAAGGAAAGCGAAAATATTATAATATCTTTGAACAAAAAGGTTGCCGATTATAAGAAAAAATATAAGAATATAAAAATCGGTTTAACAGACAAAGATCCGGGAAGCATACTTCAAGAAATAAAAAAGAAGGAAAGAAATTGGGAGCATATACAAACAATCCTGACAATTAAATCGTTATACATATATCACATAATAGAATTTTGGCTTATAGACGAGCATTGGGATATTTTTGACGACATAAAAATTACGAGTGATTATCATCTTTTATTTAATAACGAAAAATATTTATATCTTTTAACGGAATAAGCCGGAAGTTCCTTTTTTCTCGTAAAGCCGTAACAGAACAACTTAATTTCCGGCTTTTCAGGATACCTTGAAATGTTTTTTTTCAAGGTATTTTTTTTTGTAAGGTAATGGTACTAAAAATATCTTCAGTCCGTTTTACGATACGGAGTTTTAAGATTCTGAAATAAATCCGGTATTACGGTTTTGATTTTTTTGATGCGGTTTTATAATAAAAAAAACCGTTCCCTATAAAATCCGGAACGGCATTTTTATGAAACCGGTTATTACTCTCTACTCTAAAGTTTTAAGTATTTTTTCGGCGTCTTCTTTGTGCAAGTTTTTTTGCGATGCAACTTCTTTAAGATAAGGAATTGCTTTACCGGTTTTTCCTTCTTTAATGTAAATAAGAGCCGAATACCACTCGGATTCTAACCTGTAAAGTTCCGAAGAGTTTAATATTTGTTCGAAGATTTTTGCTGCTTCTTTATATTTTCCGGCTTCGAACAGCGATAATGCCGAGTAATATTTTGCCTGAATAAAGTTTTTGTTTGCCGAAAGTGTTTTACCGAATTCGGAATAAGCTTCGATGTATTTTCCGGTGTTATAAAGTTCTACGGCTTTTTCGAAAGATATATCCGATTTAAAATCGGTATTTCTTATTCGTGCGGTACTTATTTTTTCGGGGCTGCCGTGGTATTGCGAGAATATTCTTTCGTTATCGTATTTGCCCTCGAACATATTGTTTATAACAAACGGAGCAGCCAACGCCGCCGCAATTGCCGCATATTTTAATTTATCGTGTATAAATTTTTCTGTTCTTGATTTATCGTTTTCGTATAAAGAGAAACGTTTTTGTTCTCCGGATTCGAACATAAAGTCGCTTACCCAATCTTCGGCGGCTTTGTCGATGCCGGTTAAAGCCGCTTCGGCTTCGGCTTCTCTTATTCGCATGCTTACATCTTCTGAATGTCCGGGAAATGCCGTTGCCAGAATGCTTAATATTTCCGCATCGTTTTTGCCGTTATACAGAAAATCTTCCACATCTTTTCTTGCCTGTATTTCCAGATTTTTCAGATCTTCCGAGTCTTCGGCAGTTTCTACAAGCCGTTTACCTTTCATATGCGAATTTAAATCGCTCATTAAAACAAAGTCTTCTTTCAAGAGTTTGTTTTTTCCTGTTTGCATCAGAAATTCAACGGATTCGGCTTTAGTCATGTTTCCGTCGAGATAATCCGATATCATTTTAAAATGTGTAGTCATAACAGTAAATTATTTATGTATTTTTTAATATTTTTTTATAAAATTTAATTTATTGTTTGAGTGTTGAGAGTTAAAAAGCGTTTTCTAAGAATTTATATATTGTTTCGTCGTTTGTTTTTGTAGTCAAAAACATATCAATCAAATTATCGGCAAGCAATAATTGTTTGTTTTGTTTTATTTCTTTTTCGGCTTCGCTTATTTTAAACATGTTCATTAAACTCGCCGATGCCTCTTTATATTGCACGAATTGAGTTTTAAGTTCAGGGTTAAGTTCTAATTTTACCCGAAACAGTATTTTGCCGATAACGGAAAATTCGTTGCTTAAATATTTTTCAAAATCTTTCATAATTAATAATTTTTCAGTGTTTATAAGTGTTTTATTTTATTAAAAGTCTAAATTATCTTCATTATCTTTAATTAATTTCGTAAGGCGTTTTGTGCATTCGTATTTTCGTTTCATTACGTAATTTTTTTTATATTCGAGTTTTTCCGCAATTTCCGTAACCGAATAATTCATCCAATACAGATTAAGAATTTTTTTGCAAACTTCACTCAACCGGTTAAAGTAATAATCGAAAGCATTTTTTTTAAGTTTTTTATCGTAAAGATAATCTGTTTTGTCGGTTTCCGTTTGTTTGTAATCAAAATCGGCATTGTATGCGCTTTTTTTTGTTTCGAGTAATTTTTTTCTGAGTTTAAGTTTTAAAAGATTTTTTGCCACGGCATAAAAATATGTCGATAATTTAGCCGTGAGTTTAAAATCTTTGTTTAATATTTTATCCAACAAAATATAAAAAGTGTCATGCAAAAGGTCTTCGGCATCCGACAAAGAAGCGGATACCGTTGTTTCTCCGTCCGAAAAAGCATAATTTAATATCATATACCTTATCATCGGTTCATATTCTCTTCTTAAAAATAAAATGACTTTGTCGTCTTTTGCTTTTATTCGTTCTATCAGTTCTTTATCCGACAGTCTTTGCATCTTTTCCGTTTGTTTCAGTATTTACTTAAAAAGAATTAATTATGTTATACTACCGTTTATGATATTTTTGCGGTCAGATATTTTCAAAATCTTTCATAGAATAAACTTTTTACGGGGTTAATAATTCTTGCCGCCAAAGGCAAATCTTCAGTAATTATATCAGCATTTCCCTGCATGTTTTGTCTGAAATTAAGCATTATTTTATAATTTGTTCTTAAAGAGTCCGGAAAACTGAGAGTAACCATATAAAATTTGTTTGACGGTACTAAAGAAACGTCTTTTACTTTAGCTCTTACCATTCCGAATCTGGTATCCGGATAATCGTCAAATTTTAAGTTCACGTTTTGTCCTATTTTTACTTTACCGGATCCGGAGAGCGGTAATTCCGCATATCCTATAAGTTCGGAGGTATGTTCGGGGACTACCGTAAAAACGGTTTCTTCGGAGTTTACATTCTGATATTCGGATTGGTAGTTTATAAAGTTAACGATTCCGTTTACCGGGCTTATCAGTAAATATTTTTGTTCCCAAAGGCTTATTTGCGCATTCAGGTTTTCAAGCGTTTCAGTAATTTTACTTTCGTATTCTTTTTTACGGTTTATTTTATCGAGTTTTGTTTCCAAAATATCTCTTTCTGTTTCGGTTATTCTTATTTCGGTGCTTGATAATGTGCTTTTGCTGTTTTGGTATATGTTTCTTTTTTGTATAAGTAAGCTTTTTGATTTTTCGAGTTCAGCTAAAGACAGGAATCCTTTTTTATATAATTCGGAATCTCGTCTGAATTGTTTTTTGTAAAGTATAAGGTCATTTTCGGAGAGTTTTGTTCTGTCTTTTAAGTCATGTAAGTATTTTTTCAGTGCGGTTATTTGTTTTTCGTATGCTTTTATTTTTTTGTTATGATAATCAAGGCGGATAAAATCTTTGTATTCTTTAATTTGCCTGAGCAGTGCGGAATAAGGATTTTGCAGCTCGCCCAATTGTTTTTTTGTTGCGGGGGCGTAATTAAGAATTAAGGAATCAAATTCGAGGTTTGATTTTTCCAATATTTCCGTTTCTTTTTTAAGATTAAGATATTCGTTATAATTGCAGGTGTTTTCTATAACTGCAATTGTTTGTCCGGCTTTTACTTTTTGTTTATCGGTTACGAAAAGTGCGGTAATTTTACCGTTTGAGCGCGCGCGTATTTCAGCCGGAGGGTTATCGCCTTTAACCGTAACGCGTGCGGTAACAATATCGGGATATTTAAAAAAGAAACTTCCGGTAATTAAGAACACCGTAATTAAAAAAATAACGGTTATTCCGGCACGAATTATTTTTGCCGGAGGTGTTCCTATTATTTCGGAAACTTCTTCGCTTCTGATTTCCATATTGTCTATATCAGCCATTCTTCTTTAAATATCAAGCATTTAACATCCGCAATATATTAAAAAAGAAAATAAAAATCAAAAAAACTCCTCTTTTGCGGTATCATAAAACACCGGTATTTGTTTTATGAAAACAGGGTATTTCCGGTATTGAGGGTTTAAATGTTTTTACGGTTTAATATTATATTATATTGCATTAGTAAGTAAATATATGACTTGTATATATATTGTTAATAGCCGTTTGTCAAACAAACATATTAAAGTTAATTTTTTATGATTTCAAAATATCTGTCCGTATCATAGCTTTCCCAAACAACTTTATCATTAAACCATACTTTTCTGCAAATTTCCGAATTAAATTTTCTTTCAATCAAGCATTTTATCGTATCCGTATCAGATTCGTTCCATTTTATATAGGTTACGGGATAATTTTCAATATCGCTTATGTTTGGAAATAATCTCAATCTATATTCATTCTCATGTTGATAAATAAAAAATCCTTTCGGTGCATCAAGTTTTTCGTCATAAAATTCAAATTGTTCACCATTTACCTCATATATTATTTTGATTGTATTTTCATCATATGAATCAGTATTATTCGGATCTAATAAATCATTTCCGTCATCATCTTTTAATGAAATGTCAATATCCGTATCAATGATAAATTGCTCTGTATTTTCTTCCTTTGAGCAAGCTATCAAACTCATAACTAATAATAAATAAATTAAATTTTTCATAATAAATAAAATAAATAAATTTTAAGGTTTAATATTATATACCATTCCTGTTTGATAATTAAATGTATCATCACCCGGATTAAAATTATTAAAACTATACCAACCATTATACAGACCATTCCCCCCCCAATTCATATGAAATCTTAAATATGAATTACCGGTGTGACGGGTCGGGAGCTGATACTCAAAATGAAGTTGCATCTTCTTTTGTAAATGATTTTGGTTACAGTACAGCAACATATGCAGATTATAACTATCAAACGGTAAAAAATGAGTTAAATTACGGCAGACCTGTTATTTTACGAGGTGGCAGAAATACAGGATG
>JAADDR010000167.1 GCA_013153865.1 Chlorobiota bacterium | reverse complement strand
ATTGCTTAACTCCCGGTTAAAGTAAGCCGTCAGTTTTTTATTTACGGTTTTGCATTTCATAACTTGTCCGTTTTATGTTTTTGACACAATTTGTTTTAAAACTTGCGGTTTTTATCTTTATTTTTTTGATAATTTTTCAATATTTTTTTCTGTATGTTCTTTTTTGCCCTGTGTATAAGCCCTTCTACGGATGCTAATGATATGTTCATTATTTCGGAAATTTCGGCATATGATAATTTTTCTATTTTTCCGAGAGTAAAAGCCGTTTTTTGATTTTCGGAAAGCGAGTCTATTGCTTTGTATAATATTTTCAGTCTGGTTTCGTAATCTTCTTCGAAGTTATTTTCGTTTTCGTCGGCGATTTGTATTTCGTTTTTTTGTTCGCTTAAAAAAAAGTTTTCGATATTTTTTATTAGGTTTCTTTTTTTATTGTCTCGTATAAAGTTTAATGATTTGTTAACTGCTATGCGGTATAACCAAGTGGATATTTTTGATTCTTTTCTGAATTTTCCTGCCGACAAATATACTTCGATAAAAACTTCCTGGGTAATGTCTTCGGCATTTTGCGCGTTACGCACAAACCCGTAACAAATATTCAGCACCGATGCTTGATATTTGTCAACGAGGGTTTTAAAACTTGCCTCATCGTTTTTCAGAATGCCTTCAATTAATTGTTCGTCGGTCATTAATTGCCTTTTTTTGTTTTGACACTTAAAGCATATGAAACTTTTGCATCGTTTATGTTTTTTTTGTGTTTTTGTTTTTAAACTGCTTGTTTATATTCATTAAAATTTCAGGGAGCCGTTTTGAAAAGCGGAGTTTAACTTCCGACTTTTAAAACAGCTCCGGAATTTCGTCATGCTTTTAAAACGGTTTGATTATTTTTTTTTTAGAAAGTTTAAATTTGATGTCCGGAAAGTTTATTTATTTTTTGTAAAGTTTTATTTTCCTGCCGTTAAGTTTTTGCACCGGTCTGTAGTTGTCGTTTAATATTTCCGAAAGTTTTTTAATTTGTTTTTCAGATGCCGTAACCGGTTTTACGAACATATACCAGTTTACGACTTCCGAACACGGAGGTGTAGTAAGAGAGCCGGAATAGTAATAATAACTTTTGTTATCCGGCAGCAGTGACATAACGTCAAATGTATCGTCCGATTTATATTCACCTTCTTTAAGCGGGAATTTATCTTCGAATTTATCGAAAAACGTATTTTCTTCGCCTTCTTCTATCATAACTCCGAGAACTGCAAAATCGGAGTCTGAGTTTTTGTGAACGAAGTGTATTTCTCCGGCATAATGTTGCCCGTTTACTGTATGTTCGCTTAAAGTGTGGTAATGAAATTGCAAGAGTTTATATTCTTTGCCGTTAAGCGTAACTGTTTGGTTTCCTGATGTGTTAAATTGCACGGTATGCCCGTTGTTTATAATATCGGTTTCGGATTTTTCGTAGTTAAATACCGGCGGCATTAAGGTGTTATCGACAGATACGTTTTCGATAATAATGTTTACCGGAGATTGTGCTTTTCCTCCGCAAGCGGCAAATCCCTCGCAAAGGTTTTTCCAGTGCGACGGACCGTTTTCTCCTTTGTGATGCGACCAATGTACTTTATTGCAATCTTTCAGGGCGGTTTTATGTTTGCCGGTTTGTTGTTCGGAGGCGGCTGACCGGTTATTTTCGTTTGTATTGCATGCAAATAACAGTAAGAATGAAACTGTTGCGAGTAAGTTAAGTTTATTTTTCATGGTTTTGCGTATTTTAGTTTAAATAATAAGTTAACGGTATGTTTTAGTTTTGTCAGTTTCTCGATAACATAAATATAGAGAAAGTATCGTTTTGCAATTTGTGATAATAGAGTTTTTTTTCGTCGGCTGAAAGCGAAGGTGCTTCGACAAAAGCATTAATGTTGTTTTTAAACGGTTCGTTTACGGATTGCGGAATGGAGAAAGGTTCGGCAGTATTTTTTCTTTCGGCACGAAACAGTTTAAAAACCGGCGGGTCCGAGAGTGTTACTTGCGAGTAAAAAAGTTCTAAACCGTCGGAAGACAGTTCACCGGCATATTCAATCGCATAGTTTGTGTTTATGTTTTGCAATATGTAAGATTCGTTTGCAGGGATATTATAATCGTCTCCTTCTTTAAGGGCAAATCTTATATCGCCTTCGGAGGGGAAATTTGCTCCGTTTTCGAATTTTGCATTTGAAACAAACAGTGTATTTCCGTCTTTAGATATTTCGACTCCCATATTTATCATATAGGCATCGGGGATGTTAATTGTTCCGGATATTTGGTGAAGTTGAGTAACCGTTCCGTTATCGAAGATGCCTTCGTAAAGGGTTTTGTTTCCGGCATCCAAATCTCGAGTAGAAATAAAAAAGAAGTTATTGTCTGTATCCATTGAGGGGTTTGCATCTACATAGGGAGTGTTAACTCCTTGAATTTCGCCTTTAAACAAGAATGTTGTATCGTTTATTTTTTCGGCATAGAATAAATCTTTGTTGTTATCGCCGTCGAGATTGTTAAAAAACAGATATTTATCGTCTTTTGTAATGAATGGTTCCATTGCGTCGGAGTTATAACCTATTATATTAACTTTTTTTTCTCCGGAAAATTCGTTGTATTCGGGATATATTTCGGGTTCTTTTTCGTCTATGCAGGATGCTAACCCGACAGTTACGATTATTAATGCATGGAACAGTTTATTTTTCATATTTTATTAAATTTTAACTAAATATATGACTATTTTTCTTAAAAACAAAGAAAAAGTTTGTCAGAATCTGTTTATGTATCCGATATGTATTTTGGAGTCGGATATTTTCAGATTGTTTTCGGGTAATGCTCCGAGTGCGTATGAAACGGAGAATATTCCGGCTTTTGTGTTTATGCTTGTTCCTATTCCGAATCCGTAAGGATGGTAATATTTGTTATCGGCAGTGTTATTATTGTCTTTAAATGTTGCTGTATTAAAAAATATAAAAGCCGAAGATTCTTTTTCGTAAAGATATCTGATTTCCGCGTTAATTAAAGCATATGCGGATGTTCTGAATTGGTTTTCGTCGAATCCTCTCAAGGAGTTAAATCCTCCGAGGTCGAACAGTTCGTTTTCGCACAGGTCTTCGTAAGGGAATGCGTATTTAAGTTTTGCCGATGATTTTAATACAAACCGGGAGAAAAGAGGCAGGTAATATTCGGCAAATAAATCGGTTTCGAAATAGTTTGATTTGATGTTATTTACTGTTCTTTTTCCTGCTGCCGGACTAATATTAAGAGCAAATCCTTCGGAAGGATTAAAAATGTAGTCAAGATTTTGCAGGGCATAAGCAAATCCGAACATAATTGCCGAAGTATTTTTGAATAATGAGGTATCGACGTATTCGGGGGATATTATAAATGATGATTTTGTTTTAATATAAGCCGATATTTCGGAATTGTATTCGGGTTTAAAGTCGAGAGTTGCTTTTCCGCTCAGGTTCATCCAAAGAGTGTCTCTTTTATCTAAGATAAATTGTGCCGAGATGTTGAAAGGGCTTTTGAGGAAGTACGGGATTTTAAATCCGGCATTTAATTTTTGGGATAGTTCCGCCGTTTTTGACCATTTTAAGAATATATTTTCTCCTTTGTTAAAGTTATCGGACAGGTTAAGGTTTATGTTTCCGGTAAAAGAAAGTTTGTTGTCGTTATTTTTATCGGGTATAAATCCGATAACTCCGTCAATAAGATTTGCTTTTTTGTCTTTAAGGTACAGGTATATGTCGGCATTGTTACCGAAGAAGTCAACTTCCGGAGGTTTTATTTCGGACAGGAAATTTAGTTGTTTTATTTTTTTTTCCGCGGAAGTTATTGATTCTTCGTTGTATGTGTTTCCTTCTTTTATCGACAGGTATTTTTTAACGAATACGGGTGAGATTTTTGTTTTTCCTTTTATGAATATTTTATGAAAGTATATTTTAGTGTTTTTTTCGAGTTTAAGGTCTAAGTTTATGTTTTTTCCGTCGAGGTTTACTTTTACCGGAGTAAGCGAAGCGAAAGGGTATGCGTTGTTTTCGTATTCGGTAATTATTTTTTTGTATATGTTATTAAGTTCTGCCGGATTAAAAGTTTTTTGTATTTTTTTTTTTGAATTGTGCGGCAAATATTTTTTTTCGAGAGCCGGGCTCAGACCGCAGATGTTAAAAGTGTTAATTTGATATTTTTTTCCGGTATAGAGGAATGCGTTTACCGTAAGCGAGTCGAATTTTATACTGTCGAAAGAAGCTGTAATATATGCGTCTTTAATAAGTTGCGATTTTATTTTTTGCAAATATTGAATAAGAAGAACAGAGTCGGAGAATGAAGTTTTGTAAGATTTTTTTTTGATAAATCCGGGCAGTTCTTCTTTTGCGGTAATTATGTTAAGTGTGTATTTTTTTTGTGCGAAAGCCGGTATTATTCCTTGTAAAAAAAGGAACAAAATAATTGTTCCCTTTATACGAGCATGTATTTTATGTTTAAGTTTGTTGTTCAAGTTCGTCGATCATTTTATCTATTTCTTCTTTAAAAGCTAAAGATGTCGTATAATCTTCAACGTTTTTTTCGTCTTTATATTTTTTTTGTAAAGCCGAAAGTTGTTTTGTGTATTCCGTTTTGAGTTGAAATTCTCTTTCGAGTTCTTCCAGTTTGAGTGTATCGGTAAGTGCATTTTCGTATTCTGTGTCGGCTTTTTCGCCGTCAAGTTTTTTAATTCGTTCTTCGTGTTTGTGTATTTTATTTTTTGCTTGTTTGATTTCTTCGGTTTCGTTAATTTTATTTTTAAGCGTGTTGTATTTGTCAATTATTTTGTCGTATAATATGATTTTTGATTCTCGGAGTTTAATTTGCGAGAAATATGCTTTTACTATTTTATCGCATTTTACGGCTTTTTCGGGGTTTGTTTTATCTGCATTTTCGGTTTTTATTTGTTCGTATTTTTCGAGAGCTTCGTTTTTATATTTTTCTTTATAGTATGTAAGATTTCCTTCGGGGAATATATCGGCATATGTTTCTATTATCGCTTC
>JAADDR010000115.1 GCA_013153865.1 Chlorobiota bacterium | reverse complement strand
ATTAATTTCGCCGAAAATAAAAACAAAAGCATATTTTCGGATTTCTTCACATAGGCATAAAAGATGTAGTAGATATCTTACTTGTTGCTTTTTTGCTGTATCAGATTTATTTTTTGATAAAAGGAACGGCGGCAATTAAGATATTTACCGGTATTGCCGTTTTGTATCTTGTTTGGCTTACGGTAAAAGCTTTTGACATGATACTGATAAGCTCTATTCTCGGGCATGTAATGGGAGTGGGGGTAATAGCCGTATTAATAGTTTTTCAGCAGGAAATAAGAAAATTTTTTTTACTTCTCAGTAACAAATATTTTTCTAAAATTAATGTTTCGGTATTTAACTTTTTACCTTTTTTTTCGGACGAAGAACCCGACGTAAAAGTATGGTCTATAGTTAAAGCATGCAGGTCATTGTCTAAAACGAAAACCGGAGCATTGATAGTTATTGCCGGAGAATCCGAACTTTATTCCGTTATAGAAACCGGAATAAAAATAAATGCCGATACATCTTCGCAACTTCTTAATACAATATTTTTTAAAAACAGCCCTTTACACGACGGAGCCGTAATAATAAAGAACGATAAAATTGTTGCGGCAGGTTGTATTTTACCCGTTTCCGATAAGGACGTAAAAGACGAAGATTTCGGTTTGCGACACAGAGCGGCTCTCGGTATTTCCGAACAAACCGATGCCGTTGTTATAGTAGTGTCGGAACAAACCGGAGGAATATCTTTATTCCGTAATTCCGATTATCGCAGAAATTTAAGTATTACCGAATTGAGAAAACAACTGGAACAATTCTTTTTAACTCGCGAAAATAATGAAAACGAAAACGAAACGGAACAGAGCGGTTTGGGCGGAAAAGCATAAAGTTTTTTTTAAAGATCAAACAAAACTGCCTTTTAAAGAAGAAATATTTGTTTCTAATGACTATAAAACCACTTGTTTTGTAATAAAAACGATGATTACGCGCGGTGCCGGCTCGATAGGAGCAGCGGCGGGTTTTGCCGTTATGCAGGCGAGTTTCGAAGCTCCGGAAAACGAATATGAATTTTTTTTAAATAAGGCACTTAAAGATATAGAAGCTACACGCCCTACGGCAAGAGATTTATTTGCGGCGGCAAAACGTGTTTACGAAAAAGCTTTAATATCTCCTTCGGAAGCAGAAAAAGAAGCACATAAAATTGCCGACGAAACAGCCGAAGCAGGTAAAAGGATAGGAGAGTTCGGCAGCAAACTCATAAAAGACGGTTTCGGCATATTGACGCACTGCAATGCCGGACCTCTTGCAATAGTAGAATACGGCTCGGCTTTAGCTCCCGTAATTAAAGCTCATAACGAAGGTAAAAAAATAACGGTATATGTAGATGAAACGCGCCCGCGAAATCAAGGCGCCAAACTTACGGCTTGGGAATTGGAAAAAGCCGGAGTTCCGCATGTTATAATTGCCGATAATGCAGCCGGGTTATTAATGATGCGCGGCAAAATAAACATGGTTATTACCGGAGCCGACCGCATTGCCGCAAACGGAGATACGGCAAATAAAATAGGAACTCTCGAAAAAGCCGTTTTGGCAAAGGAATTCGGCATACCGTTTTATATAGCCGCCCCGAATTCAACTTTCGATAAGAATTGCCCGACCGGAAATGACATAGATATAGAAGAACGCGACGAAAACGAAGTTTTGTATATCGAAGGTAAAGAAAATGGCGGAACAACCGTAAAAGTGCGCATTGCAAATCCCGGTTCGAGAGCGTATAATCCTGCTTTTGACGTTACTCCGGTTAAATATATTACGGCTTTTATAACTCCCGAAGGCATTAAAAAAGAGCCCTTTGTTCAATAAAGGCGTTTAGGAATACGCAAGAATGAATTTTGGCACCGTTACCCTTTTTCTAAATCCGGTATTTTTCCGGAAATGCCCGAACTACCCCGAATACCGGCTGTTTTACCCGTAAACGGGGTAAGTAATGTTATTTCGTTTAAAATTGATATTTATTATCGTCAATCAATTTATCGGCAATTCGTCTTCTTGCTTCTTTAATGTTTGCCGGTTTTACTTTTGTAAGGTATCTTAACGCTTCGATGTATTTATCTTGTTCGTTTTCGCCGATAAACGAATATATTGCTTCAATACCTTGATTGTAAACGATATTTGCCGAGTCGAAAAGATATACGTCGAGAATGTCTTTGTATATTTTGCCTGCTTCTTCGCCTTTTAAAGTTTGCAGACGATTTACCCTCAGATAAAGCGATTCGGCAACGTAAGACTGCATAATTATATCGGCAAAGTTGAATATTATTTCTTGCTCGCGCGAGAGTTTTTTACCGAATTTTTTGTGTGCGGCATCAACCAAAAGCAGAAAAACTTTTTTGAAATTATTTACCGTAAGTTTTACGTCTTCGAAATAATTTCCGGAGAAATCCGGCTTGCCGGTAAATTTGTCAATACCGGCAACAACTTTTGCGGCTTCTTCGAATAAAGGGATTTCTCCTTTAAGACCTTTTTTGATGAGAGTATCTCCGGTTACGTTTCTGTTTATTTCGTTTGTTCCTTCAAATATTCTGTTAATTCTGGAATCTCTGTAACCTCTTTCTATTGCCGTTTCGGCGGAAAATCCCATTCCTCCGTGAATTTGAACACCTTCGTCGACAACATAATCGAGCATTTCGGAGCCGAATACTTTAATCAGTGCGGCTTCGACAACAAATTCTCTTTGAGCTTCGACATTTGCCGTTCCTTTGTCCATACCGTCGGCAATGTTTCTTTTTACCGCATCGTCAACGTTTTTGCTCATACGGTAAACGGCTGTTTCGTTGGCAAAAGCTTTTATTACTTGTTGTGCGAGTTTGTATTTTATTGCCGGAAAGTTGGCAATAAGAGTTCTGAATTGTTTTCTTTCGTTTGCATATTGCACCGATTGGTTTATTGCAAGTTTTGACGACCCTATAACGTTTGCTCCGAGTTTTATTCTTCCGAGGTTAAGAATATTTAACGCTATTCTGAAACCGTCGCCTCTGTTTCCGAGAAGGTTTTCGACGGGAACTTCGCAGTCGTTGAAGAAAATTTGCACTGTTGACGAACCTTTTATTCCCATTTTGTTTTCTTCGGCACCGAAAGTTATTCCGGGAAAATTTCTTTCTACAATAAATGCACTTAAAATACGGTCGTCGTCAATTTTGGCAAAAACGGTAAGCACGTCGGCAAATCCTCCGTTTGTAATCCACATTTTTGAGCCGTTGAGGATATAGTGTGTTCCGGCTTCGTTTAATACGGCTTTTGTTTTACCGCTGTTAGCGTCTGAACCTGCTCCGGGTTCGGTAAGGCAGTATGCTCCGAGAAGTTCGCCTGTTGCAAGTCCGGGCAGATATTTTTGTTTTTGTTCTTCGTTTCCGTAATACATTATCGGGAGAGTTCCTATTCCGGTGTCAGCCGAGTAAGCAACCGAGAAAGAATATCCTGCACCTAAAATGTCGGCAACAAGCATTGATGTCGTGAAGTTTTGCCCGAAACCTCCGTATTCTTCGGGTATTGATATTCCGAGCAGTCCGAGTTCTCCCGCTTTTTTAAGAATTGCGGGCATTAAACCTTCTTCGTGAGCATCTATTCTGTCAAGATTGGGCATTACTTCGGTATCGAGAAAGTCTTGGCATGTTTGTGCAATCATTTTGGCTTCTTCGTCAAATTCTTCGGGTATGAAAATTTCTTCCGGAAGAGTTTCTTTTACGATAAATTCACTGCCTTTAATAGCGTTTTTATGTTCCATTTTTATAATTTTGATAAGGTTGAAATATTATTTTTTGCTAAATTAAAATTTTTTCGACCCTTATCAAAAAAAACTGCCGTAAGTATATGTTTTACGGCAGTTTTGGTGTTAGACCGCAGTATTGTGTCAGTTTGTTAAAATTAGTTTTGCGGTTTTATAGGAATTACCGGAGATTATTTTTATGAAATATATACCGCTTGAAACTTTTTTACCGTTATTGCCGTTTTTTGTATTCCATGAAATTTTATGATTTCCTTCGTTTAATGTTCCTAAATTAAAAGTTTTTACCAGTTTGCCGTTGTATGAATATATGTATATTTCTGTTTCTGTTTTGTTTTCGGTATAAAAACTTATGTTAACAAAATCGGAAGCCGGATTAGGTGAGATATTGATATTTGAAATTGTCAAAATTATATCAATGTCCGTAGAGTTAATACTTACGTTTATACTTACGTCTTGGTCTGTTACGTCAACTGTTCCGTTTTGGGTTGTATATCCTGTTTTTGCAACAGTCCAGGGTAATCCGTTATCGGGTTCAATATCGTTAAAAACAGCAATTCCGTCGGCATCTGAGTATTTATTTTGAGAATTAAAAGTAACGAGTGCATTTTCTAACGGATTTGTGCCGTCTGTTATGTTAAAAGTTACGGTATATGTCTCTAATTCGGAGAGTATAACATTTTTTGTTACGTCGGAATCTGTAATATCAAGAGTTCCTGATTGTGAATTATATCCGGTTTTAGATACACTCCAACTCATATTGTTTGCTTGATTGACATCCGTAAATACGGCTTCGCCGGATGCGTTTGTGTATTTGTTTTGAGAGTTAAAAGAAACAAGCGCATTTTCCAGCGGATCGGTACCGTCCGTTACATTGAATGTTACTGTGTATGTTTCGGGTTCTTCGTATTCCGGAAATTCTACATAATCAACCCAAGCACAATCGCTTCCGTTGCTGACCGAACCGTCTTTGGAGTATTCCCATTTAAATGTATGAGTACCTGTCGTAACGGAATAAGATTCTTGAGACCAGTCAACTTCTCCCGACCAGCTGCCTTTTTCTGTTCCGTCGATATAAAATTTCAGATAATCATATCCTGATTCTGAAGATACTTTTTTGTAGAATGAAATATCGCCTGCGGAAGTTATGTTCAGTTCTGCCTGCATAACGGAAGTTTGGTCGTCTGTTATGCTTCCTGATTTCATCGAATAATCGCCGTCGTATGCTTCGTCTTGCACTCTTGTCCAGTCGGCATCTCCTCCGAATGTGAATATTGAAGGAACTTCGCTCTCGAAACTTATTGCGTTGCTTACGGTAAGAG
>JAADDR010000183.1 GCA_013153865.1 Chlorobiota bacterium | reverse complement strand
AAAAAAAGTTCTTAAATTCGAAACGGTGCCTGTAGATTTTATCGAAAAAAACAAAGAAAAATCTAAATTTAATATATCTTCCGTAATAAGCGGTTCGTTACAAAAAAAACTTATAAAATACATTTACGACTATTTCGATACCGATTATTACGATAAATTTCCGGATAAAAAACCCGATACCGAAAATATTTTTATCGATAAAATGAATACGGGAGAGCAAATATTGACCGGAGAACTTCTCGAAAACGAAAAATTATTATGCAAACTGAACTTTTATTCCGTAAAGAAAAACAAAGACACTGAAAAAGTAAGCAACTTCAGTTACGGATTTGTTGCGGCAGGAGAGAACTCTGTTTTTACGGTAATGATGAACGAAAACGGCGATTTAATCGAATGCTTTAAAATAAACGAACCTTTTTTGATTAAAAAAAGTATGTTGAAAAAAACAGCCGTTAAAGCCGGAGAATATTTGTTGTATCCGAAACGCTCCGATTTAAAATTATTTTTGCGACTTCCGGAAATTTACGGCGTTAAAGGAAATTTGCGTATAAAAAAAGTTGCCGAATTTAATCTCGAAGAAAAAAGCTTTGCAGGTGCGGAAAAACTGTTTCGCTTTTCGGCAGACAGAAACAAAAATCCTTACGACGCATTTTTATCGCTGTTGAGTAAATATCTTGAGAATCCGGATAATTTCGGCAATATTGCGGAACAAAAATATATATCGCAAACAATTAATAATTTGGCAAACAGCAACGATGCCGAAGATTATTTCGGCGATATATTCGAAGGAAATAAAATATCTTTTGAAGATAAGATATTATTCTTGCATCTGTTCTCCGAAACGATAGAAGATGCCGGTAAACTTCGTAAATTAACGCATTCTTACGAAAGTATAAGAAAAAAGTTTATCAAGAATTATAAAAACAGTTCGGACAGAGCCGTTTTTGATTTTAAGTATTCGGAATTTCTTAAAAAAACAAACAGGAACAAAAAGGCAGCCGGAGTTCTTAAAGATTTACTTAAACACCTTCCGGACGAAACAATAACCGAAGTATTACCTCCGGAAACCTCGGATTTATTTTCTGATAAAAGCGGCAGTATTCTTAAAGTTGCCGTTCTTGATTTGCTTGCCCGGGTTACGGATAAAACGAATGCTCCCGAAGAACTTAGAAATATGCTTTTGTTGCAACCGCTTAACGAAAAACGTCTTAAAAAAGCTGCGGAAAGCAAAAAAAAGAGTTTAAGAGAAAAAGCATCGGAAGTATCGGAAATATTAAACGGCGAAATTATACCCGCAGACAAAGAATTTTGCAATGATGATTTACGCCCGGTAAAAACGTCTTTACTCGAAAAACATTTGCCGCATCCGTTACTTCTCGAACACGGCAGATACGACAAACTGCGCAAGCAAATATCGGAAATTCCGCCGAATGATTATTCGTCAGTTAAAGCATATTCGGAAAAAGCCGATGAGGATAATTACGGAGATTTATATAAAATTTTGCAAAATACAGCCGTAGTATTCGATACGGGAGATATTGATTTGTATATTTCGAGAACCGACGGCAGCAACAGAATTACCGGGTATGACGGAAATCCGCCCTTTATTATTTTCGGAAGCGATTTTTACGATGATAACTCCGCAAGGAAAATGAATTTTGCCGAAATTTGCTTCTCGCTTGCCTCCGAAACGGCATGTATTTATTTTAAAAATACGCCTTTAACAAGTTCAGATTTTCGTTGCGCAACGTTTGAGGGCGGGCTGAAAGCCGCCGAAGCAGCTCTTACGCTTATACCTCCGGCGGTTAATGTTTTTTCCGGGTCGGTAAAAGATGCTGCCAAACTTTACGAACTTTTCGGGTTGTCCGGTTTTTCGGCAAGCGACAATACCGTGTCAATATACGAAAGAGCATTGAGTTTGGTAAGGTTTTACGGCAATAAAAAGAAAGTCGAAAAAGAAAAAGAATACAATTTAGCTGCGGCATTTCGTTTGTTGCAATATACGGCAGACAGAGCCGGGTTGCTTTTTTGCGGCAATATTGCTTCGTCGATATCCGCCGTTTTGCGAACTTCCGGTATTCCGGATGATGCTTTTTCGGTTGCAAAAGAATCTTCTTTAAAAGAGTTTCTTTCGGAAAAAAACGAAGACGGCACTTTTAAATATTTGCCTGTTGCTTTGCGCACGGCAAATTTAATTTCTTTTTATTTCTCCGACGATTACGATTTGCTGCGAAAAAAGATATTAAAATAATATCCGGCGTAATTGTTATTTTATTCCGAGTTCTTTTTTTACGAGGTCGGTAACATCATCCGCATCATTATAATAAAGGAGAGCATTTTTATCTATTATAAATCTGTAGCCGTATTTTTCGGCAACTTTTTTAAGAGCATTGCCGAATTTTTCTCTTACCGGGTCGTAAAGTTCTTTTTGTTTTTTTGCGGCTTCGGTTTGTGCCGATACTTGAAACTTTTGTATGCGTTCGCCCAGCGAATTAAGTTCGTCTATTTTTGTTTGTTTAACAATATCGCTTAGCGATGCTTCTTTTTGTTTATATTCTTCGAGTTTTGCGTTATACTCGTCCTGCATGTTTTTTATTTGGTCTTCGAGTTGTTTGACGAATTTTGCATAAAGCGTGTCGGCTTCCTGCTTTTCGGGCATTTCTCCGTAAACCGCATTGCCGTCGATATGTCCGTATTTAAATTTTTGAGAGTAAGAATAAGTAAAAGCCGTAACAGTTATAAGCAGTAATAAAGTAAGTTTTTTCATCTCGGTGTATTTTGTTAAAAGTTAATTAATAAAACGTCCAAAGATAAATAAATTTTTGATATTTTGATAATGACGGGGAAATAACTACTTTTGAGCTCGGGAAACAACAAATGACACATCCTGTTAAAAAATTGGCGGGGCAAACCGCCGTTTACGGTTTCAGCAGTATAGCGGGCAGATTTTTAAATTATTTGCTTGTTCCGTTATATACGCGACTTTTTTTGCCTGCGGAATACGGTGTTGTTACCGATTTGTATGCTTATGCCGGATTTTTGTTTGTTTTGCTTACATACGGCATAGAAACGGCTTATTTCAGATATTCGGAGAAACATAGTAATCCTGACGAAGTTTTTTTTGCTGCCGTTACGCCTTTGTTTGTTACAACTTCGATATTTATATTTTTTGTTGTGCTTTTTGCCCAACCTGTTGCGGCATTTTTAAAATATCCGGAACACAGCGAGTATGTTGTGCTGTTTGCTTTGATAATAGGGGCTGATGTTATGACAACGGTTCCGTTTGCAAAATTGCGAAGAGAAAATAAGGCGGTAAAATTTGCGATTTTTAAGTTTATTAACATAACTTTGAATATAGGGTTTAACTTATTCTTTTTATTGCTTTGCCCGTATTTGAAGGAACATTATCCGGATTCTTTTGTTGCGTCTTTTTATTCAGGAAGAAGTATTGTTTATATTTTTATTTCTAATTTGATAGCAAGTGCAATAACTTTAATGTTGTTTGTTCCGGATTTCTTTCGTATAAAATACAGATTTTCGCATAAAATATTAAAGCAACTTCTTATTTACGGTTTGCCTTTGTTGTTCGCCGGTCTTGCGGGAATGGTTAACGAGGTTATAGACAGGATATTGCTTAAGTATTTGCTGACGATACCTCCGGATGTTACCGATGCCGAAAATTATGTTTTTTCGCAAATAGGCATTTACGGAGCAAATTATAAACTTTCCGTTTTGATAAGTTTGTTTATTCAGGCGTTTCGTTATGCCGCCGAGCCGTTTTTTTTCAGTCATCAAAAAGAAAAAAATGCCCGAAAAACTTATGCCGAGGTAATGAATTATTTTATCATCTTCGGGTTGTTGATTTTTTTGGGTATTATGTTGTATATAGATGCGGTAAAATATTTTATTAACGAAAGGTATTGGTCGGGTTTAAAGATAGTTCCGATTTTGCTGTTTGCGAATTTGTTTTTGGGAATAGTTTATAATCTCTCTGTTTGGTATAAATTAACCGATAAAACCCGGTTCGGTGCTTATATTGCCGGTATCGGGGCATTAATAACCGTTGTATTAAATGTTGTTTTGATTCCGAAAATCGGTTATCTCGGTTCGGCTTGGGCAACATTTTTTTGTTATTTTTCCATGATGATTATTTCATATTTTTGGGGAAGAAAGCATTACGGTATAGATTATTCTTTAAAGAAAGCGGGCTTTTATGTTTTTCTTGCTCTTTTAATATTCTTTTTAAGCCGTATTCACAGTTCGGAAGGTTTTTTTAAGTATTTTGTTAATACTGTTTTGCTTATGATTTTTATTATTGCCGTTTTATTGAAAGAAAGAAATATGTTTTTTAAAAAAGCTTGATTTCCTTGTATTTTCTCTTTTTCGGCTTGATTTATGTCACACAACAACATTAATAAGGCATTGTTTTTATAAAAATACATTATTTTTGCGGTTTAAAATATACAAATGACATCCGAAATAAATTGTAATACCTGTATTATTAAATCTTCAGCCGCAAAGGCGCTTAATCCGGAGCAGTTATATGCTTTGGAAAAGAATTGTGTTCAGATTAATTTTAAGAAAGGGGATGTTATTTTTAAGGAAGGAACTTTTTCCGGTAATATTACTTATTTGAGAAAAGGTGTCGTAAAGCTTCATACCGAAGGTAAAGCATCTCAAATTTTAAAGATAGTAAAAGGTCCTATTTATTTGGGTATTCCTACTACCATAGAGGAAAAAATAAATCATTATTCGGCAACTGCCCTCGAAGATTCTCACCTTTGTTTTATACATATTGATGTTTTTAAATTGTTTATAGAAGAAAATAAGCAGTTTGCATACGAAATAATAGTGGAATTGTGTAAGAGTGAGCTCGAATTGTTCAGAAAATGCGTAAGTCGTACTCAAAATAATATTTACGGCAGGTTGGCTCATGCTTTATTGTTTTTTATGGAAAATATTTACGAGTCGGATACTTTTACTTTGCCTTTATCTCGTGAAGATTTGGGTAATTACATTAATACTACTCGCGAGAGTGTAAGTCGCGTGCTTGCCGAGTTGGATACTAAAAAAGTTATCGAAATAAGCGGCAAGAGCATTAAGATATTGAAACCCGAACAGTTGAGAGAAATGAGTGTTATAGATTAGTCGGTATTTGTTGCGCTACCCGAAAATTTACCGAAAAAAACAACTGCCTGAAAGGATGTTTCAGACAGTTGAGTTTTTTGCGTAAGGTTTATGATTTTTCAGCAACCTCCTTCCTCTTCTTCTTTAACGGCTTTCTTTTTTATAACGGGAGCGGGTGCGTTATCGGGTTCTGTTTCTTCTTCGGCTTGTGCCGGCTGATTTTCGGGGCTCGGCAGTTCTCCTTGAATTAACGGATAATTTTTAATTTCTTTTTGTGTAAAAGCGTGTCCGATTTTCAGAGAAGTAAGTTTTGAGTGCATAAACGAATTAGCGCCGTAGAATACGGAGTATGCATCGTAACCGAGAATTTGCAGATATGCCGTAACGAATGCGGCATGTTGTCCGGTAAAGCAATATACCGCTATTTTTTTGTCCGTCGGCAGTGTTAAAAGTTCGGTGTCGTATGTTAAACTTTGTTTAGGGGTGTATTGTACTGCTCCGGGTAAGTGTCCTTTAACATAGTTATAATCCGGCCAGTAATTTATGATGTAGTAATCCGAAGGATTTTTCATTATTTCGTCAATGCTTACTCCGAATTCAGACCGTTTTAAAACTGTATCGGCTCGTGCTTCAAGGATGTCGTATCCGAGAGTTTTTCCGGTATGAATTTCCGGAAGTTCGGTTTTAGGTAATTTAGGATTTTCTTTTTTTTCTAATTGCGAAGCGTATTTGTCGGATATTTTTTTCAGCCATTTTTTTTCGGCAGTATTTTTGTCCCAAGAGCTCATTCCCCATTTCATTGCGTATGCGTTACTGTATCCGAGCAGTTGGAGCATCATAGCGGAGAAACTTGCTTTTTGTCCGGAGTAGCATACTAAAACTATTTTATCGTATGTGCCTGCGGCAACGTTTTTTTTCATGTATGATAATAGATTCTCGGATGCAACGTTTATTGCGCCGTTTATGTGTCCGGCAGTATAGTCGCTGTGTCGTCTTAAATCTATTATCAGGTAATTTCCGAGGTTTGCTTTAACGTCATCGGCCGATACTAAAGTCGGTATGCGTTTGTTGTTTATAAAATTTCCGGATTGTTCTAAAAATTTTATCAGTGCTTGATTTTCTTTGATGTTTTTTTCGGGTTCGGTAATTACTTTTTTGTCTGCCGGATTATCGTTTGAGCAAGATGTTAGTCCGGAATATACGGTTAAAGTAAGAAATAAAGCGATAAAAAGAGATGTTTTGTTTTTCATTTCTTTGTTTTTAAATTGATTTTAAAGTTTTTCAGCAACCTCCTTCCTCTTCTTCTTTAACGGCTTTCTTTTTTATAACGGGAGCGGGTGCCGTTGTTTCGGAACTTGTATTGTCAGTTGTGCTTCCCGCCGTGCTGTTTATTATTTTACGGAAGTCGTATTTTGCTTTTTCGGCGGAGTAATCTCCGAGCATCGGCGAATATTCGTTTATTATGTGTGCCGTAACATAGTCGTAACCTCCCGCCAGCACGTAATTGTTTTTGTATCCGAGTTGCGTCAGTATCATCCACGGAGCGCATGCGCCGCATTGGTCGGAGTAATACAGTACGTTTATTTTTTTATCTTGGTTGACGATGTTTTTGTATTCGTCGTTAAGTATTTTTGCAAGCGGAATATTTATTGCTCCGGGCAGATGTCCCGCCTGAAAGTCGTGAGCCGAGCGTAAGTCTATGAATCTGTACAGAGAATCGTTATTGTAATATATGTCGAAAAATTTATCGAAACGTATTATGTAATCGTGTTTCAGTGTTTTTTCGAGCATTTCGTCGGTGCTTATTCTGTAATGGTGTTCGGGTGTTTCTTTTGTTACGAGCCCGAAAACTACTATGAGAATGAAAGATATTCCGATAATCGGCAGAATGTTTGATATTTTGTTGTGTTCCGTATTTTCCATAATGTAAATGTATTATTAAGATTTAACAACCTCCTTCTTCTTCCTCTTTTTGCGGTTTCTTTTTAATAACCGGTTGCGGCGAATTGTTTTGTTCTGTTGCCGATGTTGTAACTTTTCCTCCTCCGAAGTATATGCTTGCCGCACGTCTGAAATCGTATAAGTCGAATTCTTCTTGGGATGCTGTTTGCGGCGGGCGTTCGGGTTTTATGACTGTTTCTATCCATTTGTTAAGTCCTCCTTTCATGACGTAGTTATATTTGTAGTTGAGCCGCCGTGTCAGTATCCATGCTTGGTTTGCGTAAACTGTTCCGTTAGAGTAGAATATGTTTTTTACGATGTCTTGGTTGAGGATGTCTTCGTAAATGTATTTTCCTTTTTTATTTTTGTTCAGAAGACTGTCGAGCGGTATGTTAACGGCTCCTTTCAGATGGAATTTTTTGTATTCTTCGGGGCTTCTGAGGTCTATAAGTTTTACAAATTTGTCGCCGTATATGATTCTTTCCGCTACTTCGTCCGTAGAGACGTATCTTGTGTCGTCGTTTACTTCTTGCAGTAATTGTTCCGGGTTAAGTTCTCCGGAAGTGTGTTTTTCGGGAAGTATTACCAGAAGAAGCGCCAAGCCGATAAATACAGCGGACATAAAGATATATTGTTTTTGAATAATACGTGTATCGCTCATGACGTTTAGTTATTTTGTATTAATATTTTTTTGACTTTTGAGATATTTTTTTCTGTATGTATCCCGTTGCGACGAAAGATAGTATTGCTACCGTTACAAACAGTAAGAGGAATACTTCTCTGTCCATTCCTAATGTTTCGTATATTTTAACCGGTCCGAGGTTTTGGTCTTTGTAAAAACCGGAATACAGAGGATAGAATGCATCAAATATTACGACACCGATAATGAATCCTCCGAGAAACAGCATTGCGTCTATTTTTCCTATTGCGGAAGCGCAAGCGCTTGTTCCGGGGCAGAAACCTCCGATAATGAATCCTAATCCCATTAGTGCTCCTCCGAGTATTGCCGAGCCGACGTAAAATTTGTTTACCCATATTTTTGACAGGTCGAGCCATCCGAAGTAGTCGAAAAATACGAGTCCGAGTGCTGCGGTAAATGCTGCGGTAAAGAATACTTGCAAAACTACAAAGTCGTATCCGTAGAAAACTCCGGCAAGTTTTCTTGATGATGAAAATCCGGCACTTTCGAGTAAGTACCCGAATGCAATTCCTATGACAAGAGCAATGACAAAACTCCATTCGTCAGCTGCCGTAAATATTGGTCCCATATCTGTTATTTTTTGTTGTTCAGTTTAAAATTATTAAATCCATAGTTTTCTGAAAAACCATGCTGCTATATATCCTACTCCGAAAATCATTCCTACTACTACAAATCCGGATGTAGCCAATACTGCCATGCCGTCTAATCCGGCTCCGCTTGTGCATCCTCTTCCGAATGCGGATCCTATTCCGAACAGTGCGCCTCCTGTGATTGCGGCAACGGCTCTTTTTTTGGATGTTATTTTCGGAGAGTGTTCGAGTTTAAGTTTCAGCCGGTTGTTTAGTGCTCCGGAGATGAAACCTCCTATGAATACTCCTATAATCATGTAAACCAGTCTGTTTTTTAATGGGTCTTTGCCGTCGGTAACGTAATGTTTGAATGCTGATTTGTCGCTTTGGACGTGTGACGGAATAATGATTTGTTCTATTTTAGCTACTCCTCTTTTAAATGCTCCGCTTGCTCCGAGTCCTTCTCTGGTAAAAAAGAAGGAGAGGAGAATGACTATGCCGAGAAGAACGCCTGCTAAATACGGGTTCATGTATTTTTTCGGCGGTTTTTGAATTTTTACGTCTTCCATTTTTTATGAGTTTTGTTGACTTTTAAAATTTTTAGTATAAGTATCTGATTATTTGCCCGGCTTCTACCATTATAAATCTGAACATCATGCCTCCCCACAGTATAAGAAGTCCGGAGATTATTGTCGGTATTTTGTATTTGAGGAGTTCTAATGTTTCGAGAATAGCGGGAATTATGAGTCCTAAGATAATAACGTTAACCCAAAACGAAACTGTGTATTCTCCTCCCATAAAGTGGTGTGCTGCTTCTACTTTTACTTCCGAGCTTGCTAAAAATCCCATAAACAGGTGTGTTATGAAAAACAGTTCTATTATTATCAGCAGTAAGTCTATTTTGCTGTAAGCGATTTTTTCTGCATGGTCTTTTGATATTATCATCAGCATTGCTGCTCCGGTAGAGAATCCGGAAGTTAGGAACAACGGTCCGAGTATTGATGTGTTCCACAGCGGACGTGCGTTGAAAGCGGACAGCAGTATTCCGGTATATACGCCGAGTATTACTGACAGTATTACGAGCATCCATGCCCATATTGTTCTGTTTTTTTGCGTAAATTTTTCAAATATACCGAGTTTTTCGTTTTTCCATTTCCATGATTCTTCTTTGTCTTCGGTTATGAATATATCCAGAATTTTTTTGAGGAATCCGGTTTTTTTTCGGTATTTAGGGAATGCTTCTTTGAGGTAGCTGACAATCCAGATTACTGTAATTAAGGATGTAAGTAATAAAACCCATGCACCCCACGACATAGGTGATACTATTCTGACTGTTGTGTACAGTTGCCAGAAGTAGGCGGGGTGTTTAAGGTCTAAGAGTAATGAAATAAGTCCTATTATTATTGCCGCCAGTGCAACAAGCGGTCCGTATTTAACGGTTGTTTTGTATTTGTCGGCTTTTCCCGTAATGAAAAAATATGATGCGAAAAATAATAATCCGGCAGCTAATCCGCCGAGAAATAAATAAGTCGGTATTTGCCATTCCCATACTTCCAAGTGCGGGTCTATATACGGGTTCATTCTTCCGCTTGTGATAAGTTCTTCTCTCATTTTGAAGGAGTTTAAAAAATTCTTAAATCAGATAAAAAATTTGCGGTTTTGTACCTGCTTCCGGAGCGAGTACTTTATGTTTTCGTGATGCTATTTTTTTAGCTACTTCGCTGTTCGGGTCGTCTAAGTCTCCGAAATACATGCAATGTGTCGGGCATACCGATACGCAAGCGGGGTCTTGTCCGTTTTTTACTCGGTGGTCGCAAAAAGTGCATTTGTCGACATATCCTTCCGGGTGGAAGTATCTGGCGTCGTACGGGCATGATTGTATGCATGCTCCGCATCCGATGCATTCTTCGTGTGTTACTTTTACGATGCCGCCTTCTATGACATGACTGGCTCCCGTAGGGCATGTTCTTACACAGGGTGTGTTATCGCAATGGTTACATCTTTCCGAACGGATTTCGAGAGACAGTTGCGGATAGATTCCGTTAACAGTTTCGGAAATCCAATCTCTTGTGTATCCGTGCGGAATATTGTTTTCTGTTTGACAGGCAACGACACAGTCGCTGCATCCGACACATTTTTTAGTGTCAATAGCCATTCCGTATCTCATAGCTTTTTATTTAATTTTTCCTTAAAAGGATTTTTTGTTAAACTGATTTTTCTTGTTTTTCCGGTTTTTCGGTCAGGAAAGTAACGAAGTTACTTCTCATTCCGGTGCTTCCGGTTGGTTTATCTATTTTTACGTCCGTAATCATTTCGGTATCGCTGATACCTGCTGCGTATCCTCTTGTAAGTCTTTTGTCTTTTCTTCCGAATCCGTGTACCATATATACGGAGTCTTCTCTTATTCTTTCGGTTATTCTGACGGGTATTGAGAATGAGGAGATATGTCCTTGGTGGTTTTGGAGCCATATTTTTTGTCCGTTTTTCAGTCCCCATTCTTTTGCTGTTTTCGGGTTTACCCACAGGTTGTTTCCTTTCATCAGGTCTGTCAGGTTCGGGTTGTTTGTGGTTCTGCTGAATGTGTGCATTGGTGCTCGTCCGTATATCAGGCGATAGAATCCTTCGGGGGGTTCCGGGTGTTTTTTGTAAACGGGCATAGGGTCGAATCCTAATGCTGCCAGTTCGTTAGAGAAGAGTTCTATTTTTCCTGAAGGAGTGTTAAATTCGTGTTCTTCGTAATCGCCGAGGTAGAGGTCGTTATATTTTCGGTTGAGTTTAATTACTCCTTTTTGTTTCAGTTCGTCTAAGGATAATCCTATTTTTTTGAGTTGCCAGTCTAATACTTCGGAGTAGTCTTCGTATTTAAAGTAGTCTCCGAGTCCTGTTTTTTCCGCTATTTTTTTGCACATCCACCATCCGGGTTTTGAGTTGAAGCGGGGTTCTGCAGCCGGCATTCTGAGTGCAATGCTCGGTTCTCTGTGTTGTGCGAGTCTTATGTCGTCGTATCTTTCGAGGTATGTTGCTTCGGGTAATACAATGTCTGCGTATCCTGTTATTTCGGACGGCATTGTGTCTACTACTACAATAAATTCTTGTTCTTGTATTGCTTCGAGGGTTCGTTCGCTGTCGGGCAGTGTTACCGGCAGGTTTGTTCCTACTACAAACCATGCTTTTATTTTGGTGTCGCCTTTGTAGTCAGGATGTGATGCGTCTATAAGCAGGTTTGTTACACCTGTTTTAGCTAACGGGTGTTCTCCGGGTTTGATGTCTTTCCAAGACCATTTGACTTTCGGGAATGCGGGTGTAGGGTATTTGGGCAGTTTTGCTTTTTCCGGAAAGAAGAATCCTCCGCGTCTTCCCCATGATCCGAGCAGTGCGTTCAGAATTGCAATTGCTCTTACGCGTTGTGTGTCGTCTCCGTACCATGAGGCGTGTCTTCCGGGATGTATGATAACCGAAGGTGATGCTGCCGCCATTTCTCTTGCTGTTTTTCGTATCAGTGCGGGTTTTATTGATGTTATTCCGTATGCCCATTCCGGGGTAAAGTTTTTAACGTGATTTGCAAGTTGGTCGAATCCGTATGTGTTTTTTTCGACATATTTTTTGTCGTATATTTCTTCTTTTATTATAATGTGTATCCAAGCAAGAAGTAATGCAATGTCTGTTGCGGGTTTTACGGGCAGCCAAAATTTTGATTTGCTTGCCGCTGTTGAGAATCTGGGGTCAACGGTTATTATTGTTGCTCCGTTTTCTATTGCGTGCGACATTTCTTGGACTTGTCCGTTATGCATATTTTCTCCGAGGTGTGATCCTATCAGGACAAGGCATTTTGTGTCTCTTATGTCGAGAGGTTCGGGAGAGTGCAGGGGGTGCCCGAATGTTACTTTAAATGCTTCTTCTCGCGGTGCTTTGCATTGAGAGTATGCCGGTGCTGCCATATTTGTGCTTCCGTATGCTTTGAAGAGTGTTGCAAAGTGTTTTCCGCTTGTTCCGTGTTTGAAAAGTGCGAAGCTTTCCGATCCGTATTTTGTTTTTATTTGTTTCATTTTTTCGGCGATAATATCGAAGGCTTCGTCCCATGATATTTCGACAAATTTTTGTTTGCCCGGTTTTCCGACTCTTTTGAGCGGGGTTTTTAGTCTGTCGTTGTCGTAATACATTCCTATACCTCCGGTTCCTCTCGGGCAGAATCGTCCGTTGCTGTTTTGGTCTTTTTCGTTTCCTATTATTTTCCAGATTTTTTCTTTTCCGTTTTTGTCTTTGTGAGTGTATACCCATCCTGCGCAGTTCCAGAAACATACTTCGCAGTAGTTGGGGTATTTTTTTGCTTTTGAGTCATCCGGAATTTCGGCGTCTTCTTTTAAGAATCCGGGAAGCCAGTTGAGTACGGGGGTTGTTGCTATTGCGAGTCCTCCGGCTCCCATTGAGGTAATTTTGATGAAATCACGTCTTGTTGTTTTCATATTTATCACTTTAAAATATGATGTATATCACATTAAATTTTAATCAAAAATAAATATATTTATTATAAAAAAAGCAAATATAATATGCTATTGCACACAATTTTTTATGTTTTAAAAAATAACAAGTTTGTAAAATACTGGTGTGTAGATTATTGAATATTTATTTAGAATTGTTATAAATAGAATTGCGGGTTATGCGGAGTCCTTTGCGGTAAGTTAGTGTGCATAAACATTACTTTCCTGTTTTTCGGAGATTGTTATTTGATACGGATATGTTTTTACGGTTGAGGGTATTTTGTGTGTATGGTTATTTATATTTATATGTATTTCGGGTATAGTTTATTCATTTCTTCATGCATTTTTATCAGGTCGTTTTTTGTTGCTGTTTGGGAGTATATTCTTACAAATTCTTCTATTTTGTCGTATTGAAAAAGCGACAGTTGTGCTGCATCGAAGTGCGGGAAGTTATGTGAGTTGCGGCATATGTTTACGCATTCTCTGAATGCTTCCCATTCTAATTTTTCGGGAATTGAGAGGTAGTAGAGAAATTTTTCGTGTGAATTGTAAACTCCTTTTGAGATTTCGTTTAAGTCTACGAATTTACGTATTTGTACTATGCTCATATATGGGTTTGCATTTTTTTTCTTGAGGGGTTTTATTCCTGTTTTAGCGAGTCTTTTTATTATGTTGTCTATTTCCGGAACATTGTCCGTGTGTACTGCTATTACCGGAATTATTTTGTTAAAAAAAGTAATGTGTGCATAGTTCATTCTAAGGTCTGCATCGTCTTTTTTAAATTCTTGCCTAAGTTTAATTATTTTTGTTTCCATGCATTCGTCGAAAGATTTTACCGCTATGTATAAAACTTCCGAGACTTTTTGTACTTCGGGATGTTCGGAGTAGTATGAGCCGAAGGGACTGTCGCTTCGTAATACTAAACTTTTGCCGCATTCATTGCATACTTTTAATACTTCTTCTTTTTGAAGACATGCTAAACCTTTCATATGACGAGATTTAAAATTTTGTCGTAAGATAAAAATAATTTACGTTTTTTCAAAATTTTATGAGTGTCCTCCTACAACTATTCTCATTATTTTTAAGTTTAGATGAAAGAAATGGAATAATTGTTTGATGAAGCAGACTCTCAGAAATTTAACGAATTTAGTGGGTTTTGTTGCATATGACGAGTCTGAATAGGGTATTGTTTTTTCTTTGTTTTTAGACATTTTATTTTGTTTAGAATTAAGTAAATTGAGTTTTTATTTTGTGGTTATTCGGGTATAATCCACCATAATGTTTTTGCTTTTGCTTTATACATAAACATATAGTGCATGAAAAGTTTCATCCAGTGTCCGGCTGTTCCTACGACACCTACCGTATCGTTTATGTGTCTTCCCCATTCCGGATATTTGTCCCAGTCCGGAACTATGGGGTTTACAGTCATAACGGCTGCTTGTCCTTTTATGATTCCGTAGCCTGCCGATACGATGCATGCAGCTCCCATTTTGGCCATTGATGCTTTGTGGGGATGGTCGTTTTTTCCTGTTTTTATTCTGTGTGCTATGTTTTGAGCTACGATTCTGCCTATAACTCCGGAAGGCATTCCCGTACGCGGCGGAGTAGGAAATATTTTTGTTCCGTCGGGGCTTTGCATCGGTTTTGACATGCCGTGAGGGGGTGCAAAAGCTATTCCGGATGCGTATATGTTATCGTAAACGGGATTTTGATAAATTTCCGGCCAGTCGTCGGCTTTCCATTCTTCATAGGGTTTCTGCGTATAGTCGGCATCGACTTTCATCATTCCGTTAGCGGCAAAGATTTTTCCCGTTATTTCTGTGTCGTTTTTATCGTATGCTTTAATGCCTGCTCCTGCAAATCCGGGTATCAGCATTGCAAAATCGTATTCTTTTTTATGGTCTTTTCCGTCGAGTGTTTTGTAATATATGTATTTTTCGTCTGCTTTTTTAACTCCTGCCCGTTTAATCCATTTAATTCCGTATTCTTTTAATATTGATTCGGTAAATATTTTTGTAGGCGTAATATAACCGTTTCTTTTTATATATGCTCCTCCCATTCCGAAATCTCCGAGTTCGTATTCGTTTGTCAGCCACCATATATCGGCAAGATTATTCAGTTTTCGTTTATTTACTTCGAAAGCTATATTCAGAGCATATTCGAAAGCCGCGCCTTGGCATGTTGCCAACGGGTGTCCCGTGCCTATTACAAATGTTTGTTTTTCTCCGTTTTCCATTTTTTTGAGAGCCTCTTGCAAATTTTTCCAAGATTTTGAGGCATGTTCGTAAGTGCATACGGAATTTGTGTATTTGTCCGGTCCGAGACCTTCCGTTGCGTCAAAATTTAATTTAGGTCCTGTGGCATTTATTAAAAAATCGTAATCTACTGTTTCTTCTTTACCTGAATTTTCGCCGGTTACATATTTTATTTTGACGAAAGGTTTTTTGTTTTCTTTGTTTCCTTCCGGATGGATTGACAGTGCTAAAGCTTGTTTGTATATTATACCTTGCTTTTTGTATACCGGAGCCAATTTAAATTTTACTTGTTCCGGTTTCATCAGACCTACGCCAACCCAAATGTTTGACGGTACCCATTGATAATTTCCGTTAGGGCTTATTACCGTAACGTCATGTTTTTTCCCGAGTTTGCGTTTTGCAACGAGCGCTGCGGTATGTCCGGAAATACCGGCTCCGAGAATTACTGTTTTTGCCATTTTTAAATAGTTTATATTATTATGACACACAAAAATAAAAAATAGAATTTGAAAATTCAAGTTTTTAAGATAAAAATATCTTATATTCCGAAAAAATATTTTTAAAAAATATATTGCGGGTATAAAGTATTTATTGTAGAGCTTATTTTTTTATTTTTGCAACTAAAAATGTCACCTCTACTTGTTTTCTCCGTTATAGCATCTTATTTTTTTTTATTGGTATTGATATCCCGCTTGACGGGAAGGAACAGTAATGCTGCAAGTTTTTTTACGGCAAATAAGAAATCTCCGTGGTATTTGGTTGCGTTCGGTATGATAGGGGCATCTCTTTCGGGTGTTACTTTTATATCCGTTCCGGGTTGGGTTGCTGATACTAAATTCTATTATTTTCAGATGGTGCTCGGATATTTACTCGGTTATTTTGTTATTGCAATTTTTTTAATGCCTTTGTATTATAAATTGAATTTAGTTACTATCTATTCTTATCTCAAAGAACGTTTAGGTACTCGATCTTATAAAACGGGCGCGGCATTTTTTCTTTTATCGAGGGTAGCGGGAGCATCTTTCAGGTTGTTTTTGGTTGCGGGAGTATTGCAATTAGGATTTTTTGATGCTTTTAATATTCCGTTTCAGGTTACGGTATTTGTGACGGTTTTATTGATATGGCTTTATACTTACCGTTCGGGTATTAAAACCATTGTTTGGACTGATACTTTGCAAACTTTTTTTATGTTGTCGGCAGTTGTTATGACGGTTATTATTATAGGAGACAAATTAAATCTGGATTTGAAAGGGGTGCTGTCCGTAATAAAAAACAGTGATTATTCTTCTATATTTGATTGGAATATGCAATCAAGAACTAATTTTTTTAAACAATTTATTGCAGGAGCTTTTATAGCTGTTGTAATGACCGGTCTGGATCAAGATATGATGCAGAAAAATCTTACTTGCAGGAATATTAAAGAAGCTCGGAAAAACATGTTTTGGTTCAGTATTACTTTGATACCGGTAAATTTGTTATTTCTTTCTCTGGGAGCACTTTTGTATTATTATGCCGCAAAATCGGGTATAGAACTTCCTCCTGAATCTGATGATGTATTTCCGTATTTAGCTCTTAATCATTTGCCGGTTTTTGCGGGTATTATTTTCTTATTGGGCATAACGGCAGCCGCATTTTCCAGTGCAGATTCCGCTCTTACTGCTTTAACGACATCTTTCAGTATTGATTTTTTGAATTTGGATATCAATAAAAACGATAAGAAAATAAATCAAACTAAATATTTTGTGCATCTGGGGTTTTCTTTATTGTTGTTCGGAGTAATAGTTTTGTTTAAAATGCTGAACGACGATAATGTTGTATCAGCGGTTTTTAAGGTTGCAGGATATACTTACGGACCTATACTGGGGTTATTTGCTTTTGCATTGCTTACCAAACGAAAAGTTAATGATAGAGCGGTACCTTTTATTGCTGTTATTGTACCGTTTTTAACATATTTTATTAATTTATATTCCGAAAAATTATTGTTCGGTTATAAATTCGGATTTGAGTTGCTTTTGGTAAACGGAATGTTAATGTTTGCGGGATTGCTTATTTTTTCCGAAAAAACGGAGTGATTTAAATTAAGG
Organism: Chlorobiota bacterium; assembly: GCA_013153865.1. Taxonomy (GTDB): domain Bacteria; phylum Bacteroidota; class Bacteroidia; order Bacteroidales; family JAADGE01; genus JAADGE01. The sequence continues at coordinate 3,797 of JAADDR010000183.1, read as the reverse complement.
TGTCAGGATAATATGTTTTGCATACAAAAAACAAAAAGCTCCGCAAAAATACAGAGCTTTTAGTAAAATGACTCCGGCGGGACTCGAATTTGTTTTTTAAAATATTTGCTATAAATAATTTACAGTCATTATATCGTAACGGTAAAACATAAGTAAAACAAATTTTTGTTATCTTATGCGATAGAAATAAATTTTTCAAAATATTATGCTAAAATAACAGACAAATTATTAGTTGAAAAAAATAAATTATATCTTTTTGCATATAATTAGAAATAAAACTCCAAAGTTATATGTTTTTACATATAATTTTTTATCTTTGTATAAAATTATATCTAAATACATATAATGAAACGTTTATCCGATTTTGTAAAACAACGAAGAAAAGAGGTCAATCTTACACAAGAAGAATTTGCCGAGAGAGCGGGTGTTGCTCTTACGGTTATTCGTAAAATCGAACAGGGCAAAACAAATATGAACCTCGACAAAGTAAACCTTGTACTCGGAATGTTCGGGCACGAATTAGCTCCGGTAGAATCAAAAAAACTTGATAAAGGAGAAGATAAATAATGAGACAAGCCGAAGTCTTTTATAAAGATATATTAGCCGGAATATTGACCGAAACCGACGAAGGAGAATATAAATTTCAGTATGATACGGAATATGTTGAAAAATATCCGAATCAATTTCTTACTTTTTCGATGCCGGTCAGGAAAGAGGTATATTCCGAAAACAGATTATTTCCGGTTTTTGAAGGTTTAATCCCCGAAGGGTGGCTTTTGGATATTGCTTCAAAAAATTGGAAAATTAACAAGAACGACCGTATGGGTTTATTGCTTGCCTGTTGCAAAAATTGTATAGGAGCAATAAGTATCGAACCGATAATCCCGAAAGATGAGTAAATGTTTATATTGTTATAAAGAGGTTAAAAACGGAGCAGATTTTCACGAGAAATGTGTAAAGGAGTTTTTCGGTTTAAATAAAGCTCCGGAAATACCTTATTCCGTAAATGAAATGGAAGAGCTTGCAAAGAATGTTGTCGAAAGAAGCATTTCCGTTCCGGGTGTTCAGGCAAAACTTTCAATGTCATTAGTAAAAAATACTCTGAAAGAAGGTAATAACAGATTAACGGTTGTGGGTGCATTAGACGGAAATTATATTTTAAAACCGCCTGACAATAATTACCCTGAAATGCCGGAAAACGAACATTTGACTATGAGAATGGCGGAAGCATTCGGGATAAGAGTTGTTCCTTCATCATTAATTCGCTTGAAAACAGGCGAGATTGCCTATATTACCAAAAGAATTGATCGTACCGGTTCGGGTGAAAAAATACACATGCTTGATATGTTTCAAATTACGGATGCTTATGAAAAATATAAAGGTTCAATGGAAAAAATCGGGAAAGCAATCGGTGAATATTCCGTAAATCCGAACCTCGATAAAATCTTTTTCTTTGAACTTGCTTTATTTTCTTTCTTAACGGGAAATAACGATATGCATCTGAAAAATTTTTCGATGACGGAAAGCAAATCAGGATGGTCATTGGCTCCTGCTTATGATTTGTTGAATGTAACTTTAATTTTACCGGAAGATAAAGAAGAAACGGCTTTAACGATTACCGGCAAAAAGAAAAATTTGAACGGTAAGACATTTATAAGTTTCGGAAGAAATTCAGGTATGACGGATAAACAGATTTTCGGTGTGTTTTCCCGTTTTTCAAAAAATAAATCAAAAGCGTTCGATTTAATAAACCGGTCTTTTCTTTCAAATCCGTATAAAGAGAAATATTCTGAAATACTTGAAAGCCGGTATGAGAGAATTGAACGGGTTTGAAATAATTATAGCCGGCAAATGACGATACCGCCGCAAACAAAAAACTTACGGCAAAAAACAGCGATATTTTTATGCGGGGTTTCACGGATATTGCAAAGGTAGTTGTTTTTGCTTACTACTAAAAAATTTAAAGAGTTCTTTAAGAAAAATGTGGCTATGCTTTAAAGCGAAGTTGCAAACTTCGCTTAGCAAGGGGGTAGTTATAAACTTTGGCTATATGATATGAAAACTAAAAATGCTTATGCAGGATAATTATTTTACCCAACGATTAGATAATATCCTTCCTGTTTTATAATCGACTTCTATTTGATTAGTTGAAAAGTTTGTCACATACAATCTACCGTTCTTATTTGCAATTGAAACATAACTAAAGTCAGAGTTTATTGGGTCAGATGCAATTCTCCAAATTATTTTCCCTGTTAAATCCAAGCCTACCACGTTTCTTCCTTTATCAATATCTGAATCGTGTAATAATACAACTTTGTATTTTCCTTCAAAAATTAATGTTTGTTTTATATTACTTGCCTCCACCATATTTTTCGTTTTAAATAACAAATTCAGTATAGATTTAATAAGATTCAAGTATCATGTGTTTTTATAAATCTCTAATATTTGTAAAATTTGAACTTGATATTTGGTCTTTTAATTCAAATTGGATTTTACCGCCACTTGTCCCATTTGGACGAGGTGCAACTTTGCCAATTCTCAAATTTGTGCCACTAGGTACATTTACATCCACGATTTTGTTTGGCACAAAATTAAGTGCAAACTTATCTTTAATTTGAACAGGAGTTAACCCTACCAAATTTGATTGTTTCATTATAAAAGCTCCTTCTGCACTATTTTCTCCTTGCCTAAATACTCTTACAAAAGATTCATTAGATGTTGTTTTAAAATCAATTACGGGATAATCAACATGGTATGGGGGATCCCAACCAATATACTCAGGATTAATATCATTAGCGGATTTAATTATAGAGGAGTTATTTTGAGGTATAATTTTATGTTTTGTCCATTTAGGGACATCCCCCACTATTTCAACTACTTCTTCCCCATTTGATTTAATAATTACTCCTGCTGACGTTTCAATAAATTCATAACCATCATCAATCCATTTACTTATTGAATTCAACCAAGAAACATCTGTTCTTAAGCCTGTATTAATTAAACCTTCCCACGCATCAATCAATTGAGGTTTTTGTTTTATTGCATTTTTAAAGGCTGTGTTTGCAATGTCGGCATCGAGTTTTGAAAGCAGGGGTGTATCCCAATTTTTTGCGGATAAATATGTTTTAGCATCCGCCGATAAATTTTTGAGGTGTGCAAAATCTGAAAATAAATCATCCGCCGCCTGAGTTATTTTCACATACTTTTCGCCGTTGTATTCTACAATTTCGAGGTCGGCATTTCCTTTTGTAACAATATTGTTTTCGGTAAAAACGTAATCAACGTTTTTTAGTTCGGCATCGGCAAATGACGATACTGCCGCAAGCAAAAAACTTACGGCAAAAAACAACGATATTTTTATGCGGGGTTTCACGGATATTGCAAAGATAGTTTTTTTGTCTTTTTTATTTTTCTTTTTCCTTGATGAAAAAGAAACAAAAAATCAAGACTTATTGAAAATAGGCTGAAATTTATTTAAAACCGCTAAAAGAAAATAACTCGCTGCGCTCAGACAGATTTTCTTTTTTAACGCAGTTTTAAATAAATTTTTTAACGCAATTTTCAATATGTCGAGGTAAAAATACTTCGTATTTTTTAGGTATCCGTGCCGTGCTAAAGCGGCGGTACGGTGAGGAAATATGAATTGCTTATATTTGCTCATCAGTTGTTTTTTCAAAAATATACAAATTACCTTCTGTGTCGATTGTACAGATATTTTTACTGCTTATTTGTAAACCTTGTTTGCCTCCGGTTAACATTGTATGCGGTTTTTCGAATTCGAATTTATAAGACCAAAT
>JAADDR010000055.1 GCA_013153865.1 Chlorobiota bacterium | reverse complement strand
CGGAAAGAGTTATACTGCCGGAATATGATGCATCATCGGATGAAATCTCAAAATTTGAGGGCGCCGTTAATGTTACGTCGCTTCCGTCAAGGTCACTGCCCGATAAATCAAACGTTTGAGATGCAGAAGGTCCGTTGCCCTCGATATAAGAAAATCCGCTTAAAGAAGCCGGATCCGAAGCTAATGAGGGACCTGAAGTTTCTGCCGTTATAAGAACATCATCTATTTCCCAAAGAGCGGCATTTCCTCCCGATGTTCCTGAAGAAGTATATTGAAACGCTATATAAACAGAACTTCCCGTAATCGAAGATAAATCCACAGAGCCGGAAGAAGTCCATGTTTGAGAATCTTCTGCCGGATAAGAATATGACAATTCAGTCCATGTATAATCTTCAGGATTGCCGGAACCGGGATAATCAGTTGAATACTTAACCCTTACTTCAGGATCATCTACTCCGCTGTCAGAATATTTAGTATAAGCGGAAAACGTTAAAACACCGTTTGAAAGGTTACTGAAATCCATAGAAGGAGTAATTAACCAATCATTATCGGCTTCATTGTCTCCGTAAGCATTAATTTCTTCATATCCGTTGTCGCATCCCCAAACTTCGTCTCCGGAAACAGAATATTGAATCCAACCGGTAGGAGGACAATTTGAAAAATCTTCATCAATTAAAGTAGTTTCCGATGCTTTGTCATTTGTTGTCGCATTTACTTCCGGTGCAGTTCCGTCAGTTTTAAAATCAATGTCAGTTCCCGTATTTGCATAAGACCAAATTTTAAAATAATAAGTTGTAGAAGCAGATAAACCGGTAAAAGAAGCTGCTCCTTTCGAACCCTGAGGAATTTTAATTAAAGCTTCTCCGTCCGACAAATCAGAATCCGCAGCAGGATCTGTTCCGTCAACGGGGTCAGTAAAACTTCCGGTTGTATTTGCTTTAATCAAATAATAATCAGGAAGATTTGTTCCTGTCGCATCTGTCCAAGATAAATCTATTTGACTTGAGCTGACGGCAGTTGCCGTAAAATCCGCAGGATAATTATCCGGTTCGGGATTTACCGTACAAGTACCGAAAACTTCACACACCCATTCCGGATGTGTTATATAAGGATTGGCATTACTTTGCCAATAATACACCTCATCATCTCTATCTTTTTCTTTTTGAGAAACAGGATCGTTTTCATGCCATTCATAAAGCATATCATAATACCATGGTTGAAAACTTCCGTCTGCCTGAAAAACTATTTCAATACCGCTGCCGGAATTATCCGATACCCATGTCGGAATTTCATCTTTATATCGTGTTGCCATATAAAAATATGCTCTGGCAAAGTCTCCTTTAAATTCATCCAAAGGTTCAAAAACAGTTCCCGAATAATCAGAACCGTATGTATTTGCACCAAGTCTGCATCCGTTATCAGATACCCAATCCGCCGTTCCGCCGACTACACCGAACGGATAACTTGATCTTCTGTTGTTTACATAGCCGTCAGTAGGAAATATATGATTTAAATCGGAATATTGAGGTTCCGATTCCGAGCTTCCCCACCAAGATTTAGGGAATGAATGCTCTCTGTTGTAACAATCGCCCTCATTTTGATAAGTTCCGCATTGATCACTTGTATATTCGTAATTATAAGAATCGCTTCCGGAAGGATTTTCCGAGTACATATCCATCACACTTCCGTCATCCTCGTAATAATTATCAACATCAGTACTTTGAAAAGCAGTCCATAAATCATCATAACTTATGGGATCATGCCCGTCCGTAATGATATCGTGTAATTCTTGTTTAAGATCATCTCCGGTTAATCCGTCTGCACTGTCATAATAATCATCCGGAACTTGAGAGTAACCGGTTAATTTCACTAAAAGGAAGAAAAAAAGAAAAAATATATGTATATTTTTTTTCATAACTAAAAGATTTATAATTTTTTAAAGAAAATACAAAAGATAGAAAGAACAATACTTATTAAAATATCATTCTGATAAATTCAAAAAGGGAAAGTAAGAAGCATTATTTCTCTCCCCACCACTCGCAACGACATTGAAGATAAAAGCAGTTATTCATTTTTTTTAATATATGTCGAGTTATTTATTTATACGATTATTTTAGAATATTGTTTCAAGATTTTTACCGAAAAAACCGTTTTTTATTTAACAATGGCAACTATTAATTTTATTATCAAAAAGATATAGTTATAAAGTTTTTTTATAAACTATTTTTCTTTAAAAAGACTGTTTTACTTATTCCGAAGTTGCATTATTCTTAAATATATTACAAAAATCAGAGCCGTCCGAAAACTAACAATTTATCATACAATTTGTTAAATATGCAACTTTTTGCCAATCATTGCAGTCAAAAATATAAAACGCCGAAAAATGAAAACATACTTTTATTTAACTTTAATATTATCTTTTCTTAATATTAACACATTTTCCGCTGAAATAAAGATAAAAAAAGCCGAAACAGTTGCAAAAAACTTTCTTTCGGAAAGAGGAACAAAAAATAATGAATTAATTATTGTTTCCGAACATAAATCCGAAGACTCGAACAATCCTGTATATTATATTTTTAACTTTAAAGGAACAAAAGGATTTATAATCATTTCCGCAAGCGATAACGTTTACCCGGTATTGGCATACTCGTTCGAAAGTTTCTTTAACAAGAATGAAGAAAAACCCGAAGCATATACGGAATGGATGTCGGAGCTTGAAAAACAAATTGATTTTGCAATAAAAAACAAAATAAAACCTGATAAAAAAACATCAGAGGCATGGAAACATTATTCAAATCAGGATTTTAAACCCGCTAAAACAACAAAAGATGTCGATCCTTTGCTGACAACAACATGGAATCAAGGTTGCGGGTATAATTCGCTGTGTCCGGCAGATTCCGACGGTCCTTGCGGATATGTGTGGGCAGGATGTGTGGCAACGGCAATGGCTCAAGTAATGAATTACCACGAATATCCTGTTTCGGGAGAAGGATCTCATTCATACACACATTATGTTTACGGCGAACAATCCGCCGATTTCGAGAATACGATTTACGATTGGTCAAATATGCCCGACGGAAGCGGAAATGCCGGAATTTCAAAATTAATGTATCATTGCGGCGTTGCCGTTAACATGAATTACGGTCCGGACGGTTCGGGTGCTTATTCGTCAACAGCGGCAGCAGCATTAAGAAACTACTTTAAATACACACGAAATTCTGTCCTTACAAGTAAATATCACTATACTGAAGAAAATTGGTCAAGACTGCTAAGAACGGAAATAGATTCCGGTCGCCCGATGTATTATTCCGGATACGGAACGGGCGGACACGCATTTAACGTTGACGGATATCAGGGAACGGACTATTTCCATTTTAATTGGGGATGGGGAGGATCTTACAACGGATATTTTTATCTTAATGATTTAACTCCCGGAAGTTATAACTTTACGAACAGCCAAGCCGCAATAGCGGGAATGATGCCGAGAGATAATTATCCCGAAATTAATTGTTCGAATCCGGTTATTCTTACCGCAAACGTTTCTTATTCCGGAAGCACCGTAAGTTCGGCAAATATTGCCAATACATACGGAAGCATCGATTATCAGGAAACGGGAAAAGAAGTTGTTCATCAAATTACCACAACTTACGCCGGCAGAATAAGAGCTTCGATTACTGATTTAAACGGAAATAATCTTGACGTATTTATTCTGTCCGATTGCAATCAGGACAGTTTACTCGCTTACGGCGATTCAATTGCCGTTGCCGACGGTACCGAATCCGGAACATATCTTATTGTCGTTGACGGAAAATACGCTTCGGAAGGAACATATACATTAACGGTAAACGTACCTGACGAAAAAGCGGATTTAATAATCACCGACCAAAAAGTCGGACCCGACTTTATTCAGGCAAACGATTTGGCAAATGTTTCATTTACCGTTAAAAATATCGGAAACGACAACGCACCTTCAAGCAAAACTAAAATTTATTATTCGGAAGATAAGATTTTTGACGGTTCGGATATTTATATCGACGCAATAAACATTCCCGCATTAAATTCAAAATCACAATACGAAGTTAACCAAAATATTCTTATACCGGCAACAGCATCCGAAGGATTAAGATACATTATTTTTATTGCCGATGCCGATAACGAAGTTATCGAAACCGACGAACTTTTAAATATCGAAAGTGCAAATTTTAATGTTCCGGCAGCCGGAATTTCCGATTGTTCGAGTTCAGTTGCCTTATCTGACAACGTGTGGTATTTCGGAAATACCGAAACCGACGGACAAGATAATATCGAATTTTATTCATGGGGAATATATCCCGATAAGGAAATTATACACTCCATTTCTTCAACACACAGCGGCATTGCCGAAGCGGAATTTACCGAAAAAGTGCCCGGAAATCTGACTTTACTTATTTTATCGACTTGTAACGAAAATGCATGTATAGAAAACGCAGGAATTTGGAATCCGGAGGACACGATAACACATATTTCTTTTTATATGTATGCGGGAGTAAGATATTATCTTGTTGTTGACGGAGAAGAAGGCGTATCCGGAAATTACGGATTAAAAATAAATACTCCGGGCGCATGCCCCGAACCTTCAATATCGTATTGGGGAGATACTGATTTATGCACCGGACAAAGCGTAAATTTATCGGTAAGTTGGGATTACGGAGAAGCAAAATGGTATAAAAACAACGTTCTGATTAACGGAGAAACGAATACTTATTTGCAGGTAAGCGAACCCGGAGATTACAAAGCCGAAGTTTTCGAAAACGGATGTTACGGATTCAGCGATACCGTTACCGTAAGAGTAAACGATGCACCTTCGTCGGCGTCGATAAGTGCATCGGGCGATACGACATTCTGCGAAGGCAACAGCGTAACGCTTAATTTAAGCACCGGACCGGGATATACGGTTCAGTGGGTTAAAAACGGAAACGATATAAACGGTGAAACGGGATTAAGTTATATTGCCGAACAAACAGGAACTTATTCCGCAAAAATTACCAACATAAGTTGTTCGATATATTCAAACGAAATAAAAGTGAAATCAAATTTCGTTTCACCCGACAACGGAGATTTTGTAAGAATAAGCGACTCGGCACTCGTAAGTTGGTTTTCTTGCGATTTTAACGATAATACCGATTTAAGCGGACACGGGAACGATTATTTTTATTCGGGGTGGAATTACGGAGAAGACCGAAACGGTAATTTTAACTCCGCAACATTTTTTAACGGACAACGGGATAACATAACCACAAGCAATTCATTTGATAATCCGGATACGTTTACTTTGTCGCTTTGGTTTAAAACAAAAAGCACGCAAGGCGGATTTTTAATCGGACTCGGAGACAACCAATGGGGCGAAAGCACTCTCTGCGACCGCATAATTTATTTTGATGATACCGGAAGATTATATTTCGGCATTAATGACGGAACGGCAAAAACAATTTCGACAACCGAAAACTATAACGACAATATTTGGCATAACGTTACTGCAAGTTTATCGTCGGGCGGAATGAAATTATATGTTGACGGCATTCTAAAATCCGAAGATAACACGGTTACGCAAGCCGGTAATTTTACGGGATGGTGGAAGATTGCACACGACATCATAGATTCGGGCTTTACGAATGTTCCCGCAAATAATTATTTTAACGGAACACTCGACGAAATTAAAATTTACGAAAGAGAACTGCTGCCCGAAGAAGTTGATTTCATATTTAACGAAAACAAATTTTTTACGGTTTCGGCGGATAACAGCAATTTTTGCGAATCGGGCGAAGCAAACATATCGTTAAACAACACAACGGCATTTATCGAATATCAATTAAGAAACGATGCCGACAACTCGGCTGTCGGAAGTCCGGTAACCGGAAATGCCGGTAACATAACATTGCCTGCCGGAACATTAACGCAAACAACAACGTTCAACATACTTGCAACAAATCCGCAAACCGGATGCTCGAGAGAATTAAGCGACTTAATTAATATTGAAATTAACGATTTGCCTTCGGCAATACTCAGCGGCGGCGAAGATATTTGCGAAAACGAAACAAGCGACATTACAATAAATCTTACCGGCGAAGCACCTTGGAATATCACATATACAGACGGCACAGATTCATTTACCGAAACAACATCCGATAATCCGTATATTTTTGCCGTTTCGGATGCCGGAATATACCAAATTACGGCTTTAAGCGATGCAAATTGCAACGGAATAAATTTCCCGGGAACGGCAACAATAAACGTAAATCCGCTGCCGGAAGTTAATTTGGGCAATGATACGAGCATTACCGTAAACGACACATTGGTTTTGTATGCCGGAGAGGGTTTTGCATCTTATATTTGGAACGATAATTCCGAAGAAGATACTTTAACCGTTATCGGCTCCGATTTCGGTATCGGAAATTACGATTTCTCGGTAACGGTTGCAGACTTAAATTCCTGCGAAAATTCTGATACGATAAATATCACAATACAACAAGGTGTTAATATCGAGCACTTTAATGATTCACAAATAAACATTTATCCTAATCCTTCGCAGGGAATCTATTTTATTGGCGGAATTGATGCTTTGGATATAAAAACCGTAAAAATTTTCGATTTGAACGGAAAAATAATTCAAGAATTAAACCCGTCGAACGAAATTATTAAAATAGATCTTCGCAACGAACCTTCGGGAGTGTATTTCATAAAAATATCAAAAAAATACAACGATATTTTCATTAAGGCGGTAAAAAGCGAATAAAAAAGTTGCCGGTTCCTTAAGAACTCTTAAAACTTAAGAACCGGCAATAACTTTTTTCTTAATGCCGACTTACGAGAACTAAATCTTTTAAGCCGAGAAATTTATTACATTGCAAATGTAATCCCGAAAAGGCATAAAGCAAGGAATTACGACAAGTTTCATAACATAATTATAAATGATATGTATCAACAAAAGATCGTGCAACCATTTTATAAATTAATAATCTTTTAAAAATTACCATCCGTGGCTCAGAATCTCGCCGTCTTTCATTTCCATAGTCCGGCTTGAGCGGTCGGCAAAATCTTTATCGTGCGTTACGGCAATAATTGTTTGTCCGTATTCTTTTGCCAATTTGCTGAAAATATCCACTACTATATTCGTATTTTTACTGTCGAGGTTACCGGTAGGTTCGTCGCACATAATAATTTTGGGGTCGTTTATCAAAGCTCTTGCAATAGCGACTCTTTGCTGTTGCCCGCCCGATATTTTCGATGCCTGCTTTAATGCCTGCTCTTTAATTCCGAGAAGTTCCAATTTTTCGTAAGCACGTTGTTCTACTTCTTCGTAAGAATATTTATTCAGTTTTAATGCCGGAATCATTACGTTTTTAAGGCATGTAAATTCCGGAAGCAGATAATGAAACTGAAATACGAAACCTATATGTTTGTTTCTTATATCCGCCAGATAATCCGTTTTTTTACCCGTAACTTTTTCTCCGGATATAAATAATTCGCCTTCGTAATCGGTATCCATAGTAGAAAGTATATACATCATAGTTGTTTTTCCGCAGCCGGATTTTCCTACTACCGAAAGGAACTCTCCTTCGTAAACTTTAAAGGATATTGATTTTAACGCTTGAAATTTTACGGGTTCGTAATAATATTTTATCAGATTCTCGGCTCTGAGAATTATTTTTCTGTCTTTTTCCATTATTTCTTAAATATTTCTATAGGGTCAACTTTTGCGGCATTTCTTGCCGGAATAAAACCTGCCGCCAATGTTATAATCATGCCTATGATTGCTCCGGCTATATAAACACTTTTTTCAAAATCTATGGGAAAATATCCTACATCTCCGCCAACATAGACATTTTTAAGTATTTTAATTAAAACGGTAGCCAAAATTAATCCCATTACGGTTCCTATTATTCCCATTACAACTGTTTCTTTTATAAAGATATTCATAACGTCTTTTCCGGAGAAACCGGTTGCTTTTAAGATGGCAATATCGTTCATTTTTTCTTTTATTGTCATGTTAATAATGTTATATATGCCGAAAGCGGCAACCAGCAATATTGCAAAAGATATTGAACCGAACATTACTTTACGGGTTTGTTTTTTTGCCATGGTAGATTCGTTTGCCGCCTGCCAATCTTCGGCTTTATATCCGGTAAGTGCCGAAAATTTTGCCGAATAAGCCGGTGCTTTATCCGGATCTGTTATGTTTACGTATATGTCGGTTACATAACTCGAACTTTGTTTAAGAAGTTGCTGCGATATTGCTATATTTATATAAGATTTGGTATCATCTATCGAAGAGTTGCTTGTTTTGAATATTCCCACTACTTTAAGGACTTTTCCCACTCCTATCGAAGATATTACGCTTATGTAATCGTTTATTTGTATGTTAAGTTTATCGGCAATACCTACTCCTATTATAATGCCGTTGGGTGTTGTGAGCAAATCTCTTATGTCGCCCGCCAGCATGGTGGATTCTATATCGAACATAGCATCGGCTTCCACTATGTCAACACCGGAAGTAACGCCGTTTATTTGAGATTTTCCGTTGTTGTAAAATATGTTTACCGAAACTTGTCTTGTTGCATTAACAACATCCGGCTGACTTTTTAAATCAGCAATTAATTTATCCGGATTTATAAGATTGTTTGAAAGGTTTGATATTTTCGGGTTTACTATAACGGGCAGGTAAGAAGAGCCGGAACCTGAAATTAAAGGGCGGCAAACTTCGTCTTCCTGATAAATTCTGAGGTGCGGCACCGATTTAAAAATGCTTTCGTCGGAATCTTTATTAAACCCGACAACCAAAGATATCATAAATATAAAAATCCCTATACCGACCGTAACGCCCAAAGATGCTATAAGTGTTTGCCTTTTGCGCGTAAGCAGGTGTGTTAAAGCAATATCCGTATTGACTTTAAAATTCATATCAGTTTGTATTTACGGGTAAAAGAATTGATTTTTCGTCCAAACCGTCGAGAACTTCGACCCAGTCGTTTGAGATAAAACCTGTTTTTATAACTTTCTCGCCGGAATCTTTCAGCATAACTTTGTTGCCGTATCCGAGATAATCGCGCGGAATAACCAAAACATTTTTTTTGTTTTCTATAATTATATTGCTTTGCAATTGAGTTCCGGATATTTTAAAATCCAAGGAGTCAACAAATTCCGCTTTGCAATAAAATGATTGAGATTTATCGTCGAATGCGGGGTAAATTTCAGTAATTATTGCTTTATAGTTTTTTCCTTTTTGAGTATTTAACTCGATGATTGCACTTTGTTTAAGTTTTATTTTCGAGATATTGCTTTCGTCAACATTCAGCAAAGCGTACAGGTCGTAAGGATGTCCTATAACGGCAATAACATCTCCTCGTCTTACGTAATCCCCTACTTCTTTGTTTTTTTTATAAACTTTTCCGCCTATAACCGCTTTTATTTTATTGTATTCTCCTGCTACGGCATTTATGTTTTTTTGAGATTTCTGTATAATAAGTTGTTGGTCTGCCTGTTGCTTCAGAAGTCTGTAATTTTCTTTTGCCGACAGGTAGTTACTTTCGGAGCTTTCGTATGCTAATTTAACATTTTCGTATTCTAACTTCGAAACGCTTTTTTGCCGGTATAATTTTTCGTATCGTTCAAGTTGTTTTTTATCTTGGCTGAGTTTTTGCTCGGCTAATTGCATGTTTATTTTTGCCTGTTTTAATGCCGGAGCATCGGGTTTTGCGTTTTCTAAAGCAATTTTATACAAGTCTTCGGCACTTCGGGCATTTATAAGACTTTGTTTGTTATCAACGACAGCCAACAACTCGTTCGTTTTTACAAAATCTCCTTCTTCAAAGGTTAATTTTGTAATATAGCCGTCTGTTAAAGCCGTTAAATTATATTGATCTTCAGGGACTAAAATTCCTGATGCAAAAACCGTTTCGGTTATGTCTTTTCTGACAGGCGATGTTTCGGATTTATTTTTTTTGCAAGAATTTAACAGTAGTAAACTCGCCGCCAAAAATAATAATGCTGTTCTTGTTTTCATTTTTGTTATTTTTATTTATTCCGTAAAAGTTTTCGTTTTAGTCGAAAACATATTTTTTATTTTATTTTGTTGTTTATGTCGATTACCGATTCGGCATGGAGAAAAGCCGCAAGGGCATTGCTGTAATTCAATCTGCTTATAAGCATATCGTTAAATGCCGTAAGCAGTCTGTCGGAAGATAATATATCGGCATTAAATTGATTGAGAGCCAAAGTATAATTTTGTTCTTTCAGTTCTTTTATTTGTTCTGCGGTTTTCAGTTGAGAATATGCTTTTTCGTAATCTAATTTCAGTTGTTTGTTTTCCAGTTCGTTTTGCAATTTTGTATGTTCGGCGTTTTGCAAGGATATAGTTTTGTTTATTTCCGCCGTTTTTGTTTGGGTATAAGCGGAAATACTCGGAAACGGCATACTGATTTTAAGACCGATGTATTTGGGGTTTATCCAATTTGCATTATCGTCGAAAAAGGAATTATTACTGTTTTGTTGCCAAGCATCGTAGAACATTAATGATACTACCGGAAGTTGCATACGGCGATATTGCTTTACTTCCGCATTTGCTTTTTCGGCTTCCAGAAGTGCCGCTTTGTATTTTAATTGATTATCTGTTTGTAAATCTTCGGTATATTCTTTTTTATAATCCGGTTTTTCGCTTATCACAAGATTTTCGTTTTCCGGAATATCACATAATATTTTTAGTGCGTAATATTGTTGTTCCAAAGATTTTTTTAATTGGTTAAGTTTATCTTGTGTTGTAAGTTTGTTAACTTTAGTATCGTTTAAATCTTGCAACCTTACAATGCCTTGGTCGTATTTGTTTTGCACGTTTGTTAAAAGCGAATCTGCCGTAAGTAAAGTTTTTTCGGTAATATTTACTTGTTCTTTCAATGATATAACGTTATAATATGCTGCCGACACGGATTCGAAAAGTGTTTTTCTTGCCAGTAAATTATTTACTTCGGTAAGTTCGGAACCGGTTTTTGCACTTTTGAGTTTTGCCCAACTTACCGGATTTATTAAATCTATTTGCGGAATAATATTAAGATTTGTGATGTATTGTTGTCCGGTGGTTACTTCTTTAAATGTTCCGGGTGCTCCGCCGAATGCTTCGCCGGGTAAATATGTAACGGGCAGTTCAAGATTATCGGTCATACTGAAGTTTGTTTGCACTCTGAAATTTATCAGCCCCGTTTGTGCCGATATTTTTTGCCATTTTGCAATGAGAGTCTGTTGTCCGGCATTTTTTACGGCAATGCTGTTATTTTCCGCGTATGCGAGTAAAGAGTCTAAATTGTCGAATCGTAATTCTGTTTGCGAAAATACCGGTTTCGACGACAGAAGTAATATTATAGTCGCGAAAATTACCGGTTTAATGTTTTTTATTTTTTTCATGTGTTTATTCTTTAATTACTTTTTGTGAGATACAACCGCATGATATAAAATAATTATTTCAATCATGCTTGTTTCATTTTTAAGTTAATTATTTTGCTTATGACTTAAAATCAGGCGCAGGGTTTAATCAATATTTTTACCGAATTGATTAATTCTTCGCCTTTTTGTACTAAATTAAATTCGTAATCGGACATTCTCCATTGTTTTACAAAAGTTCTGAATGTTCCGGCAATAACTGCCGCAAGATGTTCGGGCTTAATATCCGAGCGTAATTCGCCTTTTTTTTGTCCGTTTTTTATTATTTTCATCATTTTGTTCATGCTTGTTTGCATAATATCTTTTGTTCTGTCCGCCAAAATATTATTACTTTGGAACATGTCTTCCGAAAAAAATACCGCTACCAATGCCGGAAAAGAATCAAATGTTTTAAAATGACTTCTTAATGTTTGTTCTATCTGAGTTACGGTATTTGTATCATCTTTATATGTTTCGGGAAGAGAATTTTTCTTAATTATGTCGAGAACGGCATGCAGGATGTCAATTTTTCCGGAGAAATGCCTGTAAACGGCAGATTCAACCGTACCTGTTTTAACGGCTATGTTTTTTATTGTTAATCCTTGAATACCTTTTTCCGATATTATTTCCAAAGATACTTTTATGATTTCTTTTTGTCTGTCTGTCAGTCCTTCAAACATAAGTTTAAAATGTGTGTGAATATTCACTCTCTCGGTGCAAATAAACAAAAAGATTTCAGAGTAAAAAAATTTAATTTATAAAAAGAGGTGAAATTTTTTACGGTAAAGAAATACCAAATTACCGAAACAACAATATCAACGCATGCTTCAGCAGGTTGTGCAGAAAAAATTATTTTTATCGAAAAGAGTATCCGGACATTTTTTATTATAACCTTACAGGCAAAGGCATCAAGATGTCAAGTGTTATTTTCCGAGATTATATTCATTAACGGGCGGGAGTCCCCAAATATTATTTTTTACTCTGTAAACAGTCCGGCAATTTTTCAAATTTAAGCACAAACTGTCAGGGGCTTCAAAAGAATTATCGCATCTTGTAATAATATTTCCTTTAAGGTCATATATAACGCTTCCGGCATCGTATGCATTTATACCGGCAACAAAAACGTGTTGTCCGTTGCACTCGCACTCGCTGATTGTTCCGTTTCGGTATTCTTCGTATAAATGCGTAAGCACTTTTATGTTTTCGGTTTTGCCGCTGCAACCGGATATATACATTCCGATAATCAGGATATAAAAGATAAAGTAATGTTTCATAAGTTAAAGTCTTTTTTCTGAATATTACGATACAAAAATAATGTTTCTTTTTCGCTTACCGGCAACTTTATTTCGGGATATTTATATTTCAGTAATTTAAGTGCTTGCGAATATACCGCTTGTTTTTTGCAGTATGTTTCGTGTGCGAAGTTCAAAAATTTTATAATCCTGAAAGCATTAAACCAACCAAAAAAACGCTTGGTAAAAATATTTATGTCGGGACTGTTTCTTTTTATTTCCGCAAATGCTTCGTCAAATTTATTTTTTTCGAGAAATATTTTAATAATTTCGGGAATATCTTCGGTATATGAAAAACCGTCGAAAAAATTCGGTGCTGCATTAAAGAATTTTTTAAGTGTCAGAAAAATTTCAAAATCATATGTTCCGAAATCCGATGTTTTATTTTTAATCATCTTTGATATTGCCGCACCTGTTCCGAAAGGAACTCTGTCGGATATTCTCGGCGAAGGTATTACTTCGGCGGTATTTATCTCTCCGTAATTTCCGAGAGGTATTATTTTTTGTAAAAAATAAAAGTCTTCTCCTGCTTTTCTGCGATTCATACCGCCTTGTGCCGCATATACCCCGGCTCTTACGGCAAATGCTGAGCCTATCGTATGGTATGCAAACGGGAAATCTGCAATTCTCAGTGCTTCTACAAAATAACGTAAGTGCAGTTCGTAATTAATTATATTCCGATAAATATGTTCCGGAAATTCTTTACCTTCAACCGGATGTTCAAAATATATTGAAGCGGCTTTAATTTCCGGTTTTGTTGTAAAATATGTCTCGATTTCTTTAAGATAATTTTCCGAAACTTCTGCATCGGCATCAAATCCTGCAATAATACCCTGCGGTTTATTCAAAAAATTAAATCTCCTTAATGCTTCGTCCATTCCGATTTTGCGGGCAGTTCCCACTCCTGCCGATTTTGCGGGTAAGTTTTCGAAATTTAAGATATAAAATCTCAATTTGCCGGTATTATTTTTTTTTGCAAATTTTAAAGCTTTTTCGAATGTTGCGCGATTTTTAGAAATAACATCTTCGTTTGTATTTTCTCCGGAGTTTATTATTACCAAAACTTCGACCGAGCCGTTCGCCGGAATGCATCTTTTCAGAGACATAAGAGATTTGCACAATTCGGGCTCGTTATAAGCCGGGACTACAATACTTAAAAACAAATCCTCTGCGGGTTTTTCAGAGATATTAATTTTTCCGGTATTAAATCTTTTGAAATATGTATCTGCAAAAGCCATTTTACAAAAAATGCCGCTTTATGCGGCACTTATTTCATTTTTTTATTAAATTAATTTTCTTTTTCATCGTTTTTTTTACCCGTTGCTTCCCTGTAACGTTTATTAAGACCTTTTACGATATCGGAAGTAATATCCATTGCTTTATCATATAACAATATGTTTGTTCCGAGAGTATCGCTTGTAAGAATCATGTCGTAATTATGATCTTTATTATATATTTTCAGGTAATTTTTTATGCTGTCAAGAATCTGCAAAGTCATTTTTTGAGATTTATCCATCATTTCAGCTTGATAGTTCTGCTGATCTTGTTGTAATTTTTGTTGTTCCAATGCTAATTGTTCTTGTTTCTTTTTAGCGGAAGTAGGAGTTATCATTCTGTTTTGCAAATCGCGTTGTATTTTTAAAAATTTGGTTTGCAATGATTTATACCGGGCACTTAAATCTGCTTCTTTATCTTGTTGTTCAAGCATCAATTCAGTTTGCAAATCGTTATAATATTCGTAAACTTCGGCTAATGTATCGGTTTTAACTACGGCAACTTTAAACGACCCTGTATTACCGCCTGCTGCGGCACCGTTTCCGGTATTTTCGTTTTTACAATCAGATAAAAAAACTGAAGCGATAATTAATACCGCAGAACTTAAAATTGAGAATAATCGTTTCATATTATATTTTATATGTGTTTAAATAATTATTTTGCTGCAAAGATAATATTTCAAAACTATTTTCAAACTAAAACAAACCTCCGTTACGATAAATTTCGGCTTGGACTTCGGAAAACGGTTCCGCATATATTACCGTTCCTTTAGTTATATTTTTAATTTCTCCGGTCATAAAATCCGCTCTTAAAATATCTCCGTCTTCTAAATCAAGACCTTCAAGAGATTTATAAGTTATAATCGGAAACGCTGCATTTACGGCATTTCGTTCGTAAATTGCCCCGTAACTTTCGGCAATAACAGCACCTATTCCCAAAGATTTAAAACAATCTACCGCTTGCTGTCTGGAACTTCCGGCACCGAAATTTTTGTGTACTAAAACTATATCACCGGGTTTTGCTTTTTTGGCAAAATCTTCATATCCTTTAAGGTTATCAAAAGTATATTGCCCCATTTCGTCAATATCCGTAATTGCAAGATAACGATTATGAAATATCATATCCGTATCAATGTCATCTACGGGTATATACCAAACTCTGCCTTCTGCGAACATAGGTTTTTCTTCTGTTTTCTTCTCGGATTTTACGGCTTTTTCAATTTTCTTTTGTTTTTCTTCGGGAGTAAACACTTCCGGTTTTTCGGGAATTTTATCAACCGTAGTAATATATCCGGCAACCGCCGAAGCTGCAACCGTAGAAGGAGAAGCTAAATAAACACTTCCTTTTCCTTGTTTTCCCGGAAAGTTTCTGTTTCCCGTACTCACGGTTATCTCTCCGGGACCGTTCTGCCCTACTTGTCCTGCCGCACATCCGGCACATCCCGCATTAGAAACTAATGCTCCCGCATCCTTAAATATTTTTATTATACCTTCGTCAAGACTTTGCTGCCAGACCGCATCGGTAGAAGGCACTATTTTAAGGACCACACCCGGAGCAACTTTTCTGCCTTTCAATATTTTTGCAGCTTCTCGCATATCTTCAATACGTCCGTTAGTACAAGAACCTATAAAAGCAGAATCTATCTTAACTTTTTCCGCTTCAACGATATTCACCGTATCATGGGGCTTTCCCGGAAGCGACATCATAGGTTTAAATTTACTTATATCAATATCGTAAACATGTTCATATTCCGCATCATCATCGGCATAAACACCCTCAACGGGTTTACCTGCACGCACGGAACAATAATCAAGTATTTTTTTATCGGGAGGAAACATAATTATAACTGTTCCCATCTCCGTTCCCATTGAAGCTACGGTAATACGTTCGTCAAGAGTCATTTTTTCCGTCTCTTCTCCGTAAAGTTCTACCGAATATCCTAAAAGTTCGTTTGCGCCGAAACGATTTAAAAGATTTAAAACTATATCTTTAGCCGTTATACCTTCCGGGCGTTTTCCTTTAAAATTTATCTTCACCGATTTAGGTACCTTAAACCAAATGCTTCCTTTACTGAAAGCCGCTGCCATATCTTTATCTCCCATACCTTGCCCGAACGCACCCACGGCACCCAATATGTTTGCATGGGAGTCGGTAGTAAGCGCAGTAACTCCCGGATATGCAAGTCCTTCCTCTATAAAAGTATGAGTTCCTATACCGTGATTTATATCGAACACTTTTATACCGTGTTCTCTTGCAAATTGTCGGCATATATGCTGATTAACCGCATATTTTTGGTCTGAGCCCGTAGGATTTGTATCAAACGTAAAAAAAGTTTTTGATACGTCGTCAACAGTTAAATCATAATCTCTGAAATGCTTAACAACATTAGGACCGCCGAAATCTCGGGCAGCTCTCACGTCTATCTCTATATCAACAATATCACCCGGCTTTACCGTATCGTATTTAGAGTGATTTGCTATAATTTTTTCAATAATTGTTTGTCCCATTATTCCAAATTTACTTTTTATAATTTGAACGGCAAAGATAACTTTTTAGATTTTAGTATAAAGTTTTTTTAAACGAAACAATCGAACAATTTTTGTTAACTTTTTGCTAACCCTATTTCATCCGCTTTTTTAGCAAAAAATATTTTTTTTGTTACCAAAACATTACAATTATGACAAAGAAACAAGAACTCTTACTTAAATTAGATTTAATAAAAACAGAACATCTCAAATGGGTACATTATGCGGAAGCAAAATTTAAAGGTCTTGATATTAACGAAAATCTTACTCCCGTAAAACATACCGATTGTGCTTGCGGAAAAATGATTGCGGAAAACGGTCAAATTATTTATCATCTTAAGTCAGCCCATACATTAATGACAGACCACGAAGAGTTTCATAAAATAGGAGAAGATTTATATCACTTTATGCAAAACATGGAAAAAGGAAATCTTTTAACTAAAAAAAGCGTAGAGAAAAAAAATCGCGAAATGTTAAGAAATTATGCCGAAGTATTAAGACAATTATCAAATAATTTACTGAGAACTTTTGATAATATAAACAATGAAATAAATTGTATTGATGACGAGAAAATAGAAGCTATGCTTACTAACCCCGACAGTAACGACTGAAAAATATGCATTATCTAACAAACCGCAGTTATAAAAGATTGTCGTTACGGCAATCTTTTTTTACATTTGCAAAAAAAATAAATTATATGCGAAAAATAGTGATTCTCGGGTTTACGGTTTTATTATTGATACCTTCCTGTTTGGTTTCTAAAAAAAAATATGATAATTTATATGCCGAAAATCAAAAAATAAAAGATTCGTCGGAATACGTTATAGACAAAACTATTTATGACTGCAAAAAGCAAAAACAAGCATACGAAGACTCGCTGAGCAGAAATAAAAACATAATAGATTCTTTAATTATTGAAACCGGAAAATTATCAAAAGATACAAGTCATTTAAGTTCTTCACTGGCAAACGCACTTAACGAATACAATAAAAAACAAAAAATATTAAACGAAACAGAAGCTCGTTTAAATAAAAAAATGGAACTTATAAAACGGCTTACAAAAGAGCAAGAAATAAAATCAAAAGAAATAGATTCTTTGCGAACATCTCTTGAAGAAAAACAGAAAAGACTTGCATCACTCGAAAAAATGATAGCAAAAAACAAAGCCGAAGTCAATAAACTCAAAAATATAATTAATGATGCTCTCAAAAGTTTTGACAACTCGGAACTTAATGTTTACTTAAAAGACGGAAAAGTTTATGTTGCCATGGAAGAAAAGCTGATGTTTAAAACCGGAAGTTCCGAAATTGACAAACGCGGTAAAGAAGCCCTGATAAAACTCGGTAAAATTCTCGAAAAAAACACTGATACGGAAATTTTGATTGAAGGTCACACAGATAACACCGGACCCGATAAATATAATTGGAAATTAAGCACCGAGCGTGCTTTATCGGTTGTTGATATTTTAACAAAAAACACAAATATAAAACCTTCAAGAATTACGGCCTCGGGAAGAGGAATGCATAAACCGGCGGCAGACAATAATACGGAAACCGGAAGGCAAAAAAACCGCAGAATAGAAATTATCCTTGTCCCGAAATTAGATTCTCTCTATAAAATCATGAACGAATAAAAAAAAATTATGTCCGGATCTTCAAATAAAGCCGTTATGGGAGCAATAGCTGCCAACATTGCAATTGCCGTCAGCAAATTTATAGCTGCAGCTTTTACGGGTTCGTCTTCCATGCTTTCGGAAGGAATACACTCGCTTGTTGATACCGGCAACGGTATCCTGCTCCTTCTGGGAATTAAAAAAAGCAAACGTCCGCCCGACGAAAAACATCCTTTCGGATACGGAAACGAAATTTATTTCTGGAGTTTTATTGTCGCAGTATTGATATTTGCATTGGGAGGAGGAGTAGCTCTGTACGAAGGGGTTATACACATAATGCACCCAAAAGAAATTACCGACCCCGTATGGAACTATGCCGTATTAATTTTAGCAATTATATTCGAAGGTTCTGCATTACGAGTAGGTTTAAAAGAATTTAATAAAACAAGAGGAAAAGCATCTTTTTATAAAGCTCTTACAGATACCAAAGACACCTCTACAGCTGCCGTGGTAATAGAAGATTCCGCCGCAATTACAGGTCTGATAATAGCACTGTTAAGTCTTACTGCCGAACAAATTACGGGTATTGTTTATTTTGACGGAATAGGATCTGTACTTATAGGAATATTATTACTCGGAGTATCAACATTTTTTGCCCTAGAATGCAAAAGTTTACTCATAGGAGAAGGACTACCCGAAAAAGACGTGCAAAAAATAAACAAAATACTTTTCGACGACGAAAACGTTACGGCTTATAAAAGACCTTTAACTTTATTTTTCGGTCCGGAAGACGTATTGGTAAATTTAAACGTTAATTTTAAAGACGACTTGGTAGCCGACGAAATAGAAAAAACGATTGACCGCATCGAAAGCAAAATAAAAACGGAAATTCCGGCAGTTAATCGCATATTTATAGAAGCCGAAACCATTAAACGAAAAAAAACTTTTGAAAAAAATAACCGCTGAAAAATTTAATGTTTTATCTTACTCTTGAAAGTTTTTAAGAATTCATCAAATGATTTTACCGCATATTCTCCGCCGGCAAAATAATTCAAAACACTCTCAAGCTGATGCGGAAGCAAAAAACCGTGTGTTTCGTTTAATTTTTGCTTATTCGGACTGATAAAAACAAAAGCCGGAAATTTAAAACTCTGTTTCAATAACGCATATGTCAAATTATGTGGTCTGCCCCGTCCCGTTCCTTTAAATAAATCACCGAATAAAATCTCGTCGTCGGTACTTGCCGCATTCATCTTAACACAATAAAACTTATTGTTCATTAAATCAGCCGTAACAGGATTCTTAAAAACAATATATTCTTCGATTTTGCAAGATTGACACCAATCCGTATAAAAATAAATCAACAAAGGTTTTTTATATTTCAAACATAAATCCGATGCCTCTTTTAATCCATACCATCTCACAACACCGCTTGTATCAGGAATATATGCTGAATCAATCTTTAAAATATCCTCTTTATAAACATCAGGATAAGAAAATTTATATAAACGTTCCCAATCGGAATATACCGCATTAACATTTATATCTTCGGCAAAATAAACAAGCAAAGGTTCAATACCTTTAATATCTCTGTAACCCGGAATCGGATAAAAACGTCTGTTTCTGTCAGAAAAAACTATCGTAGGAAAAGAAAATCTGCCGTTTAAAATAAATGCCGCAAAATCATGCTTCGGACGTTTTCCCTTTCCGTTATTAACATATACCCTGCCCTGATAATTAACGGTATCTGAAGTTTCTGCATTAAACCTTACCGGATAAAAATTTTGATTTATATAAGAGGCAATTCCCTTACTTGCAAAAGTAGTTTGCATCATATATTTACACCAACCGCACCAATCCGTATAAACATCTATTAACATCGGTTTCGGATTTTTATCGAATAAACTGTCAGCCTGTTCAATAGTCATCCAATTTACCGGACTTTGCTCGACAACAGTCTGAGAACTCAACGAAGTTTGAACAAATAAGCCCAAAAACAGAAGTATTATATTTCGTTTAATCATAAAATAAGATAATTTTGCAAGTTTCAAATAAAATACAAGATTAATAAAAATATGCGATTTAACATATTGCTTATATTAATATTTTCGTTTACACTTGCTTTCCCGCAAAAATACGATAAAAATTATTTTCGTCCTCCGGTAAATATACCTATGCGCCTTGCAGGAAATTTCGGAGAAATAAGAACAAACCATTTTCATTCGGGTATAGATATTAAAGTGCCGTTCGAAGGCATTCCGGTATATGCAGCCGCAGACGGTTTTATTTCAAGAATACGAAAATCCGCCGACGGATACGGTAACTCACTGTATATAGACCACTTATGCGGAATGAGAACATTATACGGGCATATGCAAAAATTCAGAAAAGACATAGAAACTTATATCACAAACTTACAATACGAGCAAGGGCAATTCGAAATTACCGATTATCCCGATTCTTCAAAATTCAAAGTAAAAAAAGGCGATTTGATAGGATATGCGGGAAACAGCGGCAGGTCATACGGACCGCACGTCCATTTCGAAATAAGAAAATCCGAAAAAGACATACCCGTTAATCCGGAATTTTTTAATCTTAAAATAACAGACAAAATAAAACCGAGAGTTTTTGCCGTAGAAGCAGTTCCTCTGAAAAAAAATGCATCAATAAACAACAAATACGAAAAACAAATATTTAAACCTTATTATAAAAACGGAAAATATTACATCCCCGGAATAATAAGAACAAAAGGTGATTTCGGTATTGCCTTTAATGCCGACGATTATCTGAATTTCGTAAAAAACACTCAAGGCATATGCAAAGTAAAAATGCTTATAGACGATACACTTTA
>JAADDR010000059.1 GCA_013153865.1 Chlorobiota bacterium | reverse complement strand
TTCGGCTTTATCCAGATTTTCAAGATACAGATTCATCAGTTTGTTTGCTTTATTCAGTGCTTCGTCGCGTTTTTTGAGAGAGGCAGCTTTTAAAGACGGGTTATTTCGGTTACGGAAAGCTTCTTTTTTATATTCGTAAGCTTTATCCATGTAACTGATGTATTCTTTAAGTATATTTTCGGTTCTGTTATCGAATATTGTAGCTTTTGCGGAATAATAAGAAGGATTGTCCGGATTTTTTTGTATTGCTAAATCGATGTATTCTACGGCTTTATCAGCTTCTCCCCTAACCATGTAATAATTTATCAGGTCTATAATGAGTTGTTCTTCGTCGGGGTATTTTTCGAAACCTTCTTTAACTTTTGCTATAAAAGCCGCACTGTCGCCGGATGCTGCGTAAGAGTCTGCCAAATAGTGATACGATATACCGGGTTGATAGCCGTCTTTAATGCTTTTTTCGAAATGTTTTTTTGCGGCATCGTATTTTTTTGCTTTATAGGCGATTACTCCTTCGAAATATTGAATTTGATTTGCATTATATGCCGTATCCGATTCGTTTTTAGGCAGGTTACAGAGTTTGTATCCGTAATCCATCAGATTGTAAGCGTTATCAAAATCTTTAGAGTTGTATTTTTCGATAGCTTGATTTATAACGGCGGTTTTAATTAATGCGTTTAAATCTTTAAACGAAGCTTTGTTTTTGAGAGTGCCTTTTTCGTCGAGTTCTACGGCTTTAAGAAGTGCTTCAGCCGATTTTTTAAGAGCGTCTTTGTCTATAAACTCAGTTTGTTCCCAGTGATCTAAAGCACCGTTTTTAAAATAAAGTTTTTTACGGTTATAGACCCAAACTTCGTAATCTCCTTCTTGTAAAATTTTACCCGGTTTTCCGACCATCAGTTCAGCATTTTGGAAACCGTTTCCGTGTGCGGGCATTCCTTTATACAATCCGCCGGTAACAAAGGTTGAGATGTCATAATAGAGTTTAGCGCGTTTGGTCCATGTTTTCGGGTTTGAACTTTTTTTAGGGTTTGTGATTTCGGCATCACTTTTTGCTTTTTGCTTTTTAAGACCTTCCCATGTAGGTCCTTCTTGTGCAAAAAGTGTCCCCGTAAAAAGTATCAACATAAAAATTGTTGCCGTTTTCTTCATTTTTTTAAATTTTAATTTATTAATTCGATATTATTCGGTTTTATTTTCGGAAGTTTTATTGTTTTCCGAATTATTTTCGTTTTTTGTATCGTCTTCTTTTATTTCGTTTTCGATATCTTCGCTTCTGTCAACTTTTGCGACTGAGGCTATGCTGTCGCCTTCTTTTATTTTAATTAGTCTTACGCCTTGTGTTGCTCTTCCCGCAACTCTAATTGTATCGACGCTGAGTCTTATTGTAAGCCCCGATTTGTTTATAATCATTAAATCGTCGCCGTCTTTTACATTTTTAATTGCAATAAGTTTGCCGGTTTTTTCGGTTATATTAATAGTTTTAACTCCTTTTCCTCCTCTTTTGGTAATTCTGTAATCTTCGAGAAGGGATCTTTTTCCGTAACCGTTTTCGGATACAACGAGAACATGTTCTTCGTTATTGTTTTCAAGGCATATCATTCCTATAACTTCGTCGCCTTTATCTAATCTTATGCCTCTTACACCTGCGGCTGTCCGTCCCATATTTCTTACATCGGTTTCTTTAAATCTTACTGCTTTTCCGTTTCTTGCGGCAAGCATTATGTCGTTGCTTCCGTTTGTAAGTTTTGCGGAAATAAGTCTGTCGCCTTCGTTAATTGTTATTGCGTTAATTCCGTTTTGTCTCGGGCGGGAGAATGCTTCGAGCAGAGTTTTTTTAATTGTTCCGTTTTTGGTTGCAAAAATTATGTTGTTGTTATTAAGATAATCTTCGTCGTTAAGTGTACGTACTTTCATATATGCCGTAACTTTATCGTCGGGTTCTATATTTATTATGTTTTGTATTGCTCTTCCTTTGGATGTTTTGCTTCCTTCGGGAATATCGTAAACTTTAAGCCAGAAGCATTTTCCTTTTTCGGTAAAGAACAGCATCCAGTTATGCATTGTTGCCACATACATGTGTCTGAGGAAGTCTTCGTTTCTTGCCGTACTTCCTTTTGAGCCTTTACCTCCCCTGTTTTGGGTTTTAAATTCTGATAAGTCTGTTCTTTTTATGTATCCGAGATTAGAGATTGTGATAAGAACTTCGTCGTCGGCATAAAAGTCTTCCGGGTTAAATTCCGCTGATGAGTAAATAATTTCGGTTTTTCTTTCGTCTCCGAATTTTTCTTTTATTTCGAGCAGTTCGTTTTTTATTATTTCCATTCTCAAAGATTTATTTTCTATAATTTCTTTGAGACGTTTTATGGTTTTTACAAGTTCTTCGTATTCGGCTCTCAGCTTGTCTTGTTCTAATCCGGTAAGTTGTCTCAGTCTCATGTCAACTATTGCTCCGGCTTGTATTTCGCTGAGTTTAAATCGTTCTTGAAGTTTTTCTTTGGCTTCGGCGGGGCTTTCGGAGGCGCGAATTATTTTAATAACTTCGTCGATATTGTCGGATGCGATTATAAGTCCTTCGAGTATGTGTGCTCTTTCTTCGGCTTTTCTTAATTCGAATTTAGTTCTTCTGAGTACGACATCGTGCCTGTGGTCTACATAGTTTGAGATAAGTCCGATCAGATTCAGCATTTGCGGTCTTCCGTTAACGAGAGCTATGTTGTTAACGCTGAAAGAAGTTTGTAATGCCGTGTATTTATAGAGTTTATTGAGTACGACATTTGCGATTGCATCTCTTTTCAGTGTAAATACGATACGCATTCCGTTTCTGTCTGATTCGTCGTTTGCGTAGGAAATTCCGTCTATTTTTTTGTTGTTTACCAGGTCTGCAACTTTGGCTATTAATGCTGCTTTGTTAACCTGATACGGTATTTCCGTAACAATAATTTGTTCTGTACCCGAGGGCTTTGTTTCGATATGTGCTTTAGCCCTCATGACTATTCGTCCTCTTCCTGTTTTATATGCGTCAATAACTCCCTGGTAACCGTATATTGAGCCTCCGGTGGGGAAATCCGGAGCTTTTATTATTTTAATCAGTTCGTCTGTTTCTATGTCGTTATTGTCGATATATGCGACTATGGCATCTATTGTGTCTGACAAATTATGAGGAGCCATATTTGTAGCCATACCTACGGCAATACCTGATGCTCCGTTTATAATCAGGTTAGGTATTCTTGCCGGCAGTACGGAAGGTTCTTCAATTGTATCGTCGAAGTTAAGTTGAAAGTCAACGGTTTCTTTGTCTATGTCTTCGAGCATTGCTTCCGCTATTTTTTTGAGTCTTGCTTCTGTATAACGCATTGCAGCCGGACTGTCGCCGTCAACCGAGCCGAAGTTTCCCTGCCCGTCAACAAGAGTGTATCTCATAGACCATTCTTGAGCCATGCGAACCATTGTAAAATATACGGAGCTGTCGCCGTGCGGATGGTATTTTCCGAGTACCTCTCCTACTATTCTTGCAGATTTTTTGTGTGCTTTGTTTGAAAATAATCCCAGTTCTTTCATGCCGAATAATACTCGTCTGTGTACGGGTTTAAGACCGTCTCTGACATCCGGCAAAGCGCGTGAAACGATAACGGACATGGAATAGTCTATGTATGCCGATTTCATTTCTTTTTCTATGTTTACGGGGATTATCTTTGCCAATTCTTCCATATTTTATATAAGTCGTTAATATTCAGTGTATTTAAATTGTATTTGTTTTTTTAAACGAACGGCTAAAATAGTTATATTTTATGAGAAAATCGAATATATTTTTAATAAAAAAATGAATTTGAGTAAAAGTCTTATACTTCAATGATTTTATTTTCTTCGGGGTAAAAGAGGAATGCTTCTGCCGGCATGTTGTAAAGGTTTTCCAGCAGTTGTTTGTATTCCGATATTTGGGTTATGTATTTTTTACGGTGTTTTCCGAATTTGAAGTCTATGACAATAAGTTTGTTGTCGCAAATCATAACTCTGTCGGGTATTTTGATGTTTCCTTTTTCGGTAAGTAATGCGTCTTCGTTCAGGACTTTGCAAGTTCCGTCGAACCATGATTTTACTTTTTCGTCGGACAGGGCATTTTTTATTTTTTGTTTTACGGTTTGTTTTTCTTCGGAATTTAAGAGTCCGTCAATGTATTTTTTGTCAACGGCTTTGTCTATATCTTTTTCGGTAATTATTTCTTGAAATATACCGTGCATAAGTGTTCCGTAGTTTACTTTTTCTTCTATTTTTTCGATGCTTTCTATAAAAAAATCTTCTGAACTTAGTTTTATTGAAAGTTTTTTATGCCAGTTGTTGTTGGGGTATTTGTTTTCGGGATAAATATATTTGTCTTCGGGTTGTATTTTTTTGTTTTTTTGTATTGCGGAGTTATCCGATATTTCGAAAGTTTTTGTGTCGGGGTTGTAGTATTCGTTAAGGTTAATGCCTCTCTCCCGCTCTGCCGTATTTTTTTGTGTTACGGCATAAAAAAGGGCTTTGCCCGTGTCGGGAATTGTTTTTTCTTTTTTTTGTTTTTTGTATTCGGGGGCAAATATTATAAGTGTTTCTTCGGCACGCGTAAAGGCAACGTAAATGAGGTTTAAGGCATCGGTATGAGAGTACAGCATTTCGTTGAAATAATCTGTTCTGAAAATTGTTTTAGCCAAATTAGAAGAATATTTTACCGGCAGCAGATCAATTGTATTAAACGGAGCTTTATCCGGTTTTGACCATAATATCGGTGAATTATTTCCTTTGTGGTTGAGATTGAAATTTGTATAAGGAATTATTACCGTGTCGAATGCGAGTCCTTTTGATTTGTGTATAGTGAGAATGTTAACGGCATCTGTTTTGTCAGATATTTTAAGTGCCGTTTGTTTTCCTTTTTCTTCCCAATATTCGAGAAATTCGTTTAATCCGGAATATTTTTTTTCGGAAAATTCAGAGATTGTGTTTTGAAATGCTTGTAAGTATGCAAATTCTTCTTTTTTATCGGTAAGGTTAAATATGTTTATAAGTTTTTCGCTTAAATCGAAAAGTTCTGTTTCGGCAAGGTTGTTTAATTCGGCTAAGAATTTTTCGGGCAGAAATTCTTTGTGTTTTTTGCTGTCTCCGGCTGCCGTAAATATTTTGTTAAGGTCGGT